>JAZLIJ010000151.1:0-38815 GCA_045617325.1 Fibrobacter sp.
CTTCGCTCTTGTGCCAAATGCTGGCCTCGGTCATGTCCGTGCAACAATGCGCAAGCGAATCAAGCAATCGTAAACTTGTTTACGATTATTTGTGAGCGAAGCCATGGACGCTGAAAGCGTCCACCACGGCCGCGACACTCGCCTTACGCATTTGTGTTCATTGTTCATTGTTAATTGTTAATTGTTAATTGTTAATTGCTTCTGCTCTTCTGTGCAGCGTTACGCCTTTTTCCCCTTAAAAGCGCCTTGTAGCAAAAAAGGAAAGTTTAAAATTTTTGGTCGTTTACTATCTTTTGAGCGAAAAAGGGCTCCAGAGAAATACTTTGGGGATCCCATTTCGTGATTAAAGCAATAAACGAAGGTATTATGGCAAATCGTGTAGTTATCGGCTCCCAGTGGGGCGATGAAGGTAAAGCCAAGGTTGTTGATTTCTTAACGCTCGATGCTGATTATATCGTGCGTTTCCAGGGTGGCGCTAATGCTGGCCACACTGTTGAAGTGGGCGACAAGAAGTTCGTCTTCCACTTGATTCCGTCCGGTATCATGCATGAGGATAAGGTCTGCATCATCGGTAATGGTGTCGTGCTGGACCCCATCCAGACGCTTGCTGAAATTGCGGACCTCCATACCAAGGGCATCAAGCCGGAAGGCCATCTCTTCATTGCTGACAACGCCCACGTTGTGCTTCCGTACCACTCCACGCTCGACAAGGCCAAGGAAAAGAAGGCTGGCAAGGCCGCTATCGGCACGACTGGCCGCGGTATCGGTCCCTGCTACAGTGACAAGGTGAACCGCATCGGCGTCCGTGTCGGTGACTTGATGGACGAACGTGAACTGCGCCCGCGTGTCGAAGCCATGGCGAAAGTCCATAACGAAGAATTCAAGGCTATGTACGATGTCGAGCCGATTGACCCGGAAGTGGTCATCAAGGATTACCTCGAACTCGGACAGAAAATCAAGCCGTTCGTCCGCGATACAAGCGACATGCTTTACAAGGCTATCAAGGCCGGCAAGCGCGTCGTGTTCGAAGGCGCTCAGGGCACCATCCTTGACGTGGACCAGGGAACTTACCCGTTCGTCACTTCCAGCAACACGGTCGCTGGTTACGCAAGCTGTGGCGCGGGCATCGGTCCTACCGCTATCGACCAGGTCGTGGGTGTCGTGAAGGCTTATACCACTCGCGTGGGTAATGGCCCGTTCCCGACGGAACTTCTTGATGAAACCGGTGACGTCCTTCGCAAGATTGGTAATGAATATGGTGCGACTACCGGTCGTAACCGCCGCTGTGGCTGGTTCGACGCTCCGGTGGTCCGCAAGGCTGCTGTCGTGAACGGTCTTACTCACTTGGCCATTACGAAGCTCGATGTTCTCGATACTTTCGATACCATCAAGATTTGCACTCACTACGAATGCGATGGCGAAAAGATTGAAATGTTCCCGAACCAGCTATCCAAGGTCGGTCGTTGCGTGCCGGTCTACGAGGAAATGCCGGGTTGGAAGTGCGATACGACCAAGTGCCGCAAGCTTGAGGATCTTCCGGAAAATGCTCGCAAGTACTTGAATCGTATGGCCGAACTTGTCGGTGTGAAGATTGGCATGATTTCTATTGGCGCAAAGCGCGACCAGAGTATCGTTGTCGATTTGGAGTAAAATCTAAACAGGGGGTATAAGAATGGATTCCTCAGTTATCATTGGATTGTTGAAGGGTGTCGATCTCTTCTCTGAATTCAGCGATGAGCAGTTTGAGATGATTGCGGACTTGGTGGTCCCTCAAAATTTCAATCGTGATGAAACGGTTGTTCTTGAAGGAGACGATTCCGTACAGGCTCTTTATCTGATTGCATCGGGTTCTGTGCAGGTCTACATGACAGGCGCCGATGGTCGAGAAACCATTCTTTCCTTCTTGGAGCGTGGCGATTTCTTTGGCGAAATGTCGCTGATTGACGGCGAGCCGAGGTCCGCTTCTGTTCGCACCGTGACGGATGCTCAGCTGCTCATTATTCATCGTGAACCGTTCCTGAAGCTGATTCGCCAGTCTCCGGAAATTGCGATGGGACTTTTGAGTGAACTCAGCAAGCGTCTGCGCAAGGCGAACCGCCAAATCGGGTCGCTTTCGACGATGTCCGTGAGCGGGCGTGTTGCCGGTACGCTTCTCAACTTGATGCAGGAACGCGGTGTGCGCATCCATACGGACAACGGAAAAATGGTGACGGTGATTCACAATCGCCCGACGCAGCAGCAGCTGGCCGACATGTCCGGCACGACGCGCGAGACGGTGAGTCGCATCTGTTCTCTTCTTGTGAAGGCGAATGCGATTGCTATGACTGGCAAGGATATTGTCATCTTTGACGAAAGCGCCCTTCAGGAACGCGCTTCTAAAGGTTAATTCGGCTTGTTATGAATAAAATAAAATCGCTTTGGATAAAGTTTCTGCATACGGCTTTCTTCAAGGCTTTGATTATTTGGGTTGTTGTTGTCATAGCTCTTGTTTTTGCTGTTGACAAACTCTTGATGCCGACTTTTGCTGGTGCCTTTGCCGATACGGGAACGGTCCCGAATGTAGAAGGCATGACGCAGGAGGAAGCCGAGGCTGCCCTGACCGCGGCTGGTTTCAAGTTTGGCTTGTCCGAGGATGGTCGTTACAGCATGCAGGTGCCTGCGGGAAGGATTCTCGTGCAGATGCCGAAGGCTGGACGTGTTGCTAAAATTGGCCGTACAGTGAGGCTGACCTTGAGCCTTGGACTTAGAAAAGTCGCTATTCCTGACCTTCGAGGAAAAAGCCAGAAGCAGGCGGATATTTCTCTTGAACGTGCAGGTCTTGTTAAAGGCGACGTTATTCAGGGGGCGCACCAGAGCATTCCCCGTGGCGTCGTGATTCGCACGGAGCCGATGGGCGGCGATACGGTTCGCGTGGGCGATACCGTGAACGTGGTCATTTCGGCGGGTAAGACGACTGGACGCATTCTCTTGCCGAATTTTGAAGGTGTTCTTTTGGATGAAGTTTATCCGAAAATGGACCAGCTTGGCTTCAGGGTGGGATCCATCAAGCGGCAGAAGGCCGACGAAGAAGGCGTTCGTCCGGGAACTGTGATAGAAACATCCCCGAAGTATGGCGATTATTTGCGTCCGGGTTCAAAGGTGAATTTTATTATTGCGGATTAGTTGATGCCTAGGTTGATTCTTGCGCTAGCGCTGTTTTTTGTCTCTGCGTTTCTGTGTAGCTGTGCTTCTACAGCCGCTAAGAATGAACCTGCAACTGCGGTACTGGATGCCACTGATTCTCTGGCCTTGAAAAAAATGGCTTCGGCAATTTCGGAGCCTAAGCCTGATTTGGAACTTTCCCATGGCTACTATATCAAGGCTACGGAACTTGAAATGCGCGGCGATATGGAAATGGCTTATCTTATGCTGCGCGAGGCCTATAAAGCCGATTCCACAAACCGTTTTTTGGCTTTTTCCCTTGCCGAAAAGCTTGCTATGCGCGGCTCGGATTCGCTTGCCTTTTTGCAGGCGAAAAAGGCTTCTGGTCTCAAGGGCTTGGTGACTGAATCTCAGTTTGCTTTGTTGGCCCGCCTTTATGCAAAACATGGGGAACTGGATTCTTGCCGCAAGTATTTCAACTTGGCTCTGGATTCGTCAAAGAACCAGGACATGGCTCTCTTGTACGACTACACGTTATTCCTCGAATCGCTTCACGATGAAAAGGAATTGGTGCGCGTATACGACATTCTTTTGCCCAGGGTGAATTACATGACTGCGCTTTTCAAGCGTCAGCTGGAATTGCTGGTGAACTTGAATCGCGATTCGTCCATAGTTGATCTTTTCAGCAAGGCGCACGGAGCGAATGGCGATAAGCAGCTGCTGTGGCAGGCGTTTCGCGGCCTTGTGATGCAAAAGCGTATGCAAGAGGCTAGAGATATCGCCGATACGCTTACGGGCTCTACGACAGATGACGAGAATATGGTGACGCTGATTGCGAATGTCCTTGCGGAAAAGAGCGTCGATTCTGCCTTTGCTTTCCTTAAGAAGAAGTATTATGAGGATGGAGTGAATACTCCGGTCGTCTTGAACATGCTGGGCGGCTATGAGAATGATTTTGAGGAACTGGACAGTGCGAAGGTGCATTTGCATGCGGCCCTGAATCGCTTGAGCGGTCAGCCGAAACAGGAAGTACGCGCTTATCGCAGTCTGGTGTCGTTGTCGTTCAAGGAAAAGCGCAGCGACGATGCGGTCAAGTTTGCCGAGAAGGCGGATTCCGTTACGGCGGGGGGCGCTAAGTTGCTGTTGGCCTCGACTTATGGCGTCGCTGAAAAATACGCGAAAGCCTATCGCATGCTCGATTCACTTGTGGCTGCGTGGAAGAACTGGACGCCTGTGGAAGGGGTCGTGGATTCTGCAACGCTTGAGCAGATGAAGGTCGAGGCGGATTTGAGCTACCGTCAGTTCATGGACCTCTATGCGAAAATCCTCTTGATGGAATCGCAATCTATTGAAGAGGGCAAGAAGTCCGACGAACGCAAGATGGCGATGGCGCGCGAAAACCGCGTCAAGGCGGAATTGTTGCTGGATACGCTTGTTGCCAAAGATACCGCGTATTGGCATGGCTTTTACATGATGGCTATGAACTTGGAGCGTCTGAAGCGCTACGAGGAATCCTTCAAAATCTTTGAAAAGCTGCTGAAGCTTCCTGTTGCGGAATTTCCCGAACGGATAGTTGCGCTGAATTACTACGGCTATACCCTGATTGACTTGAACAGGTCCGCCGCGGAAGTGGAACGGGGACTCAAGATGGTTCTCGAAGCTCTTGAGATGGACAAGTCGGCGACTCCGTCCGATGCGTTCCTCGATTCGAGGGCTTGGGGACTCTACCGCCTGGGACGATTCCAGGAGGCATACGAGGTGATGCTTGCGATTGGTTCCCAGTACATGCGCGATGACGATGTCTATTGGGAACATTTGGCAGCAATTCAAGTCGCCCTTGGCATGGATGCTGATGCGAAAAAATCCTACAAGAGGCTGTTGCAGCTGAAGCCAAACCATCCGGAAGCGCTCAAATTTTTGAACGGTGGGAAGTAGGTCTTTGTGTCTATCGCCAAGTTCAAAGTTCTCGTGCGATGCGCCGTTTTACTGATTCTAGGCGTGTCGCTCTTTTTTTCGGGCTGCGCTGGTGTAAAATCCTCTTCGAGGCTTGCTTCGGCGGATGGCGGCTCTGTAAGGGATAGCCTTCGTGCGAAGTTCCTTTTGACAATTGCTGCTGAAGACGGCAAGAAGCAGGAGCTGGATGCCATGCTGTTCTCTGTCCCTGGGTTGCGCTACAGGCTTGAACTGACTGGAACGCTTGGTATCGGGGTTGCCTCGATGCTTTGGACGTCCGATGCATGGCGCGTCAGTTTCCCGACGGAGAAACTTTACGTGAAGGGGCAGGGCTACATGGTGGGGCTCATGAGCAACTATTCGCTTCCGCTTGTGAATATTCACCAGGTGGCCGACTTGTTCGATGGAATCCTTCTGCCTGAAAAATTTGAGGAAAAGTCCTCCCGTGATTCCTCCGGTCTGCATATTGTCAAGGCCGCCGAACCGAGCGGTCGCTTATTCGAGTTCGCTACGGCTGGAGGAAAGATTCTGTGGCTTTCGCGAATGGGACGTGACGGCAAGGATGAGCGCTTGCATTTTGAAAATTTCAAGGAGATGGGCGGGGTGGAGATTCCGTCGAAAATTACTTTTGAAAAGGATGGCAAGTTCTTCTTGAGTATTGTCGTGAAGAGAGTGGTGCGCAAAAAAGAGTTCAGTTCGGGCGTTTGGCGGCTGAATATCCCGAAAAGTTATAAACAAATAGATTGATGAATTTGTAGATTGGTACTTGTATGAAAAAGTTTCTTTTGCCTTTGCTGGTTTGGCTTTCTACTGCGGCTCATGCTGTGGATACCCTTGAAGTTTATGTGCTGCGTGTGGAATTCCAGAAGGAGTCTCCGGACAATTCGCTAACGACGGGGAATGGCTTGTTTGATTCCGATACGACAACTGTGAGCCTGGATCCGTCTGGTCGTAGAGGCTCGGTTTATTACTGGAAAAAGCATCTTGATTTCGCGAACGCCTACTTTAATGCGGCAAGCGGCGGTAAACTTGTCATCAAGTCGAAGGTATTCCCCGAAGACGGAAAGGCCTATAAGCTCGACAAGCAGATGATTGACTACAATCGCACCGAGAGAATGAAAGGCGAAAAGATGGCCGAGTTCGAAGAGGCTCGCAGCCGTGATTATCTGCGGTTTGTGTATGACGCTGTTATGGAGGCGCATGAATCTGATGATTCTCCGTTCAAAAAGCCGCTTCCGACGAGCTCGAATACGAGACGTGCCTTCATGATTGCTCATGCCGGTGCGAGTGGACTTGTCGATGGCGGAAGTATGGGGACAAAGGGGGCGGATACGCCGGGTGACTTCATGGACGCCTTCATCTCCCCAAATGACTGGGTCTATTTGGATACTGCTCTTGACTATACTGTTGTGGAACGCGATTCCGTTCGGGGACTTGCGCTCAAGGATGCTTCAGTCGATACGCTTACTTCAATGATGGTGGTAAGTGAATCTGCTTCGCAGGATGGTCTCAATTGGGGTATCAACGGCTTCATTGTGACGCAGATTGGTCGTGAGCTTGGTCTCCCTTACACTTACGATGTGGCGAAGGGAATTTCTCGTCTGGGATCGTATGACCTGATGGACTTTGCTGGTGGCTTTGCTTCTGGCAATGGCTTTTTCCCCTCGCTTCCTGCGGCTTGGGAACGCGTCTACATGGGCTGGAGCGATGTAAAAGAAGTGCGCCCTACGGCAGGAAACAGCGTCACGGTGGAAATCGCTGCGGCTGGTAGCGGTCTTGGAACCGAGGTGGTGAAAGTTCCGCTGAGCGGAAGCGAATACCTGCTGATTGAAAACCGCCAGCGCTCCTTGGACAAGGATGGCTTGGTGCGTGTCTACACTGGCGAGGCTAGCGAAAATGACGAAGTCGAAACGATTGAGGTCCTTGTGGACAGTTTGAATGTCGTTTTTGCAGATAGCGTTCCTGTAGAAGGAAAAGAGGGTAAGCTCAAGCGCAATTTGGACAAGGCGAGTGGTCTTATTCTCGGTGCGAGTTCCTATGACGCCGGGATTCCTGCAAGCGGCATTGTCGTGTGGAAGGTGAACGAGTGGTATTTGCGCGAGTCATTGCAATATGGCTTTGCGAACGCTTGGGGCGATGATAATGTCCGCGATCATCAGTTTGGCCTTTCGCTTGTGGAAGCTGACGGAATATTGAGTGTGGGCAAGACGTTCAAGAATGCGATTGGTGAAGAGGTTTACGATTATGGTAGCGGCGCCGATTTGCTTCCGCATTTGCGTTTCGAGAATAAGAAGGGCGAAAAGTTCAAGCTTGTCGGCGACACTGTGAAAACCATCGGTGCAACGGGCTATGCCAATACGGCAACGACGTTCGGCGGTTACACCGGCTTGAAGATTTCGGTCAATGTGCCGAAGGACGCTCGTATCGAAAAGACTTCCAACGCTTTTGTCGGCGATAGCGTCATGAATTTCGCCTCGTTGAAAATTTCTGTGACCATAAGCATTGACGACGGAAGCATTGAAGGAAGCAAGCTTCCGAAGAATGTGGGCCTTGCAAGTGCTTCCCGTGGCGCCGTGTTCGTGGATTATGCCAGCGAAAATTCCGATGAAAAGGCGATTGTCTTTGCCGCAGAAGATGGAACGTTGCAGGTGATGGGTGCGCTTGGTGATTCGCTTTTTGCCTCCGATACGTCCGTTGCAAAAAAGACTGTTTCGCTGAATCAGTCCGAGGAGATGGTGCCGCTCTACCGTGTCGGTCCGAGCTACGGTCCGCTGGTCGGTATTGCGGGCGATGGCCACAATGTGCTGAGTCTCCATAAGAATCGACTTGTGCATACGAAGCTTGCGTCGGGGATGATTCCCATGCAAGATGCGATGGACTTGAAGATGGACGCTTCTGTTGGACCGATGCTTGTGGACAATCGCGCCTGGTTTGTCGCTGGAAACTCTGTCTACAATGTTGCTTTTGATGAGGATGGACTCAAAAAGAAACTTGTCAGTTTCGAACTGGATGATGACTTTGTCGTTCAGGACATGGCCTACTGCAAGGATGAAAATAATGCGAAGTTTGCGCTTGTCGGTGAAGGCGGCAGACTTTATATTGCGAATTTTGCAAATGGCGCCTTGTCGGATGGTTTCGAGAAAAATCTCAAGATGAATGACGCTCGTTTCCGCGTTGCATGCCTCGACATGGACCGTGACGGTGTAAATGAGGCTATTGTTCTTGGAAGTGACGGTTCCGTTGCTGCTGTGAAGTCTTCTGGCGATGTGTCGTGGAAGTACAGCTACAGCAGAAGCGCCTTGCTTGATTCAATTCTTGTGCGTGAATTGTCCGGAATGGCGCTTGGTGATGTGAATAACGACGGCTACCCTGAGGTTGTGTTTGTCGGCGCCAATTTGGTATATGCGCTTGACCGTTTCGGTATGCCTCTCCAGGGCTTCCCTGTAAAAATTAACCGCGGTTCTCCCGTGCTAGGTTTTGGCGATCCGCTGCTTGTCGATGTGACCGGCGATGAATCTCCCGAAATCCTGGTGCCGTCAAGTGATGGACTTGTATACGCCTATACGGGCAAGGCGAAAATGGTGACGGACGGATTCCCCATAGCGGCGGGAAATTTTGAATACCTCGATTCCTCGGTGACTATTTCCCCGATGTCCATCTATGTTACGGATGCCTTGAAGTCCGACAAGAACAAGGGACCGGAGCTGTATGCCTTCCATAGGGATTATGCTTCCGCATTCCGCCTGAGCAAGGCTTCGAAGAATGCCGAAAAGTCTCCGCGCGCCTGGACGCTTCCCGCTGGTGGCGATGATCGCGTCGGTTACTTTGACGCCGCTCTCCTTGATGATGTAAAGGCGGTCAAGGCGAAGGATGAGATTTCCGAGTTCTTCATCTTCCCGAATCCGGTTCGCGAGGGTAATGCGAAAGTGCGCTTTGAAATTGGCGCTCCGGCAGAAAAAGTCAATTTGGAAATTTTCGACATCACGGGCTTGTGCGTCTTCAAGACTAGTGTCTCCGATGTTGTCGCTGGTCGCAACCAGATGGAGCGTCTGGACCTGACGAAACTTGGAAGCGATGTCTATACGGCTCGCTTGAAGGTGAAGTTTGCTGACGGCAAGACGAAACAGAAACTGTATCGCATAGGTGTTGTCCGCTAAACCTTTAACAGGAGGGGTAAATGAAACAGTCGAAGATGATGTTGATGTGTGTCGCAGGTGCATTTATCCTTGCTGCATGTACAGCGAGTGGCGACGATGTTACTGTAGGCCCCGTGCTCAGTCACGGTAATTCAGGCAAAGGGTCTTCTGCCGGCAAGAATCCGGAGTCCTCCTCCTCAGCTAAGGAAAAACCTTCGGTGGATGAAGAATTGTACAACATGTTCCAGTGGGTGCAGATTCCCGCTATGTCCTTGACGCGCGGTGTGACGAAGTTCAGTGTGGACAAGTTTACGATTGCGGCGACGGAAGTGACGCAGGAAGCTTATGTTCGCGCTATGGGAAGCATGCCCAGTCAGCCCTATTCCGGTGACAAGTACCCGGTGGTGAATGTGTCCTGGTACGATGCCGTGCTTTTCTGTAACGCATTTTCCAAGAAGGTGGGGCTTGATACTGCGTATGTGTACAAGTCGGTCGGTAAAAATTCGTTCCTGGATGGACTTGAGATAAACTACAAGGTCGAGGCGATTCGCTTGCCAACGGAAATGGA
This sequence comes from Fibrobacter sp., assembly GCA_045617325.1. Classification (GTDB taxonomy): domain Bacteria; phylum Fibrobacterota; class Fibrobacteria; order Fibrobacterales; family Fibrobacteraceae; genus Fibrobacter. The sequence continues at coordinate 9,799 of JAZLIJ010000151.1, forward strand.
ATGGGAAATTGCGGCTCACGGAGGAACTTCCTCGACGTATTATTGGGGTGTTGAATCCGCTTCCGATTACGCTTATTATGGACAAAGTAAAGGCCCTTCTGAAGTTGCTCAAAAGAAGGCCAGTGCGTATTACCTGTACGACATGGCCGGAAATGTGGCTGAATGGGTAAATGACTGGTACGGCACTCTTCCTGTGAATGATGTCAAGAATTACACGGGGCCGAAATCTGGAGACAATCGCTGCTTGCGTGGTGGCGGCTGGGCAGACAAGGTAAAATTGATCGCTCCTGATGAACGCGATAAGAAGGCTCCGTCTTATTCAAGTACGTCAGTTGGCTTTAGACTGGTTTATTCCGCTGGATTTTGATTTGCATTTCTTTTGATGTTGGTCTAAATTTTTTAGATTGTAGGCATGAAAAATGCCTTTGTGTATGCATTAGCGCTGTGTGGCTTTTGGTGGGGCTGTTCCGAGGAGAAGACGGAACCGCTTCCTGATTTACCGCCTATTGAGGTTCCTGCCAGTGTTGCCGGACTTTACTCGGGGCGCATGCCTTGCGATGAGTGCAAGGCGCACCTGGTTCGCATGAGACTCGAAAATGATAGTGTTGCAAATGTGGTGGAAACTCTCGTTACGGATTCGGTGCATGCCGACACGCTGCATGGCAAGTATTCCGTTTCGAATGGCTTAGTTTCCGTTGTGTTTGATTCCCCGAAAAAGAGATGGGATTTTAAGCGGGAAAACATTGGCAACCTGGTCCTACTGACGGGGGCCGGCACGGAATACGAAGATGGGGATGGCCTGAAGGTCAAACTCATGCGCATTTATGAAAAAAAGAATGTTCAAGAGGAGAAATAGATGCCGTTTACTGCATTGATTGCTGATGATGAACCCCTTGCCCGCGTGCGTATGCGCTCGTTGCTTGAACCTTATGCTTCCGAAATCCAGGTGATTGGAGAAGCGTCGTCTGGTATCCAGACGATTGAGCAGATTCAGAAGCTTGATCCGGATGTCGTGTTCCTGGATATCCAGATGCCGGATATGGACGCTTTCGAAGTATTGCGTAATCTGGATGAAGACGACATTCCTCTGATTGTCTTTACGACGGCTTATGAGAACTTTGCGCTTCGCGCCTACGAGGAGAACACGGTCGATTACCTGCTGAAGCCTATCGATGCAGAACGCCTCGAAGCGACTGTAATCAAGCTTCGCAAGTGGATGCCTGCTTCGGACGTTGAACCGTTTCCTGCGGATTTTTCCTGGGACAAGCTCCGTTCCATGGTGCAGTCCTGCGGTTCCTATTTACAGCGTATCCAGGTGAAGATTGGCGATCGCATCTTGCTTGTGAACGTGGACGAAGTCATTCGCTTCCAGAGCGAGGATAAATATACGACAGCTTATACTTCCTCTCGCCAGTATGTCATTGATACGCCGCTTGTCGATTTGGAAAAGAAGCTGGATCCGCGCCAGTTCGTCCGTATTCACAGGGCGCACCTTGTGGCGATAGACTACATCGGCGAAATCCGCAAGTCCGAGGCTAGTCGCCTGACTGTCGTCTTGCGCGACAAGAACAGAACGCAGCTCTTGGTCAGTAGAAATTTTGTGAAGAAGGTTCGCAGTCTTTAATAGGAAAATATGATGGAGCAGAAACCTGCAAAAATTTCTGTGAAGAAATTCCTGAAGTCTATTACGCGCGAAATTATCGTGCCGGTTCTACTAGCACTGATTGTCATCCAGTATGTCATCCAGGCGTTCCAGATTCCGAGTGGTTCCATGGAAGATTCCTTGAAAGTTGGGGACTTCCTCCTAGGACTCAAGTTTACTTATGGATCCCCGATTCCCTTTAGCAATCAGAAGTTCCCGGGCTACACGGAACCGAAGCCTGGCGATGTCGTGATTTTCCGCTACCCGGGCGAACCGGAGTATCCGGATAACAATCCGTCTCGCTACACGCATCTGTTCAATGCGCTGATGTTCGGTAACTACTACTGGGATCATGCCCCGGAGGATGGCCAGCCGCACTTGGTGCACTATGCGGATGGTCCGAAGGACTATATCAAGCGCTGTGTCGCGGTGAGTGGCGATACAGTCGCTGTGCATCGTGGCAAACTGTTTGTGAACGGCGTGCGGCAGGATTCTCTCCCTGCGCTTGGCAAGTGGACGGCCAGCTTGCGCACGGGCTCTCCGAGGGATGAAAGGGAGACTTTCGTTGTGCCCTCGGTCGGGGATACGCTGTATGTGGACTCCATGTCGCTCAACATGCTTTGGTGGCTGCGTTCTATAGTTGCGCAGGAAAATCCGGATTCGTCGGTGCACCTGGATCTTTCGCTCCTTCGTGATGGCAAGGAAGACAACAACTACGTCTTTGAAAAGTTCAGGATTCCTGTGGAAAATGACCGCGGTCTTGCGCTGAACGCTCTCTTTCAGAGAAACCAGATGGTCATCCAGCACCGCTTGACGCAGGGCGACACTGTGGAAGGTCGCATGCCGTTCGCCTATTTCAAGGAACTGTCGAAACTTGCGTTCTTGCCGATGCTTGATCCGCATGACCCGCAGCTGAACAGCGGCTTTACGCGTCCGGTGAGCTATATCGCCTTTGAAGGTTCGCTGCTCCAGGATGTAGAAAGCAATGTGAAGCGTTTGAACTCGCCCTCGCAGAATGTTCCCGCCGCCGATTCCGTGGCCGATTCTGCCGCTACCCCGGTGGAAACGTCGAAGTTCGAAATCCGCAGGTCGCTTTACCTTGGGTCTGAAAAGATTGACCGTTACGTGGTGCAGACGCCGCAGTTCTTCATGATGGGCGACAACCGCGATAATTCTGCGGACAGCCGCTACTGGGGCTTTGTCTCGCTGCGCAACATCCGCGCGAAGGCTTTCATCATTTATTTCTCGTTCGAGAATGATGACCAGAAGTTCTCGCTTGGAAATCCGCTCACCTGGTGGCGCATCCCGTTCAGAGTCCGCTGGACCCGTATAGGCAAAGTTATCAGTTTGATTGATTAGTTGATGAAAGTTTCGTCTTTTGCATACGTCCTGGCTTGGTGCCTTCTGCTGTTCGCCTGCGCTACGCAGGTGGCTCCTTCGGGAGGCCCCGAGGACAAGCTTCCTCCGCGTGTAGCAGGCGTGTACCCGGCGCCGAATTCGACGAATCATCCGACGGAACTTTATGTGAAACTGGAATTTGACGAATGGATTAACGCGAGCATTCCCCGTGGTGCAGTTTCCATTTCGCCTCCGATAGAAAAGAAGCTGAAATTTGAAGTCTCCGGCAAGACGCTGGAAGTGCATTCCCGTGCGGAACTCGATACGGGTACGACTTATACGATGACATTTTCCGGTGGTGTCAAGGATTTGCGCGGCAACACGCTTGCGTCGCCGTTCCAGCTTGTGTTTTCGACAGGCGCCGTCATTGATTCGCTTTCGCTCACAGGGCGCGTGCAGATGTTCGATTCGCTTGTCTCCAAGAAGGCTTTCCCGAGTGTCGGACTTTACTTGATGGGGGAGTCGCGAGAGTCGAAACGCTATTTGGAAAAGTTCCGCGATACAGTCACGAAGGTGCTGGATTCGCTTCCCATGCTGACGAAGGAACCGCCGCTTTACATGACAAGTACCGACAGTGCCGGAAATTTCAAACTCTCTGGTTTAAAGCCCGGACGCTATCGCGTAGTCGCCTTTGTGGACAGAAACGGAAACCAGAAGCTGGAACCTTCTACGGAACTCGCTGGCATTTGGCTTAGGGACCTGGTTCTTGCGGACTCGACGACGGACACGTTGTGGATTCCGCTTGCGGATATGGATACGTCCTATGTGGAACTGGAATCCGTATCGCAGCCTTTTGCGAATATCCTCGAAGCGAAATTTACGCGCAAGGTCTTTTTTGATTCCGCTTTCGCCGACACCTCGAATTGCTGGCTTTCTTCACCTGAGGGTAAGCGTCTGTATCCGCGTATGACGTATTTGGCTGCATCGTCTGGAAATCCGCAGTTCTATTTCGACCCGAAGCCGAAGGATGAAACCTTGTACAAATTCACCTGCGCTTCTGCGAAGGATTCGCTTTTGCGTATGTTGGATACAGCGCGGAATGAACTTGAGATTGAGTGGAAGGAAATGGCTGCCGATACGTTCCCGTCCAAAGTTTCGAAAGCGCTCGTCCTTTCCAAGACGAAGTATGTGTTTCCCGATGATTCTGTCGAGGTTGTATTTGACAAGCCGAAGCTTGACTCTATGCAGGAGACGTTCTACCTGGTCGAAGGTAAAGATACGGCTCAGGTGTCCGTTGAACGAGTGGACCCGATTCGCTTTCTTTTGAAAAACGAAAAGCCATGGGCTACGGATACGAAGATAAAGGTGCTTGTCGGAAAGCCTGATACGACGCTTGCCAAGGCGGATAGCAACGGCGTCCGTGATACGGTAATCGAAGTAAAGTATTCTTACTTGACGCAATTTGAAACTGTCCCCAAGCTCAAGCTTGCCTCTTTGGGTGGCGGAATACCGGTCTCATTTCCCGGATCCCGCGTACGCCTGAAGTCAACAGAGACAGGGAAGTTCTATGTGGCAGAATGTTCGCCTTCTGGGACCTTTGAGATAAACGATTTGGTCGAAGGCAGCTATATTATTGACTATTATTTTGTAAAAAGGGGGAGCGATGTTCCTGACGCAGGTTCACTTTTCCCCTTCCGTTTTGGCTCTTCATGGCGTACCTCCCAAGATACGCTGAAGATAAAGAACGGAGAAAATATATTGAATCAGCTGATGCCGAATTTGCCGGTGTTACGCTAGAGAGGAGGAAGTTTGATGGCAAACGTACCCGCATTTGTTGCGATAGACTTGGAAACGACTGGTCTTGATTTCGAAAAGGACGAAATCATCGAAGTTGCCCTAGTTCGCTTTGAAAATGGCCAGCCGACGGAGAATGTGGATTTCCTGGTAAAGCCTGTTTCGGCGGAACTGAGGCCGTTCATTGAAACGCTGACGGGAATTTACAAGGCCGATTTGGAGACTGCCGAGGATTTTGCTTCTATCGCAGGCAAGGTTTGCTCGTTTATCGGTGATTTGCCGATTGTGGCGCACAACGCGGCTTTTGATTCCAAGTTCCTGAAGCAGACGTTTGCGAAAGTTGGAATTCCTTTTGACGATCATGCCGTCTGGGATTCTCTCACGATATCCCGTATCGCATTCCAGAATGTGCCGAATCATCGCCTGGATACGCTTGTGCAGGAATTGAATATCGAGCGCAGTCGTGCTCATCGTGCGCTTCCTGATGCCGATGCCTGCGGTCGCCTTTTCGTGATGGCCTACGAAAAAATCTGCGGCATGGATCCGTGGCTTGCCGGCGCCTTGACCAAGGTCGCCAAGGGCTCTTATTGGGAATCGCTGTTTGCTGTCGAAAATGATGCCGCCCTGCCGTCGTTTGCCGTTGCCGAGGCTCCCGCTGTAGAAGCGCTTGCCAAGAACAAGGCGCCTCGCGTAAGCGAATTTTTCAAGGCTGACGGACTTCTTTCTGCACGTATCGAGAATTACAAGGAACGCAGAAATCAGCAGGATTTCGCTTCTGTCGTGGAGCGCAACATGTACAAGGGCGGCCTCTGCGTACTTGAAGCTCCGACAGGTTCCGGCAAGACGCTTGCCTATATGGTCTCTGCCGCGAACAAGGCTATCGCCGGAGAACGCGTTCTCATAAGCACGGCGACGAAGGCTTTGCAGGACCAGCTCCTGACGCAGACAATTCCCATGCTCGAGGAACTCTACAACGGACTTTTAAAAGTGGCCGTGCTGAAGGGACGCGAAAACTATCTGTGCCTTCGCAAGTTCGAAGAAATTCTCGGCTCGGTGTCAACGCTTTTGACTATGGACGAGCGTGATTCGTTCATGGCGCTTATTCCGTGGGTGTATACAACGACAACAGGCGACATCAATGAATGCTCCTCCTTCAGTCAGGGCCGCAATAGGGTGCTCTGGTCCAAGGTGGCTAGCAGTGCTACATCTTGCCTTGGCGAAAAGTGTCCGCATTATGCGAATTGCCCTGCCATGGTCGCAAAGCGCAAGGCGATGAATGCCAACATGGTGCTTGTGAACCATTCACTCTTCCTTGCCGACTTGCAGCTTGATTTCGCACTTCTTCCTGTTTATGAACACGTGGTGTTCGACGAAGCGCACCGCCTGCCGGAATCAAGCAACCAGGCTTTCGGAAGGACTGTTTCGTTCTTTGGCCTTCGCAATGTGGCGAAGATGCTCGTGCCTTCGAAGAACGGTGAAGATGGTCTCATTGCGGAAATCAAGAAGCGTCTCCCTGTAGACAGAGCCGATATGCTCGAAACATGCGACCAGCTTGTCGCTGCTCTCGCTGAAACGGAAAAGTCCCTGCACCGCTTTTTCATGAAGATTGGTAAACGCCTCTCGAAGCAGAAGAACGGCAAGGACTTTACATTTACAAGAGGCATAGCCGCTGATTACGATGCCGACCCGGCTGCATTCCTTGAACAGTTTGCAAACGCTCGCTCTGTTGCAGACAAGTTTATCGCCATGGCTACCGAAATCGCTTCTGTGGATGGACTTGTCAATGACTTGGTCGGTCGTTTCACCGAAATGACTCGCTTTGTTGCTGACTTCGAATTCGTGACGAAGGCAGGACGCTCCGATTGGGCGTTCTACATGGAGGAACCGTTCAATCCGCATACTATCAAGATTCGTGCGTGTCCGCTCCATTCCGGAAACATCTGGAAGGAAAAATTCTATCCGTGGATCAAGTCGGCGACGTTTACCTCAGCGACACTTTCCATCCAATCGGAATTAGATTACTTTGTTCAAAGAATGTCGATGGACGATGTGAAATTGAACAAGCGTCCGTTCGTTCGTGTCTATAGCGAACGTCCCGATATGAATGCTCGTCGTTCCGTCATGATAGCGAAGTTCCTCCCGAAGCCGTCTCTTCTGGAATATGGTGACGCCATGAATGAGACGCTTTTACAGGTGCTTCCGACGGTCGAGGAAAATACATTGGTGCTTTTCACGAGCGTTTCTGCCATGATGAAGGCTCAAGCTGTTTTGGCTCCGGCATTCGCTGAACGCAACAAGCTGTTGCTGTGTCAGCATGTCGATGGTTCCTTGGACGGCCTTGTGGCGATGTTCCGCAAGGAGCGCGGCGCCTGCCTCCTTGGCTGCCAGAGTCTTTGGGAGGGCGTTGATTTTCCGGGCGATGCGCTCAAGCTCCTGGTCATTCCGAAGCTTCCGTTCCCGAATCCATCCGATCCGCTTGTCGCAGGTCTCTCTAACGAGATGAAGGCCGCTGGCAAGAATGCGTTCAAGGACTATTTCGTACCTGAGGCGTATATGGAACTCCGTCAGGGAATCGGTCGCCTGCTCCGTTCCGATGAAGATTCGGGCAAGGTGCTTCTCCTTGACAATCGAGTGCTCCTGGAACATTATGGCAAGACGTTCTCGCGTATTTGGAATTTCAAGCATCGGATAGCCAATACCGTCGAAGATATCAAGAATTTTGTCAAGTAAAAAATTTTTGTCAAATTTCTAGGTGATAGGTCGCACATTTTTAGGATGTCGCGGCCTTTTCTTTATCATTGGAACGTTGCCGTTTCGCGTCTAATTTACTAAATTTGCCATCCTGTTTTAGGATGTATAATGTTTGAACTGAATGCTTTTTTTGATGGTATGTCCAAGCCGATGCTTCGCAATGTCCATGCGAAGGCGTATGGCAAGAAGGGACTCTTGAACAATGCCTTGATTCAGACCGAGGCATTGTCCTATTTCTGCGATAGAGAGCGTGTTGCGAAATTGTTCTCGAAGATGGAACCATGGCAGCAGCGCTGTGTCAACTTGGTGTATCTCAGCGGTTCGAGAGGGCTTGCCTTCAATGAGCTTCGCCTGACTGTTCCTGCAAGCAAAAATCGCGATTTGCAAAAGTTCCTGCTCGGCATGTGCCGCGAATTCATCATGTGGCGCTCCTTTGTAGGAGGTGTTCCCATTTATCTCGGCTTTAGCGATTTCGTTGGCTGCTTCGAGATGCCGTCCGGGTCGGAAGCGGATTTGCGCACACCTGTCTCGACGTACCAGAATATGATTGACTGGCATATTTGCGTCGTTCTCTCTCTTGCGAAGAAGAAGATGATGCGCATCAATACCAACGGTACGCTGCATCGTCGCGGGCGTCAACTCTGTGTAGAGGCTTTTACGACTGCAAGTCGCATTTCGGAAAAGGCCGCCGAGAACGAACTGTCGCTGATTTTCAACTTCCTCATGGCAAATAAATGGCTGGAAGTCGAAAACTCCTTCTTGCTGCCTTCTGCGCAGGCGATGGATTTTATCCGCAAGAACGGTTTCCGTCTGCATCAGGATTTGATTACCTGGTGGATTGGCGAGCGCTTCCATGGCGACAAGGGACACTGCGAACGTCTCCTAAGAAAGGTGGCGGATGGATGCTCTGTCGCCGATGTCATCTATCTTTTCTGGGTCATGGATCCGACATACCGAATTCAGGAAAACCCGAAGGAACTCCCCTGGGAGTATCTGCCACGTCCGCTTCGCGAATTGTGGCTGCTTGGTCTTCTGGATTTCAGAATTGTGCGCGGAAAAGTTGTTACCGTTTCACTTTCGAAGTCGGGGAAGGACTGGGTTGAAACCTCCATTGCGTCTATTCCCGAGGCGAGTCTTTCGCTCTTGCCGAATTTCGACATGATTGTTTCTACGGGAACGGCGCCTAGTGTTCTTTTTGATTTGGCATGCCTTGCGAATGTCAATAACGATGAAACGTTCCTTTGCTTTACTTTGGACAAGGATACGTATGTTGCAGGCCTTCGCAGCGGATTCCCGGAAACTGAAATCGAAAATCTTTGTACGTGGCTCAAGCCTCCTGAAAACGTTGCATCGACGCTTGCCGAATGGAATGCTTCGTTCTATGGTGCCAAGGTGCAGACTGTCCGTTTGCTCAAAATTGTGAATTTGACAGTTCTCGGCGAACTTTCCCGTTTTCCGCAGTTTACGGAATGTACTCAGGAATACATCCCCGGTTACGGCTTCATCTTGAAGAACAATATGGAAGCTCGCGCTTTCGAAATACTCGAAAATTACGGCTACTTCCCGTTCGTAGGGGAGTCCTCCGAAAATAGACAGCCCGCCTCTCCTGACGAATGGCGCGCGGAATTCAATATCGCATGGCCCGAGGTAAAGAAGCCCGATTACGACTTGAAGGACGAGGCCGACGAGGCGTCTGCGCAGGCGACGATGGATTCCACGAAGTACGGCAGCATCTACCAGAAGCTAAGCACGTTTGACCTGGTAAAGGTTCTTCGCTACGCAAAAACCGTCGGGACGCTTTTACAGGCCAAGGTGGTGGACCCGGGCAAGCGCAACGCAAAACTCGAAGAGAAAATGTTCTACGTACATGCTCTGCATTTGGCGAAGTCCCCTTCGACCATTGAAATACAGGAGTGCGGTAAGGAAGGCATGTTCCTCCTGGATCTTTCCTTTATCCAGGAAATCAAGGTGCTGCACAAGAAGGCTGTATAAAGCCTGGCGGATACTTTATGAAAAGGCTCTTGGCTTGCGCTGAGAGCTTTTTTCTTTTTTGAAAATATTCCCTACCTAAAAAGTTTTCTAATATTTTAGCCATGAATAAGAGTGTGTTGTTTTTACTCGCGGCTTTGTCCGCATCCGCTTTTGCAGGGGAGGCTTCCATGGAAAATCTGCTGTTCTCCGGTCGCTGGGAACATGGAAAAGAATATAGCAGGGCGAGTGCCCCCGCTGTGACTGTCGCATTTGAAGCTACGGGAACGGAATTGCAGCTGGACTTGGAAGGCGAGGCCCGCTGGCTTCTTACTTCGGATGGAAAAGCGGTGGATACGTTTGTGACGGATCGCCGCTCGATACACAAGTTCAAGGCCGCGGACGGTAATGTGCACAAGTACCGCCTCGTGAAACTCACCGAGAGTAACCCCGGCGAAGTCCGCCTCTACGGCATCTCTTCCAACGGTGAAATCAAGGCGCGTCCCAAGGCGTCGAATCGTCGCATCGAGTTTATCGGCGATTCCTTTACCGTGGGTTACGGCAACGAGGGTAGCGTGAGCGATGATCCGTCGCTATTCTTTGAAAAGACGAACGCGTCGAAGAGCTATGCGTTCTTGCTTGCGGACGGCTTCAAGGCTGATTTCCAGGTGAATGCCGTCAGTGGACGCGGCATGGTGCGCAACTACGACAACATTGTTCCCGACTGGCCTCTGTCGCGCCTCTATGACTACACTCTCCCCGGAATGGCTGCCGAGGGGACTTCCCCGCTCTGGAATTTTGACGAATTTCACCCGCAGGTCATTGTCGTCTTCATCGGCATCAACGATTTTCAGGGAAATCCGCCTTACTGCAAAAAGGACAAGTTCAAGGCTGCCTATGTGAATCTCCTGGACAAGCTGCGTAAAGCCCATCCAGGTTGCAAGTTCCTGCTTCTGTCTACGAAAACGTGGCCGAATGACGACATGGCGCCAGCAATCAAGGAAATTTTTGACTCAGAAAAGGCTCGCGGAAAGAACGATTTGGAGTACAAGCACGTCCTTACGGAGAATACCGCCTTGGTGGGGCACCCGAATTTACATTCCCACGAGGCGCTCGCAAGTGAACTTAGACCCATTATAGGCCGTCTTGGACGGTGGCTTTCGAGATAGTTAACACGTTGATTGTCATCTTTTTATATATTTATTTTTAGCTGTTGTACAATCACGGAAAATCTTATGTCTGTAATGATGGAAAAAGTTTATGCGCTGTTTAGGATGAATATCCTTATCTTCGTGCTGTTGGCCATTACGGTCATCGCGCTGTTCGCGTATAAGAACGGATTGGACGATATTGATTTCCTGAGCTTGGCCGACTATCCATACGTAATTGCGCAGACGGATTCCGTGGATGGGGGCTCCTCGGCAATCTCGATGCGGCGTACGGATTCTTCTGTGATTGTAGATTATGAACTTCGCGACGGCTATGCCTATCCCTATGCGGGAATCAAGATTTTCCTTGGAGACGGCAAGACACGCGGTCGCGACATGTCCAAGTACGACAGCATCTTCGTCTGGATAAAGAACAGTGGCAACGGGACCGTGAGATTCTACATGCGAGGCTTTGACGAGGATTTCTACCGTGCCGATGACGAAACTAGCCTCAAGTTCAACGAAATTGAATACTTCCCGAAAGACGAACCTTATCCGGCCGTCTTTGTGCCGCAGGAATTCCGTGTGGCAAGCTGGTGGGTGGCCCAGAACAAGATTAACGTCCACAAGGCAAGAGTTGACTTGAAAAACATCCCGCTGATTGAAATCCAGACGGGGACGAATGCTCCTCTCGGAAAAGGAACGCTTGAAATCAAGGGACTTTGCCTCAAGGGCAAGAAAATTTCCAAGGTGGACCTCGTGACAACGCTAGTCGCTCTCTGGTTCGTGACATTCTTCATTATTCTTATCATCCGCTTCTTCGACTACAGCCGTGAACGTGCCGCCAACCGCAAGAAACGCGAGGAACTCGAGAAGAACTTGCGCGCTCTTGAAATCGAGAAGTCTGAATATGAAAAATCCAGCAAGGAGGATCCGCTGACGGGGTGCCTCAACCGTGCGGGCTTCAACAACGTGCTGATGCGCGAACAGGAAAATCTGAGCAAGAACGGAAGCCCGGTCTCCTTCGTCATCTTGGATATCGACCATTTCAAGCAGGTGAACGACACTTACGGCCACAATGTGGGTGACGAAGTCCTTGTGAACTTGACAAAGCTTATCCAGGGTAAAATCCGCAATACGGATGCTCTTGTGCGCTGGGGCGGCGAAGAGTTCGTGATTCTCTGTGGCGATACGCCGATTCAGAATGCGCAGTTCCTTGCCGAGAAGCTTCGCATGGCCATCGAGGAGACACAGCTTATTTCGCAGCAGCAGATTACTTGTTCCTTCGGCATTGCTGAAATGGTTCCCGACGAAGACCCGAAACGTCTCTTTGAACGTGCGGACAAGGCTCTGTACGCCTCCAAGGAAGGCGGTCGCAACAGGGTGACCAGCGCCACTTATCGTCGTGCATCCAGCGTCAAGGCCTAAAAATGCGGTGCAGGCATCGTTCGCTTTTTTGGTCTGCTCTTTTTTCTCTGGCGTTATCCCTTATGCTGGCTGGTTGCGCCAAAAGCCCGAATGAGATGAATTTCAAGCAGATCCAGCTGCAGTGGAATGCGCTTGACAAGTCTGCCGATAGCGTTTCCTTCAAGGATAGCTGCGAAATCCTCATTACGTCGAGACTGATGAGTGATCGCAGGGTGCTTGCTTCGGAACTTCCCGAAATTCAATACGATGTGTTTTATGGATTGGACAGCACAGGCGCCTTGTTCTATAAAGGTGTCTGCGGTGGAGGTGTTTCGAGGGACTTGCCTGAGTGCTCCTGGGAGCTGACTTGTGGTGCCAGTCCCGGTTTTGTTGTAAAGTTCCACAACGAACAGTAATTGCAAAACCTTTAATTGACAAATTTTAAAATTATTTTTACAAAAAAACATGCGGGAGGGGGCCCCTTCTAATTGCTTTTTTGTGAGGATTTTTTGTGAAACCTGTTTTTGAATATACGGACTACCGCGAATGGATTCGGGATGCTTTTGAAGACTTTAAAAAGCGTAAGACCGTTATTTCGTGGCGTTACATGGCGATGAAGCTCGGGGCCGATCCGGGCAATCTTCTCCGTATATCTCAGGGAAAAATCCATCTCGCCGTGAACTTCATCAAGCCGATGGCTGAGTTTTTCGAACTGGATGAAAAGGAGACGGCGTACTGGGTGGAGCTGGTATACTTTGGCAGAGCGAAGAGTGACCAGGAAGCTTTGAACCATTATGAGAAGATGCAGGCCTTGAAGGGCATCCCTCTGAAGCGTCTTGCCAAAAAAGAACTTGAATTTTACCGTCATTGGTACTATAACGCTATCCGTTCTGTCATCGGTATTTGTAATTTTAAAGATGATTATGAAGGCTTGGCCGAATGCTGCACTCCGCAGATTACCGTGGAACAGGCGAAGGAGGCCATCGAGCTTCTTCATGATCTGAACATGATATCCTTGAACAAGGATGGGTATTGGAAGGTGAACGATACGTTCGTGAGTACAGGCGGCAACTGGCGGTCCGAAGCGGTTCGGACTTTCCAGAAGGAGACGATTCGTCTTGCAGGCGAATCGCTGGAGCGTCATGCGCCCCCTCTCCGCGATATCAGTACTGTGACGATGACGTTCAACATGAACGATATCCAGCTGATTCGTGAAAAGATCAAGGAGTTCCGTTCCGACCTCCTGCGCATGTCCCAGGAAGGGACTGGCGACGATACCGTTTTCCAATTGAATGTGCAATTGTTCCCGATAGGTTTTGTCAAGAAACTCCAGGAGAAGACAAAATGAGAAAGCTTGTTTATCTTCTTCCTGCGCTTTCGCTGCTGTGGGGGTGCTCCTCGTCGGAAGGTCCTTTGGACTCTCCGATTGCTGGTGGTCCCGGCAGCGAGACTACGAATGGCTTCGCCTATGTCGATGGTCGTGCGGCTGCATTTGCTAGTGTAGCTATCAGGAGCGCCGATTATGTGTCTACGTCCGAGACTCCGGAAAATGTCCTGGTCAATGCGGATGTCCATGCGGATTCCCTGGGACGGTTCACGCTGCCTTTGCCTAAGAAGGGCAACTACCGCCTGACTATTGTGCATGACGGTGCCGCCTATTCCGAAGTCTATTCCAAGGACGAATTGAAGAATCTGGATTCCATCAAGCTTGAACCGATGGCACTGCTTGGCGGCAAGACGTTCATCCCGGAAGCGTGCGATTACGTCTGGGTCGGCGTTCGCGGTATGGATGTGCTTGTGCGTTCCGATTCGCTTGGCAACTTCCAGCTCCCGTCGCTTCCGGCGAACGATTCCTTGGATGTTTACTTTATGCGTGATGATGACCGCGATGTCATCAAGACGGTTCCTGTGATACTTGAACCTTATGCATCCGGTGTGCTAGATGTTGACATCGAAAAAGAGGGGGCGAAGAAAGCGGATTTCGTCGTGAAGGCGAATGGAAAGGCGGCTTCTTTCGCTATGGTCGCCTTGCGCGATCCGAAGGCGAAACTCGAGTCGCCGGTTCTCAACAATACCATTGTTGACGCCGATTTCTATTCCGATGAAAAGGGGCGTTTCAATTTTGCGCTTCCTGATTCGGGGACTTTCCGCTTCACGGTTACGCAGTCGGGTTTTGCGTATTCGAAGGTCCTGTCTGTAAAGCAGATTGCCGCCTTGGATACGTTGGAACTGCCCGGCACAGCGACTTTCCCCGGAAAGGTGACTTTGGAAAGTGGTTCGAATGGCGCCTGGGTCGGTGTCTACGGCTTGGATATTCTTGTGAAGGCTGACAAGATGGGCATGTTTACTTTGCCTTCGCTTCCTGCTGGAGATTCGCTCAAGCTCTACTTCTACGATGAAAAGTATGAAAATTTGTATGTAGAGCAGGATGTCCTGCTGGAACCATTTGCTTCGGACTTCGTTGCGCCTTCCATGCTTTTACAGGATTTTGAACCGACCTCAAGTTTGGATGACTGGTATTTCAGCGTGGATACCGTCGGTTCTTCCAGATTCCCGATGAACATTGTAAATGCGATTGAGTACGATTCAACTCGCAAATCCCAGGTGTTCCACGGCAAGTACATGCTGAAGGATGATAATTACGCTTGGGTCCTGGTTGGGGCGGCTCTCAGGGGCAAGTCCTGGAATCTGTCGCAGTTGGATTCCATCGTCTTCTACGCGAAGGGGAACGGGCGTATTCGTGCGGCGATTGAAAACTGGGACAAGGAATCCGAGGAAGCGGGCGTTGCCGTAAAGGCCGCTAGCGAATGGATGGATCTTGGTAGCAAGTGGACTCGTTATGTTGTGAAACCCGCCCAGGATTTGTGCTATACATCACAGGACTTGAAATCTCCCTTCTATGCGTGGCTCTTTGCGCAGAATGGTGCGCACCAGCTGCATTTCTTCGCCAGGGACGGTTCCGAGTTCTATGTAGACGATATTTGGCTTTACGGTACTCTTTTCTAAGAAAAAGCCTCGCCAAGTGCGGGGCTTTTTAAGTATCTTTGTAGTGTATGCAATCATTAGAAAAAGAAGCAACTATTGCTCAGGATTATCTAGCCCGCATCTCTAAAGAGGCGGAAGCCATGTTTGACAAGCATCTGCCCTCTGAAAAGGACAGACCGTCCCGTCTACACGAGGCGATGCGCTATTCCATGTTTGCCGGTGGCAAGCGTCTGCGTCCGGCCCTGGTGAGGGCCGCGTTTGACATGTTCGGCGGCAAGGGTGAGTCGGTTTGGTTCGCCATGAGCGCCCTCGAGATGCTACACACGTTCAGTCTCATCCACGATGACCTGCCCTGTGTCGATAATGACGACTATCGCCGTGGCAAGCTGACTAGCCACAAGCAGTTCGGCGAGGCGACTGCCGTGATGGCGGGTGACGCCCTCTGCGTTCTCGCTTTCGAGCTCATGGGCAAGACGGGCAATGCGAAGGCTATCGAAGTCCTTGCACATCTGCTTGGCACATTCGGCATGATTGGTGGAGAAATGACCGACATCGAATGCGAAGGCAAGACTGTCGATCTTGAAATTGTAGACTACATCCATTATCATAAGACTGCCGCTCTTATCGAGGCTTCCTTGCAGGTGGGAGCCATGCTTGCCGGTGCAGGCGAAAAGGATATTGCCGTCATCCGTGACTACGGTCGCTCTATCGGCCTTGCTTTCCAGATTGTCGATGACATTCTGGACATTGTCTCTACGACCGAGGAGCTTGGCAAGGATGCCGGTTCCGATATCGAGAAGGGCAAGGCGACTTACCCGTCCATCATGGGCCTTGAAAAGTCCAGGGAACGTGCTCGTGAGCTTTATGATGAGTCTATCCGCGCTTTGGATGCTCTCCAGTGTGACACTTCGATTCTTCGTGCTATTGCAGCCTTTATCATCACTCGGGTTAAATGATGGATTTAAAAGACGTAAAGTCTCCGCAGGACATTAAGCACTGCTCTGTAGATGAGCTTTATCATCTGGCGTCGCAGATTCGCGAGACCATTATTGGTCAAGTGGCAAAACATGGTGGCCATCTGGCTTCCAGCCTAGGCGTCGTAGAGCTTACGCTTGCCCTGCATTACGTGTTCAATGCACCTGACGACAAAATCGTCTGGGACGTGGGGCACCAGGCTTATGTGCACAAGCTTTTGACGGGCCGCTTCGACAGGTTCGACACCTTGAGGCAGCAGGGTGGCATCTCGGGATTCTTGAAGAGGAACGAGAGCGAGTATGACTGCTTCGGTGCAGGGCATGCGACGACTTCGATTTCCGCTGCCTTGGGCTTTGCTGTTGCACGCAATCATTTTGAGCGAAACAATAACGTTGTCGCAGTCATCGGCGATGGTTCCATGACGGGCGGTATGGCCTACGAGGCCATCAACAACGCGGGCATCTCGAAGCAGAACATGACCATCATCTTGAACGACAACAAGATGAGCATTGCGCCCAACGTGGGCGGCTTCAGCAAGTACCTGAACCGCGTCATCTCGGACCCGGTTTACAACAAGATGCGTTCCGACCTGGATCGCCTGATGACGCGCCTGCCGGGCATTCTCGGAACGCGCTTCAGGGACTTGTTTTTGCAGGCGGAGAATGCGGCGAAGAACGCCGTGAAGCCTGGACGGTTCTTCGAGGATCTCGGCATTCGTTACTTCGGGCCGATTGATGGGCACGACATCAACGAACTTATCATGATTCTTGAGAGAGTCAAGATGCAGCCGGGGCCGTGCATTGTGCATGTCCTTACCGAGAAGGGCCGCGGACTGGACGCCGCCGTCAAGAATCCGACCAAGTGGCATGGTTGCGGACCGTTCGACCCGGAAAGCGGTCTTCCGCTGACTCCTGGCAACTTGAATCCGTCGCTTACGAGTATCTTCGGAAGGACGCTTCTCGAGGAGGCGAGGAAGGACAAGAGAATCATGGGCATCACTGCCGCTATGCCTACGGGTTGCGGCATGGACATTGTCGCCCGCGAACTCCCGGACAGAGTCATTGACGTAGGTATTGCCGAAGAGCATGCGGTGACGTTTGCCGCGGGGCTTGCCTGCGATGGCGTCGTCCCGGTGGTTGCAATTTATTCGTCGTTCATGCAGCGCGCCTACGACCAGATTATGCACGATGTCGCATTGCAGAAGTTGCATGTGGTGTTCGTCCTGGATAGGGCGGGTCTTGTGGGGGCGGATGGCCCTACGCATCATGGTGTGTTTGACTTGTCATTCTTGAGGACTGTCCCTGGAATGACGATTCTTGCGCCTTCCGATGAGAATGAACTTCGCGACATGACAAAGGCTACAATCAACATGGAAGGCCTCGTGGCAATCCGCTATCCGAGAGGATCCGCCTTGGCTCCTGAGTTGAAGGATTCGGTGGAACCTTTCGATGTGCGCCGTCCGAAGTTGATTGAGCTGGGCAAGAAGATTATGCTTCTTGGTGCCGGATTCATGACAAATGAATTGAAGAAGACTGCTGCCGTATTGCGCAGGAACGGATACAATCCGACTCTTGTGGATGCGCGTGTTATCAAGCCGCTTGATGAAGAATCGTATCGGCATTTGTTCGATAGTCACGATGTTATTGTGACCTTGGAAGATAACTCGTTGATGGGTGGCTTTGGTTCGGCTGTAGCCGAGCTTATGGTGGACCTTGGGTATACGAACAAGAGACTTATTCGGTTCGGTATTCCAGACAAATTTGTAGAACAGGGCGAAATTTCCGCTCTCTACAAGCTCCTGAAAATAGACGGGGAATCCGTCGCCAAACAGTTGATGGAAAAACTATGAGTGAAGAAGAAAACAAACCGAAGCGTACCGTGAAGGTGACGCTGGATCGCAAATTTGGAGTCAGCGAGGCTCCGGAACGTCGTCCTCGCCGTTCAGATGATGAACGCAAGTCCTTTGGCGACAAACCCTCGTTCCGCGGTGAACGCCGCTTTGATCGCGATGACCGTCCGTTTAGCCGTGACGACCGTGGTGATCGTCCGTTTAATCGCGAAGATCGTGGCGAACGCAGAGGCCGCTTTGGCCGTGACCGTGACGATGACCGTGGCGAGCGCCGCTTTGATCGCGACCGCCGTCCGCGCCGTTTCGGTGACAAGCCGTTTGGTGGACGTGGCGACGACCGTCGCCCGCGTCGTGACTTTGACCGTGCCAACGCGCCGGTTTATCGCCAGCGCCCTGAGCAGAAGGATGTCGTCGTAGACGAAAATCTCGACGAAGCCGCATTGGAAGCGCGCGCAGCGCAGGTCGAAAAGACCGAGGATGTCGCTTCCAATCCGCCTTGGTTCAAGAAGTTGATTGCCTGCACTACCGAAAAGGGCCGCGAACGCGAAGGCCGCTTCCTCGGTGAAGGCGTCCATGTGGTCGATGAACTGGTGAGACATCACCATGAAATTGTCATCTCCGTCTACATGGAAGAAGGCTTCGAGAACGAAGAACTGATTGAGGCTATCAACGATGCCGAAATCGACTTGCACGTGCTCACTTCTGAGCAGATGAAGCGCCTTTCCTCTACGATTACGACGCAGGGCATCATCGCCTACTGCCGCATTGCAAGCAAGAAGCCTGTGTATGAACAGAGCAGAAGTGTCCTTACGCTTGTGGATGCCGTGCAGGATCCGGGTAACTTGGGAACGCTCTTCCGCACAAGCCTTGGCTTCAATTCCTCGGGCATGGTGCTTGGTCGCGGTACCGTGAGCCCGTTCAATCCGAAGGTGGTGCGCGGTTCCTCGGGAACGTTCCTGCGCGTGCCTTTCGAATTCGACGTGGATTTGGTGGACCAGATCAACTTCTTGCGCAGCAAGGGCTATACGATTATCGCTACCGATTTGCATGCCAAGCAGTCCATTCACGATATTCCTGCGCACAAGCTTCGCAAGATGGCCTTCCTCGTGGGTAACGAAGGTGCAGGCACCAATCCTTACTTTATCGAACTTGCCGACGAGACTGTGAAGATTCCGATGAGCAGCGAACTTGAATCCTTGAACGTGGCTGTCGCACACGGCATTCTCTCTTACGAAGCTGCCATGATTCAGGAGGAACTGAAGTAATGACGTGTTTCCACGATCGCCTTGAACAGCGCATTGCCAAGTGCGGAAATCCGGTGTGCATGGGCATGGACCCTGTGCTCAAGCTGATTCCGCTTGATGGAACTCCCGAAGACCGCATCAAACGCTTCTATTCAGACATTCTCGAGTGCTGCCTCAAGCGCAACGTGCAGCCTGCCGTGGTGAAGCCGAACAGTGCCTATTACGAATGCGTGAGCATCCAGGCGATGCTTGTGCTGCAGCAGCTCATTGCTGATTACAGAAGTGCCGGCATTCCTGTGATTCTCGATGCAAAGCGCGGCGATATCGGCAAGTCCAGCGCCGCCTACGCTAACGCAGCCTATGATGTCTACAGGGCCGATGCGGTGACTGTTTCTCCGTGGATGGGAGCCGATTCTGTCGGTCCGTTCATTCGCGAAAACAGCGAAAATGGCGCCTACGTGCTTTTGCGTACAAGCAACAAGGGCGCACATGATTTCCAGGACATGAGCGTTGTCCGCAGCGACGATCCGCGCGATATCGCAAGCGCCTTCTATTCCGTTGCAGATAAGATCATGGAATGGGACGGTTCCCTCGGCTATCTTGGCGCTGTTGTCGGTGCGACGCATCCTGAAGAACTTGAGCAGATTACCGCCTACTGCGTATCGCACAAGCACGAAATCCCGTTCCTCATTCCGGGCGTCTCTATTCCGGGCGTGCCGGGTGGCCAGGGCGGCGATGCAAAGACCGTGCTCAACGCGATTGCGAATGGCGGTGGCAAGCGCAAGTTCCATGTGCTGAACTCCAGCAGCGGCTTGAACTTTGCCTGGCAGCGTAACGATACGCCGGCGAACTACGCAAACGATTGCGTCGATGCGCTGGAACGTTTGGCTGATAGCCTGCGCTAATATTAAGGAGGGGACTCGATGCGCTACCTGGTTTCTGCAATCCTCGCCATCCTGGTGATTGTGGCTGCTTTCCAATTTGCAAAGCCGCTTCCTGGCACCAATTTTGACGAGTCCTTCTTGCCGAAGGCTTCTTCTGTGCGCTATGTTGCGGCAGGACATGATGCTTCTGTTGCGGGACTCTTCTGGATTAAAGGGTTGACGGAACTTGGGGAGAGTTTCCTTACGGGGCGCGAATATGCCTATCTTGGGCATGTCGCGAACCTTTGTACGGAACTGGATTCGCTGTTCTATACGCCGTATTACTTTGTCGGCGGTATGATTTCGGTGAATTATTCGGATACAGCGGATTTCAACGTGCTTCGTCGTGCGGTTCGCGTCTATCCTGAAAATTGGCGACTGGCGGTATATTGCGCCTTGCGTCTTGCGAATGGACCTTATCCGAAGAAAAGCGAGGCAGCCGACATCATGCGCCCCTATTTCGATAGTCCCGATACGACGATTCCGCCGTATGTGCGCACGATGTACCGCAGCTTTGAACTCGATACGATGCAGACGGAAATCGCTCTTGCGACTGCCTTGGAAGATGCGATGCAGCCTCGCTACAAGGCTTTCTTGGAAGGATTCTGCACGAAGATTTACCGCATCATCGGGTATCGCAGCTCGTTAGCGACGGGAGACGGCGGCTCTACGGAATTGTATGAGCAGGTGAAGCAGATTGTGTACGGCATGGCTGAAGGCAAGATTCATCCGAACGACGCCTTTGTTCGCTTGCTTGCAATGAAGAAGCGCGCCGATGCAGTGAAAGATTCCGTAGCAGCGGATTCTCTCGCGAAGGCTGCCGCTACGCTTGCGGATACGACTGCCGCTGTTCCTGTGGATTCGTCACCCTCGACTGCACAATAAAGACAAATTAATTTGCAAATGGAAAAGGCGCCTGCGTGGCGCCTTTTTTTTTGTGCTTGATTTAAGGTTTTGTTGATGAATTTGAATAGTTGCATAAACTCTTTTTGTGGCTGATTTTGCTTTGTAAACACGAATATCCTATATTTACCCTATATCCATTGGTGTTGAATGTCATACGAGTACAGCGAAAATATTCTCGTTCAAGAGAGTTCCGGCAAGCTTTTGGAAAAAGAGCTTAATTGGGATGTAGTATATGCGTTTGACAACGAAATTCTTGGCGAAAATGGAACTTTAGGGCGTAAATCCTATAAAGAGGTCCTCCTTACCCGTTATTTTAAGCTGGCACTCAAAAAGTTGAATTCGTGGCTTACCGATTCTCAACTTGAAGAGGCTCTGCAAAAGTTCACAAATGTATTGAGCACATCTTCGCTGTTGCAAACCAACGAGGAAAAGTACGGCTACATTCGCGATGGCATTCCTGTCACGTTGAAAAAGCCCGATGGTCAAACAGAAGAAAAACGGGCTTTGGTCATTGATTTTTCCAATCCGGATAACAATCATTTTCTCGCTGTAAAAGAACTGAAAATTCATGGCGAAATTTATCGCCGCCGAACAGACATTGTTGGCTTCGTCAATGGCATTCCGCTGTTATTTGTCGAGTTGAAACGTAACGATGTCGATGTGCAAAACGCCTACACCGACAACTACACCGATTACTTGTCGACGATTCCGCAGCTGTTCTACTACAATGCATTCTTGATGCTTTCAAACGGCCTTGAAGCGAAAGTTGGAACTCTTGGCAGCAAGTATGAATTCTTCCACGAATGGAAGCGTTTGAAAGAAAGCGATATCGGTAACGTTGCACTTGAAACGATGCTTCGCGGCATTTGCAAAAAGGAAACTTTCCTTGACTTGTTGCAGAACTTTTTGCTGTTCGATCATTCTGACGGGAATACGGTCAAGATTCTTGCGCGCAACCACCAGTACCTTGGCGTAAACGAAGCTTTTGAAGCTTACAGGAACAGAAAGTTGCGAAATGGCAGGCTCGGTGTCTTTTGGCACACGCAAGGGAGCGGCAAGAGTTATTCAATGCTTTTCCTTTCGCAGAAAATTCGCCGTTGCTCCGAAGGTTCACCGACGATTGTCGTACTTACGGACCGCGATGAACTCAATACGCAGATTAGCGATACCTTTGAAAATTGCGGAATGCTTGGCAAAGTCAAGGCTTCCAAATTCGTGGCGACAAGCGGTGCGGACTTGGTGAAAAAATTGCAGGGCAATCCGAGCTACATTTTCACCTTGATTCAAAAATTCAACAAGGACAATCTCCCGGAGATTCGCCCTGACCATGATATCATCTTGATGTCCGATGAAGCGCACCGAAGTCAGAACGGCGTGTTTGCGGCAAACATGTGCAAATTATTGCCGACGGCTTCTCGTATCGGATTCACGGGTACGCCGCTGTTGAAGGATGACAACATCACCGAAAGAACATTCGGTGGTTACGTTTCCATTTACGATTTTAAGCGGGCTGTCGAAGATGGTGCCACGGTTCCGCTGTACTACGAGAACCGTGCCGAGAAAATCAAGGAACTCAAGAATCCCGAGATTTCGGAAAAGATTATCGAAGCGGTAGAAGCTGCCGACTTGGATCCTGAGCAACAGGAAAAGTTGGAAAAGGATTTCGCCAAGGAATACCACCTTTTAACGGCTGAGCCGCGCCTCCGTGTGATTGCAAAAGATTTTGTCCGCCATTATTCCGACTTGTGGACTAGCGGCAAGGCGATGTTTGTCTGCCTGAACAAGGTGACTTGCGTCCGCATGTACAATTACGTGCAGGAATACTGGGCAGAGGCTATCGCGGATTTAGCAAAGGAATTAAAGGCTTGCACATCTCAGCAGGAATCCATGGAAATGGAGAAGAAACTCCAGTGGATGAAAGATACCGAGATGGCAGTCGTTATAAGCCAGGAGCAGAATGAAATTCAGACTTTCCAAAAATGGGGCCTGGACATTATTCCGCACCGCACCAAAATGGAAAAACGCGAACTGGACAAGGAATTCAAGGATTCCAAGAATCCGTTCCGCGTCGTTTTTGTTTGCGCCATGTGGCTTACCGGCTTTGATGTAAAGAGTCTCAGTTGCCTTTACCTTGACAAGTTGCTGAAGGCGCATTCGCTGATGCAGACGATTGCGCGCGCGAACCGAGTAAGCGAAGGCAAGAGCAACGGCCTTGTTGTGGATTACGCAGGCATTGTCAAGGCGTTGCGCAAGGCGCTTGCCGATTATACCAGCAACACCGGGAGCAAGGCCGACCCGACCATCAACAAAGATGAACTGATTGCAAAAATTCTGGAAACTCTCGCAGCAATTGAGGCTTTCTTGGATGGGATCGGAACAAAGCTTTCAAAGATTACCGATGCGGAAGGCTTTAACAAGTTGGCGGCTATTGCCGACACAACGAATGCGATTTGTGCCACCAAGGAGAACAAGAAAGCATTTGGCACTTACGCCTCGGAACTTGCAAAACTCATTCGCTACACAAACCAGGACGACATTTCCGCCGAAAACAAGGCCAAGTGCAATGCGATTGACGCCGTCGCTCGAAACATGCGCACAAAGTACAAGCATGTGCCGAATGTCGATTTGTACGTTCAGTTGAACAACATCATCAATGACTATGTGCAGATTGATGTTGACGAACGTGGCCTGAAAGATTCCAAGCAGTTTGACATCAGTAAAATTGACTTTGACCTGTTGCGTAGGGAATTTGCCAAGGCGAAACGCCAGAACCTGCTATTGCGCGACTTGAATTCAATTATCAAGAGCCGCCTCCAGGACATGCTTGCAAAGAACGCGATGCGAATCAACTTTTACGAGCGTTACCAGGAAATCATCGAAGCGTACAATAGCGAGCAGGATAGAGCCACCATCGAAAAGACCTTCATGGACTTGATGAATTTGGCAAAATCAATGGACGACGAAGAACAACGTTTTGTTCGCGAGGGCTTTGCAAACGACGAAGAACTTTCGCTTTACGATTTACTGTTCAAGGATAATTTGAGCAAGCAGGACATCAAGAAACTGAAGGAAGTTTCTGTCGAGCTGCTCAAAAAAGTCAAGGATAAAATTTCTGAACTGGATCACTGGACCGACAAGGAAAATACCAGAGCTGCCATCGATCTTATTATTCGTGACACTCTTTGGAATGAGCTGCCTGAGGCTTTTGACGAAAAATCTGTGGCTATTTGTCGCCAGAACGTTTTTGAATATATTTACAACCACTACCGTGCTGTTGTTTAAATGGTAAATGTAGAGGTCTTGATGAATATAAACGAAGTCCTTGCTTTAGAAGAGTCGTTTGGAACCCAGATGAACGTAATCAAGGATGTTACCTTCGAAGGGCGTATTCTTGAACAAATTCAAAGTGCGGTTGCGTATATCCAGACTCAAATCAAGGAACGAACTTACCTGACTTCTGGAGGTGTTTTTACTACAGAACAGGAGTATCCGGAATTTGTTCGTACGGAACTTGTGGTAAATGCCGTTGCTCATCGAGATTATTCTATTACTGGAACTGAGATACAAATCAAGATGTTTGATGATCATCTTGTGGTCGAATCTCCGGGCAATCTCCCCAAAATGGTGAAAATTGAAAAAATGCGAGAATCCCATTTTGCCCGTAATTCCCATATAGCAGAATATTTGAAAAGCTACAAGTATGTAAAGGACTTTGGCGAAGGCGTGGACCGCATGTGCCGTGAAATGGAAGAGGCCGGTCTGCCAAAACCCGAGTATAGCCAAGTTGCCTTTATATTGAAGGCGACCGTCAAAAACATAGACTTCGGGGCGGAAAAAGTGGAAAAATCGGGAGTTACTTCTGAAAAAACGGGATTTACTCCGCAAAAAACGGGATTTGGTCAACAAAAACGGGATTTAAATAATATTATTCAGGAATCAAATTTCGGAAAATCAATTAAAACCAAGCTATCGAAGATTTTGGCCGATATAGAGAAAAACCAGGTCATTTCCGCAAAAGATGTTATGAAAAGTTTGGATTGTAAGCCAACGGCGGCTACAGAAAATATTAAGCGACTAGTAAGTCTTGGGGTCCTTGAAAAAGTCGAAGGGTTCGGACACGGCAAGTATATTTTGAAAAACGAGGAATAAAATGGACAACAGAAGTTTGAAAAAATTGGAAGCAGACCTTTGGGAATCGGCGGATTTATTGCGTGCCGATTCGAAGTTGACTTCCAATCAGTATTGCATGCCTGTTCTTGGACTTTTGTTCCTCCGTTATGCGTATGGTCGTTTTAAACGCGTCGAGGCGGAAATTCTTAAAGGGCGCCCGGTTCGCAATGGTCGCGTGTTGCCTGTAGAAGCTAGCGATTTCAGGGCGAAGAGCGCCTTGTTCTTGCCGAAAGAAGCGCAGTTTGATTATCTGGTGAACCTCCCAGAAAATATTGCATCGGCTAAACTGAAAAATTCTGCGGGCCAGCCGCTCAATAGCCTCGGCGAAGTGGTGAACAACGCCATGGAACTGGTGGAACAGCAAAGCGATAAATTGCAGGGCGTATTGCCCAAAACCTATACCGCTTTCAAGGATTCCCTGCTGGCCGAACTCCTCCGCATTTTTAACAACAACGCCTTGGACGATGTTGGCGGCGACGTGATGGGCCGCATTTACGAATACTTCCTCAGCAAGTTTGCAAAGAACATCGCAAGCGACGACGGAGTTTTCTTTACGCCGAAATCCTTGGTGAAGATGATTGTGAACATCTTGGAGCCGACTCATGGCGTATTGCTGGACCCCGCTTGCGGAAGTGGTGGCATGTTCGTGCAGACGGGCGACTTTGTGAACAACGCTGGCATGGCGAGCAACGAAACCATGACTTTTTACGGCCAGGAAAAAGTGGAATACAATGCCCAGCTTTGCCAGATGAACATGGCGGTGCATGGCCTCACGGGTGTGGTGAAATCCGGAGACGAGGCGAACTCCTTCTATCATGATGTTCATAATCTGAACGGCAAATGCGACTACGTGATGGCGAATCCGCCTTTCAACGTGGATAAAGTAAAATCTGAAAGTTGCGCAGCAGCCGGCCGTTTGCCCTTTGGCTTGCCGGCAATCAACAAGGACAAGGAATTCGGCAACGGCAACTACCTTTGGATTTCGTACTTCTATAGTTACCTGAACGAAACAGGCCGCGCAGGCTTTGTGATGGCCGCTTCTGCAACAGATAGCCAAAGCAAGGACAAGGACATCCGCGAAAAACTGGTAAACACGGGCCATGTGGATTGCATGCTCAGCGTAGGGAACAACTTCTTCTATACGCTAAGTTTGCCGTGTACCTTGTGGTTTTTCGACAAAGGCAAAAAGAAGTCCCTGCAAGACAAAGTGCTGTTCATTGACGCCCGCAACTATTACACCGTCATTGACCGCAAACTAAACGACTGGTCTTATTGGCAGCTGAAAAACCTGAACGCCATTGTATGGCTTTACCGTGGCGAAAAGGACAAGTACCAAGAACTTCTTTTGGAATACCGCAACGCCTTTGTTGGTTTTGCGAACGAAGTCGAAGACGAAAAACTTTCGAAGATTCTCCGCAAGACAATCAAAATCCATAAACTTCAGGAAGAACTCGAAGCCCGTCGCGAAGCGCTTCGCAGCGAAGCGAAATCCGCAGTGGATTCCGCAGACAAGAAGAGCAAGAAAAAGACCCAGGAAAATTGGGACGCCCGCCTTGCGAAACTGGATGAAATCATCATCGTCGTCAAGGAAGCCATCTGGCTTGTAGAGAAATTTGGCGAAGACGGAAAGTACAAGGACGTTCTCGGCCTGTGCAAAATCGCCACCCGCGCAGAAATCGCCGAAAAGAACTACAGCCTCACCCCTGGCGCCTACGTCGGAGTCGCCCCGGTTGGAGATGACGGCGTGGACTTTGCCGAACGCATGACCGAAATCCACCAGGAACTTTTGAAACTCCAGGCCGAAAGCAACGACCTCATGAAAACTATCTCCAAGAACATGAAGGAAATGGGACTGTGAGAAAAAGTTGGAAAAACGCGAAAGATTTTGTAGAAAATAGTTGGAAAAACGTTAAATTTTGTGTATTTTTGAGTTGGAAAAGCGGTAAGGCATGATTCAGCGCAAAATTGACCGATATTTGACGGACTTTTATGCCAACCATAAAGGAGCCTTGCTCGTAACCGGCGCTAGGCAAATTGGCAAAACAAGTTCCATTCGTGAATTTGGAAGGAACACCTTTAAGCAGTTTGTAGAAATCAATTTTTTGGAGACTCCCGCTGCAAAAAAAATTTTCGAAAGAGGTGACTGTTCCGACATTTTGCTCCGCCTGTCCGCACTTTCCGAGATCAAACTGGTAAAAGGCGAAACGCTTGTTTTTCTGGACGAAATCCAGGAATGTCCCGAAGCCGTAACGGCCATCAAGTTCCTCGTAGAAGAAGGCTCGTATCGTTATATTTTGAGCGGCTCCCTTTTGGGTGTGGAACTCAAGGACATCCGTTCGCTGCCAGTAGGCTTCCTTTCCATCAAGGAAATGTTCCCTCTGGATTTGGAGGAATTTGTGACGGCTGTCGGAATCCAGCCCGAAGTTCTTGAAACCATCAGGCAAGCCTTCCGGAATAAAACCGAAGTGGATGAATTTATCCACGGGAAAATGATGGAACTTTTCCGCCTGTACTTGGTCATTGGCGGAATGCCCGCCGTTGTCGCCGAGTACCTGCAAACGAATAACATCCAGAACGTGGTGGAAATTCAGCAGGGCATTATCGAACTGTACAAAAAGGACATTGCCAAGTACGACCCGAATAACAAACTCTACCTGAACGAAATTTTCAGCCTGATTCCGCCGGAACTGAACGAACAGAACAAGAGATTCATTCTCAAGAACCTGAACGAGAACATGAGATTCTCGCGGTTTGAAAATTCCTTCATCTGGTTGAAGGAAGCCGGCGTCGCACTCCCTGTTTACAACGTAGATGAACCCAAAGTGCCCCTGCTCCTTTCCCGCTCCCGCAACCTTTTCAAGCTGTTCCAAAATGACGTCGGCCTCTTGACTTGCCAGTACGCGAACGGAATCCAGCTGAAAATATTGAACGGTGAAACCAATGTGAACTTCGGCTCCGTTTACGAGAACGTGGCGGCCATGGAATTGAAGGCGCACGGCTTTGAACTCTATTACTTTAACAACAAGAAAATGGGCGAACTGGATTTTGTGATTGAGCACGAAGGATCGGTGCTGCCCCTGGAAATCAAGTCGGGCAAGGATTTTAAACGGCACAGCGCACTCAAAAATGTGCTGGAAGTCGGCAACTACGGAATTGACCACGCCATCGTCTTTTGCAATGACAACGTGAAACCCGCAGGGAACGTCACCTACATGCCCATATACATGCTCATGTTCCTGGAAAACGACAAGATAAAACTAGGCTCATACAAAATAGACTTGAGCGGACTAACTAAAAAAGGAGACCGCTGATGGCTTGGGAAAAGGTGAAACTGGGGGAATTATCTAATTCGATACAACCAGGTCCGTTTGGGACGCAATTACATAATTCCGATTATGCAAAAAGTGGTGTTCCAATAATAATGCCCAAAGATATGAATGATGGAAAAATTGTTCATTCTAATCTTATGTTTGTTGGCGAAGAACATGCAAAACGATTGTATCGCCATCAAGTTTATAGTGGTGATTTAATGGTCGCGCGAAAAGGCGATGTTCGTAAATGCGTTTTTATTACAGAAAATGAAAATGGCTGGCTAACAGGAAGTGATTGTTTGAAAGTTTCTTTGAAAAAAGATCTTTGCGAGCCAAAATTTATTTATTATCAACTGCGTAGTCCGTTCATTGGAAAATGGCTAGAGACCATATCTATTGGTGCCACAATGCCTAGCATCAATACCGGACTTTTGAGTGGAATTGATTTAATGATTCCTTCAATGAAAGAACAACGAAAAATCGCCGACATTCTTTCCGCTTACGACAACCTCATCGAAAACAACCAAAAGCAAATAAAACTCCTCGAAGAAGCCGCCCAGCGCCTCTACAAACAATGGTTCATCGACCTACGCTTCCCCGGCCACG
>JAZLIJ010000152.1:0-1115 GCA_045617325.1 Fibrobacter sp.
CCAAGTCAGGCAGTACGTAATGGTGCTGCTTGAGGAGCTCCATTAGATAAGTCGGTGTCCCGGTCTCGAACCAGTAGTAGTCGATTTTCCGGTTGGCGAAAGCATTTAGCAGACTAAAAGGATTGAATATGCCGGGGAGTCTCTCCTCGCAGAAATGGTAGCCATCGTAGTTTTCGCGGAGTGCGGCGTAGGTTTCGTCAATGGTCATATTCTGGGCTTCTGCAAGTTCTGAGATTTCCACCTCAAAATTCGTACGAAGTTCCTGCTCTGTGATTCCGCAGATGTCGTGATATTGGGAAAGCATAGATAAATCCCGCAGATTGTTGAGGTCGCTGAACACGCTGACTTTGCCGAACTTGGTGACTCCTGTGAGGAAGGCGAAACGGATGCAGCCGTCCATAGACTTGAGCGCGCCGTAGAAGCCCTTGAGCGTTGCGCGGTAGGCGTCTTGCAGCTCGGTGTTGCCAATGGCCTGCAGCAGCGGCTTGTCGTATTCGTCCACCAAAATCACCACCTGGCGGCTCGTCTTCTCGTAAGCGCGGCGGATGATGCCC
This sequence comes from Fibrobacter sp., assembly GCA_045617325.1. Classification (GTDB taxonomy): domain Bacteria; phylum Fibrobacterota; class Fibrobacteria; order Fibrobacterales; family Fibrobacteraceae; genus Fibrobacter. The sequence continues at coordinate 555 of JAZLIJ010000152.1, forward strand.
TCAAAACGCATTCCAAAACTGCGTTCTTCGTTAGCTTTCCCGTATATGGCCTCCCAGACTGTCAGCTCTCTGTCTAATTTGTCTTGTAAGGCATTTTCAGTATTATACTGTTGCGTGTTCAAGTCCAGGTGCAGAATGGGATATTCAGTCCAATCGTTTTCCAATTTTGAAATGGCAAGACCGTCAAATAATTCACGCTTGCCTTGGAAATATGCTTCTATAGTGCTGAGAAACAAACTCTTTCCGAAACGACGAGGACGCGATAGAAAGTAGTAGCACCCGCTTGTGACCATTTTGTATAGAAGAGAGGTCTTGTCAATATACAAGTAGCCCTCTCTTCTGAGTTTTTCAAAATTTTGTATGCCAATCGGTAGTTTTTGTCCCATAGTTGAATTGTTTTTGAGATAGGTCGCGAAAATACAAATTACAAATTCTCTATCAATTGTTGCACTTCTGCGATTTGTTCCTCTTTCATAGAAGATTTGATGGAAATAATCGGTTCAATCAATTTGTTGTTCTTCATTTCCCCTAAAATCTTTTGGATTTCCTTGGCGGCTTGCG
>JAZLIJ010000153.1:0-5638 GCA_045617325.1 Fibrobacter sp.
AGCATTTCCGCGACACTCGCTTGTTTGGCATCTCGCACAAATCCGTAAGCCAAAGCCAACAGCCAAACTTGTTTGAATACTGGTGGGCCCCGCCCTGCAAGCAGTGTACTTTTGCATCAAAACACGGAACTTTGCAGGTGAACCGTCTTTTTACAGAAGAACAATACAATTTGACATTCACAATCCTCGTAGCTATATTTTGACGCATGAAGAATTTTGGACAGAACATCGCTGCATTCGCAGCGGCATCGGCGGCAGGCTCGGCAGCAGCACGAGCTCGTTTTGGACTGTCCACGAAGCTAAAGGCAAGATTCGCATAGCGCGAAAAAAGCTGAAAGATTTCAAGGGCAGTCCACTCACGGGCGGCCCTCTTTTTTTTACCCTAAACCCCCAAAACAACGGAAAACCTCTTGAATTTTATGCTATTATTACGTGGTAAAATTTGGCGACTCCAAAGAGCCCGCCACAAGAGAATTTTCGATACCTATACAGGAGAATAAAATGAGAAAGCGTTTGCTTACCGATGGTGCCAAGGAACTGTCTTACGAAATCCGCGAGATAGTCAAGAAGGCAAACCTCCTTAAAACGCTTGGTCTGCCGGAAATCCACTGGGAAAACATCGGCGACCCCATCGAGAAAAAATGCGAAGTCCCTGATTGGATCAAGGATATCGTCTCCGATTTAGTCAAGACGAACCGCAGCTATGGCTACTGCCCCAGCAAAGGCATGCAGGACACCCGCGACTTTTTGGTGAAGGAAAACAACAAGCTCGGCGGCGCACAGATCACTGCTGATGACATCCTGTTCTTCAACGGCCTCGGCGACGCCATCGCGACTCTTTACAGCCTTCTTTCCATGACGACTCGCATCATCGGACCGTCACCAGCCTACAGCACCCATAGCTCTGCCGAAGCTGCCCACGCCCACGCCTCGCCCATCACCTACAGCCTCAAGCCCGAAAACCACTGGTACCCGGACCTCGAGGAACTGGAAAACAAGGTGAAGTACAACCCGACCATCGCGGGCATCTTGATTTTGAATCCGGACAATCCGACCGGCATGGTCTATCCGCTTGAAATCCTCGAAAAGATTGTGGATATAGCAAAGCGCTACAACCTGTTCATCATCTGCGACGAAATCTACAACAAGATTACGTACAACGGAGCCCACGCCTACGCCCTTGCAGAATACATCGGCGACGTTCCGGGCATTGCCCTCAAGGGCATTTCCAAGGAGTACCCGTGGCCGGGTGCCCGTTGCGGATGGGCCGAATACTACAACCGCGACAAGGACGAACAGTTCGACGCCTTCTGCCGCGCTTTGGACAATGCGAAGATGGTGGAAGTCTGCTCCACGACGCTTCCGCAGATGACTATTCCGCGTGTGCTGGGCGATCCGCGCTTCATGGAACACCGCAAGGCCCTGAACGAAAAGATTGGCCGCCGTTCGGCTATCATCAACGAGATTTTGTCCGACATTCCGGAGCTTTACTTCAACCCGACCTACGGCGCATTCTACAACACCATCGTATTCCGCGAAGGCGTCTTGAACAAGCACCAGAGTTTGAAGATTGACAATCCGCGCATCAAGGCGAAAGTGGAAGAATGGTGTTCAAAGACCGAAAACCTGGACTACCGCTTTGTGTACTACCTGCTTGGCGCGAAGGGAATCTGCGTTGTGCCGAGTACCAGTTTCTGCACTGACTTGAAGGGCTTCCGCGTGACGCTCCTCGAAGAAGACGAAAAGGAACTCCGCAGCGTGTTCACCACAATCCACGACGCCATCATCGAATACCTGCATAGTTAGGAGATAGAACGCTTCGCTACAGACGAGTTGTGCCCAAGTGAGAGTCGCGGCAAAGTTTACTTTGACATGACCGAACGCAAGCACAACCTGTGTCAGAGACACGAAAGACGAGAGAAACGCTCTGCTTTTATTTGGCAGCGAAGCCGCATAATTTAAACGTAGAAGGCGCATTCTAAATTTTTCGTCTATCGTTTACCAAGGGCGCAAGCCCCTATCTAAAAGCTAAACTACGGAAAGATCAATTTGCACATCAAGAGTGTCACCTCGTGGCGCTCTTTTTTTTTGATGAAACAGAATGGCGTCGCAAAAAATAGAAACAAAAAACAGCCGTCTTATTGCAGAACACGCGCCCTGCACATGCAGTCATCATCCAAAATTTCTCTTTTTTGCAAATTTGAGAATAGATTTATGAATGCAACAACAACCATATAAAATTTGCAAATTGTATTTTGCGCATCAAAGTCTGCGAAAAAGAGGCCACATGAAATTCACCATAAAAAACGTCACCTTGGGCATTCTAATCGGACTCGCCATAGCAGCAATCATTGGCGCAACCGCTTTATTTTCGAATAAAATAGAATTCACAAACAGCGACAAGTCCAAAATCACAAGCGAATTCATCGGCAACAAAATTCAGGAAATTTCGGAACTAGCAACATTCCAGCACCATTATCGCAAAAGCGCCAACTACCAGAATTTCAAAAAAATATTCAACTACCTTCCCAACTGGAGAATCAACTATTCCGTCAAAGATTTCACGCTTATTTACGAGGGCGATGTAAAAATCGGCTACGACTTGAAAGATATCAAAGTGAACATCGACGGCATCAAAAAGGACATTGAAATTACTTTACCCGAACCGAAAATTTTAAGTCATAGCATCAACTTTGAAAGCATCAATGTCATCAGCGAAAACAAAGGATGGTTCAACGAAATCAAATTCGAGGATTTCAAGCAATTTTTCATCGAAGAGCAAAAAACATACGAAAAGCAGAACCTCGACATGCTGAAGGAACACGCGCGTAAACAAGCAGAACGCATCATCCTCTTCTACTTGAGCGCAGCAATCAACATCGACGAATCGCCTGCAGACTCCGTAGCGCTCCCGCAGGAATCACTTTTCATGTCAAAATTCCACCACGACAGCGGCTACAAAATCAACATCCGCTGAAAATGCGAAAGAAGCCCCGCCACAGGAACAACCAAAGCAAACAAGAAACGGAATATGAGCAAAGTCGTCATTTTAATCGGAAGTCCGCGCAAAGGCGGCAACACAGAAACACTCGCCAAAGCATTCGCCGAAGCCGCCAGCACCCATCATGAAGTAGAAATTCTGAGTATCGCCGATTTGAAAGTCGCTCCCTGCATCGGCTGCAACACCTGCTTTACCCGCGAAGAGAACGTCTGCTTCCGCCACGACGATATGGACAAAGTCTATGCAACACTCGCCACAGCCGACATCCTCGTAATCGCCTCGCCCGTCTATTTTTACGGAATCAGTTCACAACTCAAGGCCATCATCGACCGCCTGCATACACCGCTCCGCAACACATTCCACATCAAGCAAGCCTGCATTCTGCTTTGCGGCGCAGCAAACCTCCCCGAACTTTTCGATGCCATATTGAAGCAGTACGAGCTCGCCCTCAAATTCTTTGACATCGAAGACTTGGGCCACATCCTCGTTCGCAGCGTAAAAGAAAAAGGCGACATACAAAAAACATCCGCCATCACCGAAGCTCAAAACCTCGGAGAAAGAATTTAGCCACAGACAAGCTTCTTTTGCCCCCAGGAGGACATCAGCAGGCACGCCATTGTGCAAGCGCACGGCTCGGCGGTTTTCCAATGCGTGTACAAGCATTCGCGCAACTCTCGCCTTATACGTTGCAAGGAGAGGATGACGAAGCAATCTGTTTGCAGTTACAGCATTCCTCTTTTAGGGCGTTCCCCTTGCGGGTCGGGCTCTCGCGGCATAAAATTGCGGCCTCACGCCGCAATTTTTCCGTTCAGAGGGCCGAGCGCACAAACAAGCGGCCCTCCGAACCCTGACGGGCTTCCATCCCTAACGCAGACCATAGCCCACTAAACGCTAAAGCGCCAAGTGGTTGCAGGCCTAACGCGGATGCGCAAACAAGCGCTCCACTTTGAACACTTGTTATGTGGCATACAGCATATACATATGGCGTGCTGCGCTCGCATATAATGCGGCTCGGCAATGCCCGCTCGAGTAAACTCGGCGGTCGCTGCACTCGCCTTTTGTTATATTGTGTTCATGGTTTTGAAAAGATTTCCAATTGGCATCCAGGACTTTGCAAGCATCCGCAACGAAGGGTTCTATTACGTAGACAAAACCGACCTTGTCTATAAATTGACGCATACCAGCAAGTATTATTTTCTCAGCCGTCCACGCCGATTTGGAAAATCGCTTCTTGTAAGCACTTTGCGATGCTACTTCGAAGGCCGAAAGGAACTGTTCGAGGGCCTCGCCATGGAACGCCTTGAGACCGAGTGGAAAAAATACCCGGTTCTGAAAATCAGTCTTGCCGGGAACAAGTTCAACACACTGAACGCACTTCAAGTCACACTCGCTCAAATTCTTGAAGAATTTGAAAAACGTTACGGCATCATCAACCAGCGAGGAACTGAATGGGGACCGCGTTTGGCCGACATTCTCAAGGCCGCCTACGCCAAGACCGGAATGCAACCGGTCGTTCTCGTGGATGAATACGATGCTCCGCTCCTTGACAGCTTGGACAAGCCCGAATTGCAGCAGACCTTGAAGGAGGAAATGCGCAAGCTGTTTAGCCCGCTCAAGGATCAGGGAGAAATTCTCCGCTTCGTATTCCTCACAGGCATCAGCAAGTTCAGCCAGCTCAGCATCTTCAGCGAACTGAACAACCTGAATATCATCACGATGGATAATGAATACGCTGCAATTTGCGGCATCACCAAGGAAGAGCTGCTCACGCAGATGCAGCCGGAAATCCAAGCACTTGCAGACAAACAAGGTTTGACCTACGACGGAGCATGCGCCTCATTGCAAAAGCAATATGACGGCTACCATTTCAGCAAGAACTCGCCGGACATTTACAACCCGTTCAGCCTCATCAGCTCCTTAAGCAAAGGCGAACTCGCCAATTACTGGTTTGCATCAGGTACGCCAACGGTCCTTGTAAAAGCCATGGCCCGCTACAAGATGACGCCCGAGGAATACGATCGGGGGTTCCAGGTGTCGCAAAGTTCCTTCGATGCGCCGACAGAAACTGCGGAAACGCCCATCCCAGTTCTTTACCAGAGCGGCTACTTGACCATCAAAGGCTTTGTCCCGGATGCGGTTCGTCCGTACAAGCTGCAATTTCCGAACGACGAAGTTCGCGAGGGCATGCTCAATCTTTTGACGTACTCTTACACGTCGAAAAACGAGATGGACACGTCGGAATTTTTGGACGAATTTGTCTCCGCCATGAAGCAGGGCGACATCGAAACGGCCCTCTGCAAAATGAAGGCGTTCATGTCGAGCATTCCCTACGATGCCGAAAAGCAGACCGAAAATCATTACAGGACGATTTTCTACTTGATTTTCCGCATTGCGACGCGTTACCTTGTCCGTTGCGAAGAGCGTTCCGCTGCAGGCCGCGCCGATGCCGTTGTTGAAACAGCAAATGCAGTTTACGTTTTCGAATTCAAGCTAGACGCAAACGCCACCGCCGAGGATGCGCTGAAGCAGATTGACGAAAAAGGCTACCTGATTCCATATTCTGCGACACTCGCCGCCGATGGCTCACCGAAGAAGTTGTTCAAAATCGGTGCAAGTTTCGATGCAGAAAAACGCACC
>JAZLIJ010000154.1:0-6894 GCA_045617325.1 Fibrobacter sp.
TCTTTTGCCAAGGCACGCACCACAGGTACACGCACACCGATGAAAAATTCCGCAGGAACCGTCGGAGTAAGCCCCGCCTGAAACGCAGCGTACTTTTCATCCCGCACTTCAAAAAGCCTCTTCTGAAAATTCGTCATTTTAAAATTCCCTATTCAAAAATTCAAGGACACGTTCACGGTAGTCTCGTGCTTCGTCATAAGCCGCATGCCCGAAAGCTTCGTAGACAAAAAATTCGCAAGGCACACCAGCAGTTTTTAACTTATCTACAATCTCAACAGAAGATTCCAAAAAGGCAACTTGGTCAAGTTCAGCACCAATCACAAGTACAGGACACTTTACTTTATCTAAACTACCATAGCAATCATTTTCCAGGTTCGCCTGCGACATGACTGCAAAACGTTCCATATCCTCGTCGGTAGCATCCATATATGAGCGTACAAGAACGTCACCATATTTCTCTATCGTCTTTTCCGAGAAAACCTTCTTGACAAAATTTTTGCAAAGAGCCTCCACATCGCGAAGTTTCGCAAGCCGCAGCCACTCCTCAAAGACTAACCTCGACGAATCGTTCATACGCGAAAAGCTTGAAGCGAGCACCAAACGATGCACCAGCTGCGGCCAATTTTCCGCAATCGTCAAAGCAATTGCGCCCCCTTGCGAAATGCCATAAAAATCAGCATTTTCAACCCCCACAGCCTTTACCGCCTCCACCGTATCGCGAGCCATATCCTTCACAGAGTAGCCGCTTTCAAAATGCTTCTTGCGATCGAAAAGATAAACAGTGTAATCCTTATCAAAAATCTTGTAAGACTCCGCGACCAACGAGGCAAGAAGCACCACGCTCTTGAGGCTCATTCCAAGAATGACAACCAAAGAACGCGAACCCGATCCAAACTGGATATAGTCCATCTCGAATCGTGGCGTCTTGAGCGTATGTACCAGGTTCATACATTCTCCATTAAAATGGCAATCTGCGATTTCACCTTCGCAAGGTCGCCGCAAGAAAGCAACGGGACAAGTTCCCTGATTTTCTCAATGTCCAAGTCCCACCATTTTAACTTTTCAAGCATTGAAATCAATTCATCATCGAATCGCCTGCGAATCATCTGGGCAGGATTTCCCGCCACAATCGTATAAAGAGGCACGTCGTTCGCGACAACGCTATTGCAGCCTATAATCGCCCCATCGCCAACATGCACTCCCGGGAGAATCGTCGCATTCTGTCCAATCCACACATCATTTCCGATAACGGTATCTCCCTTGAACGTCATGTCGCATGTCGCAGGTGGCGCCGCATTCCAGCCATCCATCACATAAAAAGGAAACGTCGAGACCGCATTCATCTGGTGGTTCGCGCCATTCATCACGAACTCCACGCCAGCGGCAATCTGGCAGAACTTACCGATAACCAGCCTGTCCCCAATAAAGTCATAATGGTGCGTCACATGCTTCTCGAAATTGCGGTCGCTGAAGTACGTAAAATCCCCCACGACAATGTTCGGATTCTTGACCGAGGGCTTCACGTTCGTCATAAATTCAACGCCCGACTTCGGAAATACGCATTCCGGATTCGGCAAAATTTCATTTTCGTTCTGCATATCGCACCCGCCTTTTAAGGACAATGTATAAAAGTTTGATGCGGCAAGAAACACAAACGCGCAAACGATAAGCAACAGACGACAAAACCAGTAGCAAACCGACAATAAACGCCACCACCGACGAAAAAAAACGATAAAACCGCAGAATAATTTTATATTGAACACATGCAACAGGAATGGACAACCGTCATCAAGCCAAAGACAAGCCTACTCAGCGTAGACTTTCACGAGCTGTGGCAATATCGCGACTTGTACCGCACGTTCGTCAAGCGCGACATCGTCACCTGGTACAAGCAGACCATCCTCGGGCCACTTTGGTTCTTCATCCAACCCATCATGACGACCGTGATGTTCATGGTCGTCTTTGGCGGCATCGCGAAAATCTCGACCGACGGTCTGCCACAGCCGCTATTCTACCTCGCAGGAATTTGCCTGTGGAGCTACTTCGCGGAATCGCTGAACCAGACAAGCAAAACGTTCATCGACAACGCGAACGTCTTCGGCAAAGTCTATTTTCCGCGACTCGTGGTCCCCATGGCGACCGTCACGAGCAACCTCGTGCGACTTTCCATCCAGATGGGTCTCTTTCTCATCGTTTTTGCATACTATTTGATATTTACCGACGCACAGGTGCAACCGAATCTTTACGCGCTACTGACGCCCGTGCTCATAGCACTTCTCGCCGGACTTGCACTTGGCTTTGGCATCCTCTTCTCGTCGTTAACAACAAAGTATCGAGACCTCGTCTTTTTGCTGAGCTTCATCGTTCAACTCTGGATGTACGCGACCCCGGTCATCTACCCGCTTTCCACTATCGAGAACTCCGACCTCAAAATGCTCATGAGCATGAACCCGCTCACAAGCATCATCGAGACTTTCAAGTACGGGATGCTCGGCGTCGGTGAGTTCAGCTGGTCAGCCCTCGGCTACAGTGCCGGATTCACCGCAGTGCTGCTCGCCATAAGCATCATCGTGTTCAACAGAATCCAAAGAACCTTCATGGACACGGTGTAACGTCCAAATCCGACAGAAATGTCCCAAACAGGCTCAAAAATCATACCAAACAAATCAAGCGAACCATTCTCGGTCCCCCTCTCGGCGCTGGTGACAAGCAATACCCTCTATGCAAATTCAAAGAAGACATCATCGAACAACTGGATAATACAAATCAAACGATGAAGGAAGAAACCAAATCAAACACGTAACCCACCATTACCCCTATTGTTTCCCCGCACACATCATTGTATATTTCCATTGAGGAATAGTCATGCCAAAGAAGAAGATTTTCATCAGTAGCGTTCAGAAAGAGTTTGCAAATGAGCGTAAACTTATTTTCTCCTATTTAATGGACGACCCCCCTGCTGTCAAAATTTTTCACGCCATTTATCTTTGAGGACTATCCTGCGACGGGTCGCAAAACCTCCTCAGTGTATTTAAAGAAGTCGAGAGCTGCGACATCTATATGGGCATCCACGGCGATGAATATGGCTACCAAAATAAAGCCGGAGTTTCTCCAACAGAACAGGAATATGACCTTGCACAGAAACTGAACAAGGAATGTCTCATCTTCATTAAAAGGGACAATACCAAAAGACAAGCCAAGGAAAAAGCGTTCGTTCAAAAGGTAGAGCAAGACGTTGTCCGCAAGACATTCAATGATTACGAAGAATTGAGGGCCGCCATCAACAAGTCCCTCATTCTGTACCTTGACGAAAACGAATTTCTCCGTACAGTTCCTTTCGATAAGGCAAAGGACAACGAAGCTACCATCAAGGACATCGACGATGACAAAGTCAAAAAAATTCATCGAAATGTCCAAACAGAGTCGTAACTTCAGAACAGGTCGTGCAACTGTAACAAAGGACTTGCTGCAACATTTGGATCTGATGGACGACAAGGGGAAAATTACCAATGCAGCGATTCTCCTGTTTGGCAAGAAACCCCAAAAATTCTTTATCAGCTCCGAAGTGAAGTGCTGTCAATTTTATGGAAATGTAGTCGAAAAGCCAATTCCTTCGCAGAGCATCTACAAAGGCGACGTCTTCGAACTCATCGATCAGGCAACAAGCTTCGTAATGAGCCGCGTGGATAACTGGGTTGGCACCAGAAACAGCGGACCGACAGCAGCTGTACCGACTAGAACCGAACTTCCCATAGATGCTGTGCGAGAAGCGATAGTCAACGCAGTTTGCCACCGAGACTACACAAGCAACGCAAGCGTCCAAGTGATGCTATTCAAGAACAGGCTTGAAATCTGGAATCCGGGCCAACTGCCACAGGGACTAACCACTCAAAAACTGTACAAGCCACACAAATCAAAGCCGAGAAACCTTCTTATCGCCGAGCCAATGCGACGTTGTGGCTATATCAAAAAAGCCGGTACCGGTACCGGAGACATTGTAAAACAATGTCTAGACTACGGTTTAAAAAAAACACTCTTCGAACAGGATGGAGACTTCAAGGTCATCATTTGGAGGCCTATTTCCAATCAAGTGGGACCAATCCAGGGACCAACCTCGGGACTAACCTTGAACGATTGTCAAAAACTGATTTTAGAAGCACTCAGTCAAGGTCCACAGACAACAGCCTCTTTACAGGAACTATCCGGAAGAACAAATCGAACAAAGTTCAAAAAAACAATTATTCAGCCACTTTTAGAGGCTGAATTAATAGAACCTACACATCCCCAAAATATGCACCACCCGCAATCCGGCTACAAACTAAAGGAAAGGTAAAAACGGAGCGGCCATTCCATCAAATCTACAAGCCCAAACACTACAAAACCACAAAGTAAATCGTTACAAATCTGCAAAGTAGCCCATTACAAACTTCAAATTTTTGACGATTTTACAACCAACTAAAAAATCGTCAAATTTTCACCATTTTTGACAATTTCTTGTTCAACCAAGCCAAATATCCTACAACAAAAAATTGCCATTTACGGCATTTTTTTGTTATATTAACCACATGGTTATAAATCGCAATTTTTATTTAAATCAGCTTATTGTGAAAAAAGACAACGGATTGATCAAGGTCATTACCGGAATCCGCCGGTGTGGAAAGTCTTTCTTGCTATTCAACATTTTCACAGATTATCTCAAAAATCAGGGAATAAAGGATTCCCAAATTATAACCTTAAAACTAGATGAAAACTCCTTTGCGCAGTATAGGAATCCTCTAGAACTAGACAAGTATATCCGCAGCAAAATTAAAGGGAAGAAAAGGTTTTACATTCTTATTGACGAAATCCAATTCGTTGAAAGCATCCCGAACCCTTGGCTGCAGGGAACAAATTCAAAGATAACTTTCGTAGATGTTCTACTTGGATTAATGAAAATCGAAAATGCAGACGTTTACGTTACCGGAAGCAATTCAAAAATGTTGTCTTCTGACGTGATTACGCAATTTCGCGATCGAGGCGACGAGATAAAAATTGCGCCGTTAACATTTAGTGAGTTTCTCCCCACATTTAAAGGTTCCCAGGAAGACGCTTGGAAAGAATTCTACACTTATGGAGGCCTTCCAAGATTACCGGCACTCAAGACTCACAAAGAAAAGAGTGAATATCTACAAAAACTATTCAACAACACCTACATAAAAGATGTTCTTGAACGCCACGACATCCGCAATTCGCAAGCATCCATAGACACCTTAATCAATATTGTAGCTTCCGCTGTCGGTTCATTGACAAATCCCAAAAAACTATCCGATACATTCAAGTCAAATGGATTATCCATAGAACCAAATACCATCGGAGAATACCTGGGTCATCTCGAAGAAAGCTTCATTCTAGAGCACGCACTCCGTTATGATGTAAAAGGAAAAAAATACATTTCTACCCCCATGAAATTCTATTTCACGGATGTCGGTCTTCGCAATGCACGCCTCAATTTTAGGCAACAAGAAGAAAACCACATTATGGAAAACATAATCTACAACGAGCTAAAGAAAAGAGGTTTTAGCGTCGATGTTGGGGTTGTAGAATATAGGCACAAGGATTCAAACGGCAAAGACATACGAACCCAGTTGGAAATTGATTTCATCGCAAGAGGCGCAAGTAAACTTTTTTACATACAATCTGCGCTTAATATCGATGGGGACAAGCGCGATCAAGAAATCAACTCTTTAAAACGGGTCTCGGACTCTTTCATGAAAATCATCGTTGTCAAGGATAATATCATGCCATGGCACGATGACAACGGATTTCTCTACATTGGAATCCGGGAATTCCTGTTAAAACCAGAAATCATGGGCGATGCAGAATAGTTAAAAATCGTATATCCTCCTCGAAGAAAACATCTTCCGTGTATCTTAAAGAAGTCGAAAGTAGCGACATCTATACAAATTGAACCTCAATAAAAATGATACCCTCTTGGTGTATATTTTAGTGTAGACCTTGATGTCTTCTTCAAAGTAGCTCTAACGCCCAACAAAAATTAAGATTTTTTGAAAAAAATACCAAAATTTAGTATCTTTTTGAAAGAAGTTAAGAATTTTTGAAAATGAACGGCGCAGGTTATCAATTTTTGATTGAAAAGTACGAGCTTGAGGTTCCGCAACCTCTGGTCCGTTGTTTTTTCACGGAATCCTCAACAAAATCCGAGCGCACGTCTTACGGTCAAACAGAAATCTTCTTTCCAAAGTGGCGCCACGCCTTTGACGACACCTGGCAAAATCACCTGAATTTCGCCCTGAAATACGAAGGCGTCAATCTAGAAATTCTAAAGGCATTTTTCGCAAAGGTCCCTGAGGCAGAGTTTATCAAGGAAGTCCTGTCAAAGCCAACCGGAAAGTATTGCCGCAGAATTTGGTTCCTGTACGAATTCCTTACAGGAAAAACATTGCCTCTCAAAGACGTGACCACAGGAGTGTTTGTAGAACTGTTGGATGGCGACATGCAGTTCGCATTGCCAAGCAAAAACTCCGCAAAGCAAAAACGACAGAGAATACTGAACAACCTTCCCGGCAACAGATATTTTTGCCCCCTGGTGCGACTTACGCCATCCGTAAAAGAATTCCGCGCGGAAGTCCTGAAGGATCAATCCGATCAACTGCTGTCTCAATACTCTCCCGAGCTACTTTACCGTGCCGTCCAATACCTGTACATCAAGGAGACCAAGTCATCCTTCGCCATTGAACGTGAAACGCCGAGCCAAAAGCGAATGGACGATTTCGTCAATCTGTTAAAAGAGGTTGAAAAAGATTGCCTTTCCCAAGAAAGCCTCTGCAAGGTGCAGGAAAAAATTGTCGATCAGCGATATGCTCAAAATACGTGGCGCAACGATCAAGTGTATGT
>JAZLIJ010000155.1:0-9981 GCA_045617325.1 Fibrobacter sp.
GACGAAGTACTCCTCCATGGAATCTTCGGTATTTTTCTCGATATTTTCCATTTTTACATTCCGCTGCGTGCGGATAGACGAGGCGCGGAACGTCCACGCCTACATATATACACGCAGAAGCGGGAAAAAAGTATAAAATCGGGTGTTTTTGAGATTGTCGCGTTAAATCTGCGAATGAAGTAAGCAGTGGCTAGTGGTTGGTGATTTGTGGTTAGGGAAAAGTTTGGCGGCTATGCCGCAGGAGTGAGCTACGCGACCGACAAGATTCAACGCAACAGTCAATTTCATTCTTTGCCCTGGATTCTATCGGACCTGCGGTTCTCCAGAACGAAGTTCATAACAATAAAAATTGGCAAAAACAAGCGTAAAATGAAAAAAACTCCAAAAGGAAACTTTTTCGCCCCAAAAACGTGTTATAAGAGTAGGACATTCCGTTCTGCCGCTTCCGTGGCGTTCCACGGTTCCATAACAACATGAATAACAAGACAAATACCAACGACCTTGCCGCCGATTTCGACAATACCCCCGAAGTCTTCTCCGACATTCCGGATGCAGCGAGCATTCCTAGCAGCGAAAGCGAGGCTTTCGACTTCTCCAAAATCACCATCACCAACCATTTCATGTTCCCGCTGGTGTTTAGCCACAAGGACATCGCGAAACCGTTCATCGAGGCGGCGCTCGGAATCAAAATCTACGACCTCAGCGAACCCATCCAGGAGAAGACCATCCAAGTCAGTCCCTTTTACAGGAGCGTCCGCTACGACGTGTTCACCAAGCAACTGGGCAAAAACGGCCAGGAGCTGCGTTCTTTTGACCTGGAGATGCAAGTCGCGGACACCAAGGACCTCTCGCGTCGCGCCCGCTACTACCAAAGTATATGCGACTCCCATGATTTGCACAAAGGCAGTCTTTACAACAGCCTCAAGGAACAGTACATCATCTTCATCTGCCCAGACGACATCTTCAGCAGAGGCCTCGCCACCTACAGTTTCCGCAACATCGCAGAGGAGGACAAGACGCTTGAACTAGGCGACCGCACCTACAAGAACTTTTATATATTTAACGAGTATAGAAAGCTTGACGACAATCATCCGCTAAAGAAGTACCTGGAATACTTCGCGACGAACCAGCCAAAGGAAAACGACGCCGAGACAACGCGGATCCACTCGCAAGTCGCATGGTACCAATCGGACAAGGAAACACAGGAACGCTACATGACGTGGGAACAGGAAATACAACTCGCCGTACAGGACGAACGCGAACGCGCCGACAAAGAAAAGTCTCGCGCCGACAAAGCCGAATCCCGCGCAGACAAAGAAAAGTCCCGCGCTGACAAGTATGCTGCCATCTTGAAGCAGCATGGCCTGCTGTAATCGGCAAACGCTTTTTTTTGCATTCTCCCCTGAGCGTAAACTCGGGGGATTCTTTTTTTACGGCAATTTGCGTTATTTTCGCAGCATTCGAGAAGCTACCGAAAACAATTAGAAGAATCCTATTAATGGAAAATTACCATAGGAACCCATCTATAATAGAACGAGGAGACAAATCCCGGCCCCAGCGCCCCCATAGGACGATGATCACCACGCACAACAATCCTATATTCCGGATGTTTTCGAGCTAAAGCCGCAATCTGGACAGCCGTATTCAGCTGAAGTTCACTAAAAATGCATTCTACGCTGTTTTCTTTTTCCTCGCAATCACTTCCCGCAACACTCTTTTCATAAGGCGGATGCGTATCCAATGTTGTCCAATAAATATACTTAGGTACAGAATCCGTCATCAGCGAATCCAGAAAACGTACCATGGCCGAATCGCATATTCCTGTAAATCCATACTTGCATTGCGCAAATTCATTTTGAACAAATTCTTCCTTAAAATAAAGTGAGTCAAATCCATAGGCGCCATAACCTTCTCTACGATTGTAAAAATTCCCATCATAGCCATGAACGTACCACGTCTGAAAGCCCTTCGCCTTGAAACGCGCCGGAATCGAGAACAGCCTTGGATTGGAATTTCCAGACACCCCAAAGTCCTCCGATTCCGCCCCTTGCGTATAAGCAGACTCCCGCAAAAAAAGTCCTAGGAACAAAGTATTTTCCTGACGATAAGGCTCAAAAAGTTTCTGTACTATATCCACTCGCTTGTTCACGCCCCAACTTTCCACAAGAATTTGAAGTGTAGGCTTATCAAAGTCGATAACAGGATCCGCCGCATTCCACAACGCAAAAGTCTCCTTCGCATCTTGTTGCAAAATCACGCTTTTACTCTCCGTTCCTTTCAAAAGTTTTTGGTCAATGGCATCCTTTACCGGGAACGAGAGCAAGGGTTGACGCATTTGCATGGCACCCATCCCAAAATGAACAGCAAACAACAGCAAGAATAAAATAACGCAATTTACGGGAGTCAACACCAATTGAGACTTTCCCCACAGCACCTTTCGTGCAAAGAAATACGGCAACGCCACACACAAGCAAGGGACCAATACAAAAAGTAACGCTCCCCACCAGAAAAAAGACGCGAGCCCCCACACATCCACCAAATACAATCTAAAGGTATTGTAAAAGAAAACATTCGCTTCAGCAAGAACGACAACAAGGCCAACCACGGCAAAGCACGCTACAATCGCCTTTTTTTTACGAGGCAAAAATAAATTGACAAGCAAAAACAGAGCATAGAATCCAGCCAAAACCGTTCCAGCAAGCGTCCTTTCATAAACAGCATAAGCTACCAAAGCGGACAAACAAACGACAATTCCCTTTTTAGAGAGCCGCGGAGAACAGAGCGCCACAAGTACAAGCAAAACGTCCCAACACAAAATTCCATGGGCAAATGGGGTATCAAAAAAATCAAACGCTAGATAGGGAATAAAGGAAGCGGCAATCGCCGTCACCAAGAAATACATGATTTTCGCAGAATTTTTCATTACACTTAATATAGCATAACAATTCTTCCTCAAAAAAGAAAAAATAGCAGGCAGAAGAGTTGCAAGCGTCCCACAATGGGTTCTTCAAGTACAACGATGCAATCCACCGAAAAAGGCCGCATGGTTACTGCCTGGAGCCGAAAATTTCGGTTTTTAGGCAAAATCTTTATCAAAATTGTCCCACCCGCAGCCGAGAAACTTCTTTTTTCATCACGAAAAACTTATTTTAATTTAACTAATGTAAATTTATTGCATAACGACTCAAAAAAGGACTTTTCCATGACTCAGGGCAATCTTAAACACGGCTTTACCTTAATGGAACTCATGATTGTCATCGTCATCCTGGGGTGTCTGTCCGCAGTCGCCCTGCCCAAGGTTTCCCACCTGGTTGAAGACGCCAGAGTCGCGGGCGATGTGCAAATTCTTTCATCAGTCAACCTCTCTGTCACCGTAGAAACAATCATGGGCGCCCTTAATTCGGCCATTGAGAACTATAAGAAAGAAGAGGGGGCTGACGACAACACCATCGCCAAGATGGACACCATGTTCTTCAGAGTCCGCCTTTCGGACGCCGCAACCAAGATGGCGCTCCCCGATTTTTACAAGCGCGTTGAAGGCGCCATATACCTAGCCGTCCGAGACAACATCAACAAGAAATTCGTGGATTTGGCTACCAGCGAAAACAGCAAGCAAGGAGTTTTCCGCAGCCATACTCTAACAACGCTCGCCCCATCGCTTCTGTTCTTGATATACAAGCAAGGCTCCACCATCAGCGTATGTACCATAGCGACCAAAGTCGACGGTTCGGATTCTCCGGTCATCATCTGGACATGGCGAGGCAGGCCTCTCGCCGTAGGCGATGTCCCTAACAACGGAGATGAATGGGCAGGCATTAAATTTGTCTATCAAGAGCTAGACTCCGAAGACTAAAGCGGCACTCGTTTTTATAGAAGAGCGCAAAAAAAAGCTGCAAGCGCAGTTATCGCCTGCAGCAAAAAAGTTCAAACCAGCGGCGCGGGAGTCGCCTCACCGAGGCAAGCAGCTTCTATTTGAAGAACTCGTGCACCTTATCGCAAATATAATCCAAGTCATCCTTTTCAAGACCATAGTACATAGGCAAGCGTAACAAGCGATTGCTTTCAGCTGTAGTACAGCGATCCTCGCCACGAAATTCTCCATACTTCAAGCCAGCAGGAGCGCTATGCAGCGGCACATAGTGGAATACTGCCAAAATGTCATTTTTCACAAGATGCGCAATCATCTGGGTGCGGCCCTTCAGGTCGGGCATCTTGATGTAGAACATGTGCGCATTGTGCCTGCATTCCGCTGGAATTTTCGGCAGTTCAATGAAGCCAGCATCTTCTAGCGGCAGCAACCGTTCACGGTAGGCGTTCCAGCTGTCCATGCGGTTCTTGAAAATCTTGTCGGCACATTCCAGTTCCGCATAGAGATACGCCGCATTCAATTCGCTCGGCAGGTAGCTGGATCCCAATTCCACCCAGGTGTACTTGTCCACCTCGCCACGGTGGAACTGACAGCGGTTAGTTCCCTTTTCGCGAATAATTTCGGCACGGTCCGCGTACTTTGCATCGTGAATCAAGAGAGCTCCGCCCTCACCCATGCTGTAATTCTTGGTTTCATGATAGCTGTAACAGCCAAAATCGCCCAGTGCACCGAGAGAGCGCCCTTTGTACGTCGCCATCATTCCTTGCGCGGCATCCTCAATCACATACAAATTGTGGCGACGGGCGATTTCGTTAATCGTATCCATTTCGCAGGCGACTCCCGCATAATGCACAGGCACAATCGCGCGCGTCCTTTCGGTAATAGCCGCTTCTATCAAAGTTTCATCCAGATTCATCGTATCAGGGCGAATATCCACAAACACGCATTTGGCGCCACGCAAGGCAAACGCATCTGCCGTAGACACGAAAGTAAACGAAGGCATGATGACTTCGTCTCCAGGCTTGATGTCGCAAAGGAACGCAGCCATTTCAAGAGCGTGGGTGCAACTCGTCGTCAAGAGCGCCTTCACGGCACCAGTATGTTCTCTGAGCCATGCGTGGCATTTTTGGTTGAACATTCCATCGCCGCAAATGCGTCCGCTTTCAACCGCAGCGCGCACATAATCAAATTCGGGGCCCACAAAGGGCGGCTTGTTAAACGGAATTCTCATTTTTCAAACCTCATCAATTCAAAACCACAAACGGAACCCATCGTTTATAAAAGCGTTCCTGGAACGACACCGGCGACAGTATCGGTTCATGGTCGCCTTGAACAATAAAACGGACTTCGGGATTTTTCCGAGCCAAGTCCGCTACCAGCCGAAGCGTATTCATCAAGCGTTTCATGTACACCACATTCAGCGTATCCGCAGTCATGGCATAAGGATTCTTAAATTCAGACAAAGGAAATTTCGTATCGCAGGTCGTCCAGGCAACGAATTTCCGATTTTCATCATTTTCTTTTAAAATGGAATCCACTTTTAACACCATGGAGGCATCGTCCATATATTTTATGTCAAGTTCAGCATTTTTCCATACAACATTTTCAAAGCCAACATTGTGCACATACTTGTACCGCCACTGCTCCAAGCTATCGCCACCGAAAAGAAACGTTGTCGATACACCATGCTGCAAAAGCACCTTGGGCAAAAACGTTGAATCCCTGCGTCCAAGCGAATCTCGACCATTCGCAAGCAAGAGGTCTTCGCGCTCGGCGGTACGCGTCCGACTGTACATTCTCGGATGCACTCCACGTTGCTGCGGAATACCATCGAATACAGAAAGTTCCTGTTCAAATTTTTCCATTTCAATAGGAATGCCCCAGCTTTCGACGAGTATCACCACATTGTTCCGACTAGTATCCAGATAATCGCGTGTAATAGTAACAGAATCAGTCACAAGGTACTTCGCCTTGAATGCTTCCGACAAATTTTTCCGTTCTAGTTCAACAGGAACAGAAGAACGCGACAAATAATCCACCACAGGGAATTGCGCCAACGGTTGTGCAGGATAAACAGAGTTCCACTCCAAATGAGCGAATAGCGTCACAAATAAAATTGTGCAAATAGAGGTCAGTTTAAAATGAGGCAGATTGAATACCATGGCAATGGCAACAGCACATGTCAAAAAGGGAAGAATCCCATACCAGCCCACATTTCCGCCCTTGAGAGCAAGTAAATTCAAAAGGTCAATCCACGACACAACGACCATCGCCGCAACAATCAGGAATAGCCCAATTTTCGAAGTGAAGCCCGCTACGGAGCGCCATGTTTTTTTGCATGCAACGCTCCTCGCCCACACAAACAACAGCAACAATCCGAACTCGCTATAGCCAAAAAGCCCTCGCACAATATCCTGTCCCTTCTCAAACGATATCAAGAACGGAGAAATCGTCACAAGGGCGCTAGCCAACAACGGGTACAATAATCGCTTCATAAGCTAAATGTAAATAAAAACATTCAAACGAGTTAATTCTTTATTATATTCCTACATATGAACGAACTGAAAAAAATTTCCTTCGTAATTCCCTGCTACAGAAGCGAAAACACCATCGGCAAAGTCGTGGAAGAAATCCGCGATACCGTGAACAAGCGCAACCAAGCAAATCCAGAGCAGGCTTTTGATTACGAAATCATCTTGGTCAACGACAGCAGCCCGGACAACGTCTGGGAAGTCATCAAGGAATTAGCCCACAAATACAGAAAAATCAAAGGCATCTGCCTCGCCAAGAACTTCGGACAGCACTGCGCACTCATGGCAGGCTACAACCACGTCACCGGCGACTACGTCGTAAGTCTTGACGACGACGGGCAGACTCCCGCCAGCGAGACATTCAAGCTCGTTGACAAGCTGGAAGAAGGACACGACGTCGTCTACGGCATCTACAGGCACGCCAAGCAACATCTCTTCAGGCGGTTCGGGAGCTGGACCAACAAGAAGATGGCGCAACTGATTATCGGCCAACCGCGACATCTCAAGACAACCAGCTTTTTCATCATGCGGCGCTTTATTGCCGACGAAATCGTCCGCTACCCGCATCCGTTCGCCTATATCAGCGGACTCGTTTTCCGGGCCACGAAGAAAATCGGTAACGTGGAGGTCCACCACCGCAAACGCATGGAAGGCGAATCCGGCTACACGATTGTTGGACTCCTTGCCCTTTGGATTAACGGTTTCACGGCATTCTCCGTAAAGCCTTTGCGTTTTGCGACTTTCGTCGGCATCCTATGCGCAATCGTCGGGTTCCTCGCCGGCATTTTCGTCATCTACAAGAAACTGATGTATCCAGAGGTTCTCCTTGGCTACACAAGCATGCTCGCTACGATTCTCTTTATCGGCGGGATGATTATGTTCCTGCTAGGCCTTATCGGTGAATATGTCGGACGCATCTACATTTGCATCAACCAGTCGCCGCAATTCGTCATTCGGGAGAAAACGTGATTAACAAGCGCACGCTCACAATCGCTGTCTGCATCAACGTTTTTTTCATCGTCCTTTGCATCGTCTTTGGAGACATTCATTACGGCGCTATCGACGACTACTTCATGGCGGCAGTCCTCACCGGCGCACATGGGAACGCCTACAACCCGCATCTCATGTTCGTGAATGCGATTTATGGTTACGCCCTCCTGCCTTTGTACCATCTGTTTCCTACCGTCGGCTGGTACTACATCGGCGAAATGTTTTCGGTATTCCTCTGCTTCACAACCGTAAGCTACATTATCATACAGAAAATGGGATGCCGATGGGGAGCCTTGTTATCTTCACTCTTTGTCGCTTTATTCGCAAGCGATTTCTACCAAGTCGTGCAGTTTACACGATGCGCAAGCATCTTAAGCGCAACGGGGATGCTTGTATTCGCTTACGCAGTCACCCTTAAAAAAATGCAGTCCCGCTCAAAATTTTCAGGACTTATCAAGGCCGTTCCTTTTGCCTACGCAGTCCTTTTGCTTCTTTGGGGAAGTTTCATGCGGTGGGAAGCATTCCTCATGGGCATGCCATTTTTCGCATTGACAATGCTCTTTTTATTCAGACAATGCCTGACTTCTAAAATCTACGTGATTACAGGAATTGCGGTCATGTTCATAGCCGCATTCGCCTTGCACCATTTTGACAGAAGCCTTTACCAGAACGACACCTACCGTCCTTATTTGCAAATCCAAGGTCCACGCGCAGCCCTGGGGGACGGCAACAACTACGACAAGAACGCCGTCTACGAAGACCTCGAAGAAATGGGAAAATCGGGCATTGACTACACCATGCTAGCGGAATGGACGTTTTACGACACAGAGACATTCGCCAGAGACAGCATGATCGACATCATTAAAGTCACCCATCAATACAGAGACAGAACCTACTTAAATGAACTACCTAGACAATTTATGCGCACACTCCAAAGGGCTATGACAAGGCCTGTCTGTGCGGCATGGTTCTTCGTCTGCCTCCTCATTTACGCGAGCAGAAGAAAAACAGGCTACCTTTGGGCAAGCCTAGTTGTTCTATTGTTCATGATTTTCCAACTTCTTATGCGCAACCGCCTCTTTTATCATGTAGAAAGCGGACTATGGCTTTACGCCACCTTCATGGCAATCCCACTTTGGGACAAACTAAGAATTCAGATAAATCGTAAAATCGTATTCTTTGCACTTTTCATCATCGCCATTGCCAATATCGTCACATACGCAACAGACGAAAGTCTTGTCCGCAGTCCCGTTTCTGGTTCAAAAACATCACTGGCCATCAACGATTCCACGGACTACGAAAAAGTGTTCAGCTACATCGAAAAGAACAAGGACAAAATGTTCCTCACGACGATGAGTTCCTACATGAATTTCAGCCACCACAAGATGCCCCCCTACAAGGCAGAGCCCTTCGGCAGCTACAAGAACATCGTAAGCTTCGGCTACTGGACACCTTATCTTCCTGAAATCACGGAATCGCTCAAGGAATACGGCATCACAAATCCCATCAAGGATGTGGTTCACGAAAACGTCATCGTCATTGACGAAGGAAATCTTTGCGACTTTCTGCAGCGGCACTACTACGACAGCGTCGCCGTTGACACATTGCACGTCATCGACAAAATGATTTTCTACAAGTACAGGCTGGTGAATTAAGCCGAAAGCTTATCGCCATTCAGCTAATAAATGCAAAGTTCCGTTTGACATGAATGAAGATGAAGATTTCAAAAGCACATCTTCGCAAGACGAAGAGGCGTAATAAGAAAACTTTCTTTAAAAGTTGAGTCTATTCATTGAATTCAACTGGATTTTACAGACTAAACAAGCGAATTTTTCAAAAAATGGACTCCAAACGTTAAAAAACATCCCGTTGGGGGCAATTTCGGATGAAATGTGGTAAAAAAACAAAGCGAGCAAGCTGATTTTGCGGCTCGGTTCTGCGACACTAGGCAAAATTGTTTGTTTTGAGAAAAGTGATTATTCCCTCCCAAAAAAGTACCGCAACCTACATCAAGTTGCAGGACGCCTACGTGTCTGAACGTAACGAAGTCGGTACTTGGAAGCAGGTCGGCTACGTGGCTCCGGGTGCTACAAAGGCTGGCGAGCAGGGCGCTACGACGAACTTCACTTACTCTGAAGGCGAGGTTGAGGGCTCCTTGGCTCAAAGTACCGATGAAATTGGTAAAACTTGGGGCGCATCCAATAATGTGGCATTGAACGATTGCCTGGCCCAAACCGCCCATGCAGTTACTACTGACCACTGGGTTATCACCCTTAGCAACACGTCCAACGGAAACAGCATTACCTACGCTGCAACGATTCCTGGTGGCGCAGACTGCTCTCAGTTGACCCCGTCCTTTGAGTTAATCGGCAAGTAATCAACTGCTGGCATCTAAAGCTTAATTCAGGTTCCCCCAAACGTGGGGAGCCTTTTTTGTTTGGCTTCCTTCCTAATTGCTTTTCAGCTCCCTCAGGGGCTGCAAAAGACAGAGGCATTGTCTCTGTTTGCGCCTTTTATTATATTAGATATATGGCTCTTAAAAGATTCCCCATCGGCATCCAGGACTTCGCAAGCATCCGCAACGAAGGATTC
>JAZLIJ010000156.1:0-9682 GCA_045617325.1 Fibrobacter sp.
AAATCCGTAAGCCGAAGCCAACAGCCAAACTTGTTTGGATACTGGTGGGGCTTGTTTTGGGGCATGCCCCACTCCGAGCTGGGGCCCCGCCCTGCAAGCAGTTTACTTTTGCATTAAAACACGGAACTTTGCAGGTGAACCGTTTTTACCCCCTTTTTATTTGATCGATGAATTTCTATTTTTGGCGCAATTTGAGGGATATATGGAAATCAATGTGTTTCGTACTTTTTTCAAGGTTCCTAAGTTTAAGAAGAATGGCGATGTGAAGGATGTGATTGCCGTCGCCCTTCCGATGCTTCTGTCGATGTCCTTTGACACGTTGATGACCTTCATCGATAGACTGTTTTTGGCGAAGCTTGGACCATGCGAAATGAACGCCGCTCTTGGCGGTGGTGGTACGCAAATCGTGATGATCAATTTTTTCATCGGGGTCATCAGTTATGCTACAGCCATGGTGGCGCAGCGTTTTGGCGCGAAGAAATATCACGAATGTTCCAAGGTGCTGGTGCAGACGCTGTACTTTTCGCTGTTGAGCATGCCGCTTGTACTTGCGACGATTCCGCTCGGATATTTCATGTTCGATATGCAACATCTTGTGCCGGAGCAGATGGAACCGCAAAAGCTTTATTTCAAAATCCTGATTTTCGGAAGCATTCTCATGCTCGTGCGCAATGCGTTCGCCAATTTCTTTACGGGAATTGGCGAGGCGAAAATCGTCATGAAGGCTGCCTTTGTCGCGATGCTTGTGAATGTTGTCGCGAACTACTTCCTCATTTTTGGTAAAGGCCCGTTTCCGGAACTGGGCGTTGCCGGAGCCGCCTATGGCACACTTTTAGGAACGCTTGTTTCCGTAGTTATGTTGGTTGTAGTGTATGTCTCAAAACGAAATCGCAAACGTTTTGGTACCGTACATAATTTGAAGTGGAATTTTGAAATTGTGAAGGAACTTTTCAAGCGAGGTGTTCCCTGCGGTATTGAATTTTTCCTGAACATGTTTGCGTTCCAGTGCTTGCTGTTCCTTTTCCACGGACTTGGCGCCGTGAGTGCGACCGCCGCATCCATTATGTTCAACTGGGACATGGTCGCCTACGTTCCGCTGATGGGATTGGAAGTCGCCTCGACGAGCTTGGTCGGGCGTTTTGTCGGTGCAAAACAGGGGGCTGCCGCCAAGAGATCCTCTTTCTCCGGACTTAAAATCGGCTGGTGCTATTCGCTTTTGATTGGTTCGCTGTTTGTGTTTTTGCCAGGAGTGCTGGTGGATATTTTCAAGCCGGAGGCTACAGCGACTGCGGATGCTTTCGCCATTTTCGAAGCAGCTCGCCCGATGAGCATCTTCATGCTGCGTATCGCTATCATCTACATCTTTGTGGAAGTGCTTCTGGTGATTTACGCGGGGGCGCTCCGTGGTGCAGGCGATACTGTCTGGGTGATGTTTGCGAGTGCCATCATGAACTGGTGCGTCACTCTTGCGCTCTACATTACTGCCTACGTTTTCGGCGCCGAGGCGCATCACGCGTGGATTGCCGTTGTCGCCATGTATGGAACCGCACCGGTGATATTCTGGTGGCGCTGGAAAAGCGGCAAGTGGCGCAGACATGTGCTGGATAAAAATTAATTTGAACGTAATTTCAAAATAAAGAATATTGCCATTCCGAATATTTTCGTTCGGTATTATTCCAATACGGAACTTTGACAATTCGTCCACGTGAAATGCGTCACACGTGAATTTTCTTTTGTGAAAAAGGGTAATTTAATAACATCAAGCGATGTGTGGTGCTTTGCTTGATTTGGGTTCGGAGGCCTGAATTATGGAAAACGTTGAATTTAAGACAATCGGTCCTGTGGTTGAAAAAATCTGGGGAACCGTTTTAGTCGTCTCTTCTTGCATCTTCTTTTTCGTAGTATAAAAACAGCCGCATTTCTGCGGCTGAATCTTGTACATTATTTTGTACAAACTCAAATGTTCAATGATTCTTTTTAGATGACTTGAACAAGAAGCCCCTTGAGGTACTGGCCTTCGGGGAAGGCTGTATTCACGGGGTGGTCTGCGGGTTGGCCGAAGCGTTCGATGATTTGAACGCGACGATGTGCATCGGCGGCGGCATCCGCAATAATTTTCTGGAACAAGTCCATTTCCATGAGCCCGGAGCAGCTGAATGTGGCGAGCATGCCGCCTTCGGCCAGAAGTTTCATGGCAAGCAGGTTGATGTCCTTGTAACCGCGGCAGCCCTTTTGCAGGTTGTCTTTGCTTTCCACAAACTTTGGCGGGTCCAAAACGATGAAGTCGAATGTTTCCGCCTTGTCGCGGCACTTGCGCAAGTATTGGAAAACGTCCGCTTCCACATGCGTCGCCTTAGCTGTGGCGAGCTTGTTTCGCATGATGCCTTCTTTTGCAAGTTTCAGGGCTTCCTTGGAAACATCTACTTGGTAAACGTGGTCGCAACCGCCGCGGAGTGCGTAAAGTCCGAAACCGCCTGTATAGCAGAAACAGTTGAGCATCTTCTTGCCTTGGGCGAGTTCGCCGATGCGACGGCGAGCGTCTCGCTGGTCCAGGTAGTAGCCCGTCTTGTGACCGTTCTTCACATCAATCGGGAAGAGAATTCCATTCTCGTTGATTATCACCGGTTCGTCGGGGACTTCGCCGAATACGGTTCCTGTGCGGAGCGGGAGGCCTTCCTTTTGGCGTACGTCGGAATCGCAACGTTCGTAGATGCCGCGGCAGCCCGTCTTTTCGGCGAGGAGTTCGTAAATCACCTGGCGGTTCACTTCGGCGCCCGCGGCAAGGATTTCCACCGAGTAGATGTCGGCGTACTTGTCGATGATGCAGCCCGGAATGCCATCGTTTTCGGCGTTAATCAGGCGGAATGCAATTTCCTTGTTCGCGATGTCGAAGCCGCGACTTTTGCGAGCCGCAATTGCGCGGTCGAGAATGTCGCTGAAAAAGTCGCGGTCAATTTGCGTGTTCTTTCCTTCGTTCCCGAATGTCCAGAAGCGCCCGCGAATCTGCGACTTGGGCGAGTATGCGGCAAGCCCCAGAAAATCGCTGTGGTAGCTGTAAACTTCTACGACGTCCCCCAACTTGGGGTCGCCAACAACTTCGTCGATGGCTCCGCTGAAAATCCACGGATGGTAGCGGAGTGCGGACTTTTCGCGTCCGGCTTTCAATGTAATAGCTTTCATGCCGAAAAATATAGAAATAGTGATTAGTGGCTGGTGGTTAGTGGTTAGTGGTGGTATGGCGCTTCGCGCGTTATTCAGATGCGCCTTCGGCGCGTAACTGAAATCTTATAATTCAAGCTTCATAATTAATAATTCAAGAAAAGTGGTTGGTAGTTCGTGGCCTGTGTTAATTATGAATTACCAATTATGAATTATTAGAGGAATTTTGATTAGCTCTTTAGCGTTTTATTTAACGATAAAAATTTGAGGCATTTTTTTTTTTTCATAAAACATTTTGTTTCATAGATTTTTATAATGTTGTGAATTTTTGATAAAAACTAGTGGTTTTTGCAAAATTTTTTTGAATTTCTGTTTCTTGAATGTATTGTGTGTTGAATGTCCGCTATCTATATTTTAATAAGAACAGGTTGAAACTTATATGCAAAAAAAATGAACATTGGGAGTTTTTTTTTATGCGTAAGTTCATTATAATGCCGATGCTTTTTTCCATGGCAACCTTTGCCGCAGCTCCGCAGAAATCGCTGGAACTCGGTGCCCGTCTTGGTGCAAGTCTCATGTACGTGACTACGGATTCGGAAGAAGACATCTATCCTTCCAATGGCAGGTTCGGCGCTGCACTGTCTTTTGACTTGGACGAAAAATTCGTCCCTTATGGCTCCTATTATAATTTGCTAAAATTCCAGATAGGTGTTGGGTACTTTTTTTTAAAGGGTAGGGAATGAAAAAGTTATTCGTAATTTTTGCTTTGTTCGTAACATCGGTCCTTGCCGAGGGAATCTCTTGGAAGACTTTCGATGTAAAGCTTGGACCGTATGTGTCCGGCTATGACGATTATGACGCCACCGGCGTAGGCTTGAACTTGCAGGTGGTAAAGCCGTTTACGCCATACATCGGAGCGGGACTTTTTTTGGATGTTGGTGTGGCCACGACCATGTCAACGGATTGCGATTCGTACAAATTTGCGGAACTTACCGAGGGCTTGCTCCTGAATCTCAATATCCCGATTTCCAGCCGGTTTAGCATTGTATCAAACTATATGGTCGGTGTCGTGTTTCGTGACGGGACTTTTGAAGGGGGCGGCTTTATGAACCCTCCTGTTGTTACCGTCCGCGACAGGGATGGTAATGAAGCGGAAGGTGTCTTGATATCGGGTTACAACGACTACGAGGAATCCGATTACTATATGGAATCCGTTCAGTTCCGCTCTAATCTGGGAGTGAGTTTCCGTACGGCAAGTAAACGGTTTGGAGTTGAATTTTACCGTTTGACTTTTCCATTGATAGAGATGTGCGTATGACATTCTCGTTGAATGCGGCGGTGCGAATTTTCTAGGAGTTAAATGAAGCCTATTGTCGAATATCTTGATTATCGCGTGTATATGCGGGAGTTCTACGAGGAACGTAAGAGAACTTCTGCTTTTACGTGGAGAGAATTCTCGAAGCTTGCAGGGTTCTCGTCGTCGGGGTATTTGAAACTTGTCTGCGACGGCAAGACGCGGCTTCGCAGTGCCGGTGCCGAAAGTGTCGCTAAGGCCATGGGACTTTCCGGATTCCATGTGGAATACTTCTGTTCCATGGTGAAGTTCTGCGATGCGAAATCCAGCGAAGAAAAGCGACAGGCTTACTGCGAAATGCAGCGCCTTGCGGAGGACAACAAAATCCGCATTCTGGGTGGCGACGCCTACACCTATTTTTCAAGCTGGGTGAATCCGGCGCTCAGGGAACTTGCTCCGATAATGCCGGGCGCAAAACCTTTGGAGATGGCGCGGGTGCTTTGCCCTACAGTGCCTGCCGCCGAAGTGCGTTACGCCCTGGACCGCATGGTCCTGATGGGGCTTCTGAAGGAGCATCGGGATGGCGACCGTGTTACTTATGAGCAAGCCGATGTCGGCATCAACCCGGTGAATAACCCTGACCATAAGGCGGCTGTGAATGTGGCTTTGCGGTCTATGCAAAAGCAGTTCTCGCGGATGGCTGCGGACGCTCTCGATGAATTTGACGCTTCGGAACGCAATCTTTCGGGAATGACCATCGGCCTTAATCGTAGCGCCTACGAGCGCATCGAAAAGGAATTTGCCGAATTCCGCAAAAAGCTGGAAACTATCGTGTCGGAAGTGAAAGACTACGACCGCGTCTACCGTATCAATTTGCAGATGTTTCCGCTTTCCCGGAAACTGGAGGAAAAAGATGAAACATAATTTATTGAATCGCAAGGATGCTATCGCTGACAGAATTTGGCAGGGACGAATGCGCTCACTTTGCTACTTCGTGTTCGTTGCCATTCTTGTGCTTTGCGGCTGTTCGGGCTTTACTACGGATCCGCCTGTCGTAAGTACGCCTTCGGAGTCTAATTTGCAGGAGCGATTTGCTGCAGCGAGATTGTACATGTCGGGTTCTTTCGATGTGACGGCTTCTTCCGAAGGCACCTTGTCGGGTTCCCTGTCCATATCCTTTGATGTAACTTCTGGGTGCGTAAAGCAAGGTGAATCCTATCAATGGAAAGATGACTTGGGCATGTCTGTAAATTTTGGTGGCGGTGCATTCAACTATTCCTTTGCACTTGACACTTTGTTCTTGACTTTGGTTGGCGGGAATGAAGACGGGGCCGTGATTGCCTTTGTGGGCGGTACTCCCGGTGAACTTCGCGGCATTTGGCAACGACTGGGAAATTCCGCTTATATAGAGTATTGGAACTTTGGCGAGCGCGCGCTGGAAATTCGCGTGGCAGAAAAAGAGAATTTCAACTACATGCAGTCGGAGTTCATTTACGGCTTCTATTGGGGGCTGGAAGATTTATCAATGAATATTTGGCCTGATGCAATCTACTATGGCGCTGCTGCGAACGCAAGCGATTATGGAGTGCAAATTTTGAAGCAGACGAATACAAGCGAGACGTTTGTCTATGGAGGTAGCACCTATGAAATAACGATAGATTCCGTCCATGTCTTTGATGATTACCTGATGATGACTGTTTCTTCGGGAAACGCCCAATGCCGTCTGGAACATTTCAGTACATACAATGTAACTCCGGAAATGTGCAATGATGAAAATGCAGACTACTTGCGCTTCCCCGACGCTCACCCCGATGTGGCTGGCCGCTACATTCGGTACAATGCGGACGAATTCTGGACATGCATGAAGCAGATGCTGGTTGAAAATTCAACATCGCAGGATGCCTCGTCTCCGTTGGAAAAGGAATTTGCTGCGGCTCATGACCGCATAATCTTCCCGATACATGTTCAATCTCAAACTATCATTCGCGAGGGGGCTGTTGTTGATGATGGAGGAACTGATGGCGGATGCTTTAAGACGGACGATGGAATCCAGTGGATTGATAGCCGGGACACTTCCTATCTGGATACAATGCAGTTCAGCTTCCGTGGAGATTCCCTTTTGATATCTTATGGAAACGATGTGGCTATCTTGCTTGGCGGAAAACCGGGAAAACTTGAAGGTGTCTGGAAAGTTCTTGATGTCGGTTATGACGATGGTGTACGGAAAACGCTTCATCTTGGCTATGTTTCCTACGTTAAAATTGAATCGGAAAAAATAACGTATGCGTTTGACATGAATCCCGACTTCAACTACATGAACTCTGAATTTGTCGAGAATTTGCACAATTATCTGTTGGGCGAATCCAGTGAAAAGTCTTTGTATTTTTATGATGTCTTCGACGAGTCTAAAAACATGCCCGACGGGGTTGCCGTCATCAGTCAAACGAATACAGACGAAATTGTTATGGTGAATGGTAAAATATACGAGGTGAGCTTGGACTACGCATACATGATTTGGAATGATGTTTCCATAACGGTGAAATCGGATGGTAGGACATGTTCGGGCAGGACTGTGCAGCTTGAATTACTGACTCCAGAATTGTGCAAGGCGGAAAACGCGGACTATCTGAAGGATTACGAAAAAACGCTTTTCTATGTTGTTGACGAGCAGGATTCCTTTAGGGAGTGCCTCTCGCAGATGAAGTAGAAGAACGCTAAAACATCGCTTTTTCCACTAAAAAAGGCCCGCTTAGCGGACCTTTCAATTTTTTGCGGACAGACCGCGCAAAATTTGCGGACAGTTACACGCCGAGGGCGGCAATTGCTGCCTGGTACTTCTTGAGGCGGAACTTTGTCTTGAGTTCGCGACGTTCCTGGCGGTGAATGTACTTGTCTTCGAGGAGGACGTTCAGGATGGCGCTCTTTGCCTTGGCAGCCATCGGATTTTCCTTCAGGTTCTCGACGAAGCGGACGAAGTCCTTTTCGCGGGCGTCGTAAGTAGCATCTTCGGCGGGGACTCCCTTTTCCATCAGGTGACAGCTGTATTCGTCGATCCAGCCCTGGTTCTTCTGGTAGGTCATCTTCTTGATGAGTTCGGCGGTATCTGCCGGTACGCCCATCTTGACCAGGTCTTCCATGGAATTGCCGGTAATGTCGGTCATCGTGTCCTGAAGAATGGCGAGAGTCTGCACTTCTTCATTTTCACCTTTGTTCTTGAGGTAGTCGGCGACATTCTGGAGAAAATCAATATACGGACCGCCGGCCTTGTCCTTTTGATTCTTGTGGATGTCGGCGGCAATCTTGTAGGCGTCTGCGTAAGAGAGCATGGTAATTCCTTATTATTAATAAACTTTCGCACCAAGGGAGGCGCTTAGTAGATAATATATATAAAATGATTGGAAAAAAGGAACATGGTATTTTCTTTCTTTTTTGTGAAAATAGGGTGATTTGCTGCTCACTTGTGAAGTTCTGCGCTTAAATGCGGAAATAGACTGCGTGCGGGGAATGGTCAAAATGTCGAAATCGTCAGTTTTTGAAGGGAATTGCATGAAAATACAGGTTTTTCCCATTGGAAAAGCCTGCTTTCGCTCCGTGCTGCTTGTGAAAAACAGCTTTTTGTCGCTGACTTTGCAAAAAAATCGGGCTCTTGCGGGCCCGATTCCTGTAAAATTCGACTTTATGAATGTATCTGGATTTATGCGATGAAATTCTTGCCGAGGATGGCAGAGACGTTTCTCATGATTCCTTCCGCCACGTCCGGTTTGTTCATCGAGTACACGTGCACGTTCGTGATGCCGTTCGCATAGAGGTCGATAATCTGGTCAGAGGCGTAGATGATGCCCGCCTGCTTCATCGCTTCGGGGGCGCTGCCGAACTTATCAACGAGGGACTTGAAACGCTGCGGCATGAACGAGCCGGAGAGCTTGACTGCGCGGTCCACCTGGTTCGCGTTCGTAATCGGCATGATGCCGGGGAGGACGGGGCAGGTGACGCCTGCTTCGCGCAGCTTGTAGAGGAAGTTGAAGAACAGGTTGTTGTCAAATACCATCTGCGTGGTGAGGAAGTCGGCGCCCGCTTCGACTTTTTCCTTGAGATGCTGGATATCTTCGCGCTGGCTCGGGCTTTCCGGGTGCTTCTCGGGGTAGCAGGCCGCACCGATGCAGAAGTCGGCGTCGCTTTCCTTGAGTTCGCGAATGAGCTCAATGGCGTGGTGGTAATCGAACTGGTCCAGGTTGCTGTCGAGGATTTCGGGGGTGAGGTCGCCACGGAGTGCCATCACGTTCTTGATGCCGGCCGCTTTCATGTCGGCGATGCGAGCTTGCACAGTTTCCTTGCTGCTACTGACGCAGGTGAGATGGGCGAGCATCGGGAGGTTGAACTTCTCCTTGAGGTTCTTCGCGATTTGCAAGGTGTACTGGCTGACGCCGCCGCCTGCGCCGTAGGTGACGCTCATGAACGAGGGGCCGAGGGCCGCAATCGCTTCGGTTGCTGCCTTCACGTTTTCGAAGCTCGTTTCCTTCTTTGGCGGAAACACCTCAAAGGAGAGGCTCATCTTGTCTTGCTTTAAAATGTCGATAATCTTCATCGTTATCCTCTTGACGCATCCTGCCAAAATAAGCTATGCGAATATTTTAATACGTGCATAAATATACAAATTTTTTTGGAGGAATTGCATATTTTTGCTGAATTCTGCGTGATGTACCTGCTTAATTACAATTTTAGACGATTGGGCAGGTACAATTTGTAAAAATGGGTGATTTCCGTTCCTGCATAGCCTGTTCGCTTGATGATTTCCGAAATTTTTACTATAATTGCGCCATTCCCTGCGAATGGGACGGGCTCGAGTAGCTCAGTTGGATAGAGCAATTGCCTTCTAAGCAATGGGTCGTGGGTTCGACTCCCGCCTCGAGTATGAAAATGGCTCCCCTTTTGTGGGAGCCTTTTTCGTATTCGGTACTACTTCTTTCAAAAACTTTGTCTGTTTGCGAGTTTTTGAAGTGGCGGCATGCGAATCCTGATTCTCGCCTTCGTAAAAAGACGAAGAAGGTATTGCTCGAAAATGACGAAAAGGGAATTCACGAAAAAAAAGGCTCACCTGCAAAGTTCCGTGTTTTAATGCAAAAGTAAACTGCTTGCAGGGCGGGGCCCCAGCTCGGAGTGGGGCATGCCCCAAAACAAGCCCCACCAGTATCCAAACAAGTTTGGCTGTTGGCTTCGGCTTACGGATTT
>JAZLIJ010000157.1:0-2908 GCA_045617325.1 Fibrobacter sp.
GATTTCTTGTTAAAAGAAACGGATTTAAAAAAAGATCGAAAAAAGTATTCCGATGTATACAGTATGAAAACCGTATATACTCAAAGTAATACTTATATGAAGAGAATCATGAAACTATTAGGTTCCTTTGTCAAACCGATTCCATTGGTGGTATGCGCCCTTATTATAATTTTAGCTTGTAGTATATTATTTTGGTTGGGTAATAATGATGGCGTGATTCAAATAGGGTCAGCAAACAAAATAATATCTTTTTTTTGAATATACCGGAGCAAAGTACACCGTGAAACCGGAGTAATGGAAACCGGTGTACCGGTCAAACGGAAACCGCGGTTCCGGGGATAAGGAAACCTGTCTAATTTTAGCAAGCACAATTCCGTGCAAAAAATAGACAGGAGGTCGAATGACCAAATACCGCGAAATCCTCAGGTTGCGAAATCTGGGATTAAGCCAGAACGACATCGCGACAAGTTGTCAGGTGTCCAAGAAGACCGTCAACAGGGTCTTGAAACTTGCCAAGGAGCACAACTTGAATTGGCCCTTGGAAGAACGCCTTACCGACAATGAAATCGACAAGATTATCCATCCCAACGGCAACGAGGCACGAAAAAACACAGACAGAAAGCTGCCCGATTACGAGCGGGTCAAGAATGAACTGCTCAGGAATGGCGTGAACAAGAAGCTTCTTTGGGCAGAATATCTTGAAGAGTGCAAGCTACAGGATGCCAAGCCACTGATGTATTCGCAGTTCTGCCATTACATCCTTCAGGACGAGCGCATACGCCGCGCTACGATGCATGTCGACCGCAAGCCTGGCGAACAGATTGAAGTTGACTGGGCCGGTGATCCCGCCTACATAATCGACTCCGAAACGGGTGAACTGAAGAAGGCTTACGTGTTTGTCGGAGTCCTGAACTACAGCCGGTATGCATACGCAGAGGCGTTCCCTGACGAGAAACAGAAATCGTGGAACGACGCCCATATACACATGTTTGAATTCTTCGGCGGGGTGTCGAAGGTCCTAGTACCCGACAACTGCAAGACCGCCGTTGTGCATAACCGCAAGCACGAGGATGAACTGAATGCAAGTTACCAGGAACTTGCGGAACATTACGGTACTGCGATCATCCCGGCGAGGGTCCGCATGCCAAAGGACAAGGCGAGTGCAGAGGGAACTGTCGGCAACATCTCGACATGGATCATCGCCGCTCTACGAAACGAGGAGTTTTTCAGTATTGAGGATTTCAACAAAGCCGTCAGAAGAAAGCTGCAGGAATACAACGAAAAGCCCTTTCAAAAGAAGGAGGGCAGTAGAAAAGGATTGTTCGACCTGGAAGAGAAAACGTTCCTTTTGCCACTGCCCCGGACTCGATACGAAAGCGCCACATGGCGTAGCTTCACGGTCCAATTCAATTACCATATCTGTGTTGACGGCAACTTTTACTCGGTGCCGTTCAGCTTTATCGGCAAGAAAGTTGAGGTTCGCGAAACCGACTCCATCATCGAGATCTTTGATAACGGGGGCAGGATCGCCTCGCACGCAAGGATTCATGGCACCAGGGGAAAATATAGCACAATGGCAATGCACATGCCCGAAAAGCACCAGAAATTCCTTGAATGGGACGGAGACCGATTCCGCAACTGGGCTAGAAAAATAGGCAGCAATGTCCTCGCGGTCATTGAAAAGATGCTGGCTGGTAAGGCCATCGAACAACAGGCATACAAGGGTTGCATGGCCGTACTATCGTTGTCAAAGGAATATTCCGACGACGCGTTGGATGCGGCCTGCGAGAGACTTGTGACGTTCGGGATCACTCCGACATTCAAGAGTATCCAGAACTTATTGGTGTC
Organism: Fibrobacter sp.; assembly: GCA_045617325.1. Taxonomy (GTDB): domain Bacteria; phylum Fibrobacterota; class Fibrobacteria; order Fibrobacterales; family Fibrobacteraceae; genus Fibrobacter. The sequence goes on from JAZLIJ010000157.1 coordinate 1,849, forward strand.
CAGTTTTGCAAAAACAAAGGGGCCTGAAGAAAAACCGCGCGGAATAACTCGTGGCGCAGATTATTACAGGAGGAACAATGACTAACGAGTCCACAAGAAACAAGCTTATAGAAATGCGACTCAGTGCCATGGCGAAAGCTTTTAATTCGCAATTGGACGATCCATGCTATGCTTCATTGTCCTTCGAGGACCGATTTGGCGTCCTGGTAGATATCGAGTATTGTCAGCGCAAGAACAATGCCCAGAACCGGCTGGTAAAAAACGCGGGACTTGAACAGAAATGCGCCAACATCAACGAAATCAACTACACCTCCGGTCGAAAGCTGAACAAGGACCTGATTTCTCGGCTTTCCACTTGCGAGTTCATTCGTGAAGGCAGGAACATCTTCATCACTGGAGCGACAGGAAGCGGGAAGACATACATGGCCTGCGCATTCGGTTACGAAGCCTGCAGGCAGTTTTACACAACCCGTTTCGTTCGTCTGCCCGACTTGCTGATTGAACTGGAAATGGCTCGGGAAAACAGGACTTTCACGAAGGCCATGCTGAAGTATACGAAACCAACGCTCTTGATTATCGATGAGTGGCTGCTCTTGAAGCCAAGCGAAAATGAGCAGAAGACGATTTTCGAAATACTTCACCGGAGGAGTGGAAAAACATCGACGATTTTCTGTTCCCAGTATCCATCCTCTGAATGGTATGATCAGCTAGGCGGCATGGCAAATCCGTTGACGGATTCGATTCTAGATAGAATCATTCATAACGCCTATACGATAGACATCCGCAGTTCCGACCCCAACAAGGACATCTCTATGCGGGAAGTCTATGGATTGGATAAGAAGTTAAGCCGCTAAAGCGGTTTCCAAAGTTCCGGTCTGGCGGTTTCCTCCATTCCGGAACGGCGGTTTTTTCACGCCGGAATAATCAACTGCTTCGACCTGCATTTCGACGGAGCGCGCTTTCTCTGCGGGAAGGCCAAGAAGGACGTGTACAGGAGGGAGGTCTCGCTCGCCGGCTACTTCGCCATCGTAACATCCGAAAAGATGACCGCCGCCGAGGC
>JAZLIJ010000158.1:0-17095 GCA_045617325.1 Fibrobacter sp.
TGATCAAGGAGTCCCGCATATTCATAGTCGTAGTAGAAGTACAATGTGATGGCTCCGCTCATCACTTCTGTGGAACCCCAGAATACTGCACCCAAACTATCGAAAGAACCATTTTCAAATCTTATGCCGGAAGGCAATACATTGAATCCGATGGCGTCGCTTCCGTTTCCGTCATTGTACCAGTCGCTTTGCGATTTTAGTGTAACGCCTGCTGTAGCGTAGCCACCTACATCAATAATGAAATTTGCAAGTTGATCGTAATCGGGTAAGTGCCAGCCGTCGGGACAAATCCCCTGAACCTCATCGGGCCAAGACTGTACGCAGTTTCTTCCGTCTCCGCATTCTTGCGGATTTTTATCATCCGTTGCGAATTTTATAGAGTCGATTGCGGCTGCCCAAGTGTAAAGGCGGCCGAATTTTTCACAATTGTCGGGGCTGTTGTCATAACACCAGCTTTTTCCTTTTAGGCTTGGTGTCTTTAGACTGTCGGCGTAATTCAAATTTTCTGCCATCCACCATGTGTTCTTGAATTTTACGGTTTTGTAACTTTTCCCGTCACGCTCGTCCAGTAAAGTTCCGTATATGCAGTTGTCTTCCGCCTTTGTTTTGCAGGAAACGACGCCATCTTTTTCTGAACTGCTTGATGTTACACTAGAAGAACTATTCGTTACTGAACTGCTTGATTCAACCTTTGCTGAGGATAGTTCTACATTCAGGGAGTCTTGGGAAGACGAACTTTGGATGGAACTTGAAGATTTGGAACTGTCAATATCCCAATCAGAATCATTGTCTGATGTGTTGTTGCTGGAGTCGTCGCTGCAGGACCAGATAAATAAAGAAATCAAACCAAGGAGAAAAATCTTTTTCATAGTAAAGAATATATCCTTAAATTTTTACTTTCTGCAATAACTGACCGCAGTTGTTATAAACGAGAATGCGGTGAGGAGAAGGCCTGCGAATATGGTGCCGTTCCAACCCCAGAGTGTCCAGAAGGAGCCGGAAAGGAATGTGCCTAGGGAGCCGCCGATAAAGTAGATGGTCATGAATATGGTGTTCATGCGGCTGGTGGCTTCGGGGCAGAGTTTCATGACGGAGCTTTGATTACCCAGCTGGATAAATTGCATGCCGATGTCGATGAGGATGATGCCTGCGATGATGGCGGCGTAGCTGTTGCTTCCGAAGTAGAAGGTGGCCCAGGCGGCGGCCATGAGGAAGTTGCCTGCGTTACAGAATTTTTCTACGCCGAAGCGTTTGATGTACTTGCCGATGCGGGATGCTGTCAAGGCGCCGGCGATTCCGCAGAGTCCCAGAAGGCCGACGGTTTTACTGTCCTGGAAGAAAGGCGCTTGCTTCATACGGAAGGCGAGGCATGCCCACAGCGCTAGAAAGGAGCCGAAGGCGAATCCCGAGCGGATGCTGTAGATTCGTGCCTGGGAGAACCGCACAAAAAGTTCCCCGATGGATTTCAGCATGCTGAAAAATGTGCCGCGGTAAGTGGTGGGCACGCCCGGCAAAACTTTAAAGACGATGGCGGTGGAGGCGAGCATCATCATGGCTGCAATGAGGAACATGGAGCGCCATCCAAGCCATTCGCCCACAAGGCCGCTGCACACGCGGGAGGCGAGAATTCCCGTAAGGAGGCCGCTTAAGACCATGCCGGTTTTCAGTTCCTTTTCGTCGGGCCTTGAAAACAGGGAAACCATGGGCATAAAGATTTGCGGTGTCACGGAGCAGATGCCGGTAACGAAGGAACCTGCCAGAAGCATCACGGCGTTTGTAGAAAAGTAGATGGAGATGAGCCCGAAAATCAGCAGGGTGAAATTCACAAGCACGATGCGGCGGCGGTCAATCATGTCGCCTAGCGGCACGATAAAAAGCAGACCCAGGGCGTAACCCACCTGTGTGAGCACCGGCATAAGATTCACGTAGAATTCCGAAATCCCCATGTCCATGCGGATCATGTTCAGCAGGGGCTGGCAGTAATAAATGTTCGCTACCGAAATGCCTGCCATAACGGCAAGCATCAGCGTGAGGGAGCGGGGAATTCCTGCGTGTGGCTTAAGGGTGTACATGGTCGAGGCTACATAATAATAAAATAACGGATAATTTGCCATGATTAAGCGTCAACAGGGAAGGAATCTTGCAAGGTCCGCGAGGATTCTTCAAAGTAGAGGTTCAACCACCTCGTGTTTTTCGCAACTTAATTCATGAAACGTTTCATATGCAAAATCAAAGCGTTTCTTAGAGATTTTTTTGAGTTATTCGTGGTTTGCTTTTTCGCAAATCAAAATGGGCTTGAACTAGATTTAATGAAAACAATAGAGGCGTAAAATGAAAAACAAAACATTAATTTCTCTTTCCCTTACTTTTGCTGCTGCAATGCTTATGACTGGTTGTCATGAAGAAAAAAAGGCTGCTGGCGATGTTATGTTTGCGTTTAGCGGCTACATTCTACATCAAGGCACTCATGAAACAGAGACAGCAGCAATTGGCAGCTGGTCGGCAATCGGATTTAATGCGGATTCTCGTATTAAAAAAATTAACGCATCTACTAACTATTCAGAATTTTTCGAAATCCGGGAAGTTGCGACAAATGGATTGAAGGGCATTGCCGTCGCTAGTAAGGTTGAAATAAGTGGCTGCCCAACAGAAAGTATCTGGGGTATCGCAGCAAAAGCAAAACCCGAAGGTGGAGTCCAGTATGAATGCGTCATTGAACCTTCGGATGCTTCAAAGGCGGCCGAGTGTGAAAAAGTATTCCCTCGTCTGAAAGATCTTTGTAAAAAAATCTAAGAAAGGATCGTGACTTATGGCTAGTTTCCCCAAAGTTGTTCTGCCTATTTTTGCTTTGAGTCTTGTTGCTTGTGAAAGCGGCAATGTTAAGAATGTAAAACAAAGCTCCCTGAATGTATGTTCATCAAAGACTATTGAACAGATGGTTGATGGCTATCTTGAAAATGTCAAGTGGAGTGATGGCGAATCACAAAGGGGAAACGCCATGGTCATTGTAAATGGCGATGCCGAATACTTGGGCGGTAAGTCCAATATTGAATTGCAGTTTGCCTTTAATGAAGATGGAACTTCGTTCCACCAATCCTATGCGATGGTAGATGGACGTGAAATTGATATAATGCAGTCCAATCGAATTCTGAAAAGAATGTGCAGAGATGATTTGGCAAGACTTGCCGAAAAAACGGCTGCAGTTCAATCTCAAAAAGATCAGTTGAGAAATGCCGGTAAAGAATTGACTCCGGAACTTCTTGAAGCCGACAAGGATCTTGGAAAACGCCTGGGCTCTATTTCCGAGATGGACATGGAGTTGCTTTGGGCGTTTTTTGAAGATGATCCCCGAATGGCATCATTTGTAAAAGTGAAAAAGTTGAAGGATGCTATTTTCTACGATCATCCTGAAACAACTATTGGCAAGGCGTTCAGTTCTACGTTTGGAAAAACTAGTTGGAATCTTTTAGAAACAAACAACGGCTCGGTCGTTGTGGAAATGAAAGGCCTAGTAGATGAAAGGGGGCTGATGAATTTTGCAGGAAGATATTCAGTGGATGCTTTATGCGATATGTATAATAGGAATTATCCTGAACAAGCACCTTTTTGCTTAGATAAAATGGCTTGGGTTCATGGTTTAGACAAAGTTTCCGATAAAATGCGGGGACTATCTGTTTATAAGCATTGGGTTGCATATTTAATGCAAAATGCAGCACAGGGAGATGAAACCAAGCGCTATGATGTTGAACAATCCGCAAAAATATTTGCTGCGTTTGCTCCCCCGGGATCGAAGATTGTTGTGCAGTTTAAGACGGATGTTGACTTGGCTATAGTAGAATTAGGATACTATGGAATTGAACTGGAAGATGGTACAAAAATCAATATAAATGAGGTTGTATCCAAAGATATTTTCCTCAATTATGCTTACGGTAATCAAAAATATACGCCAACTACTTACGTAAAGGGAGAAGATGAATTACCCATAAAGCTTTATACGGTAGATACGCTAGTTGATAATAGGGATAAGCATAAATATAAAGTTGTTTCATTTGCTAATGGTCAAACCTGGCTTGCTGAAAACTTAAAATTCAAGACGAAAGAATCAAAGTGCTATGATGATAATGTAAAGAATTGTGATGTTCTAGGACGTTTGTATAACTGGGATGATGCGATGAAAGCGTGTCCTGATGGATATGGATTGCCTTCAGCAAAAGATTGGAAACACCTTGTTGCGTTTGCTTCTGTGAATACGTTGCGCTATGATAATCGAAAAAAATATGTTGATTATGATGGAGAAGTGTCGCTTTTTGCTACGGATTGGAAAAAGGGAACGAATTTTTATGAGTTTGAAATTCTTCCCGCAGGGGCGTTGGGTGGAGATTCTATGTATGATGAGGGGTATGAATATGATGGGTTGGAAGAAGTGGCGTATTTTTGGACAAATCATGATGAAAGTTTTAATGAAAAAAATAGGCGTGCTTCTCGAAAGCAGTTTGGCGTGAAATACGGACACGATGAGAACGACTTTGCTGCGGTTCCGATGAGTAATCTGCTTTCTGTTCGTTGTATAAAAAATAAAGGATGATTGATGTATTCTGTTTTCCTGAAATCTCATGATTTATGCAATCCACTTTATGAAACGTTTCATATGCAAAAATAAAGTGTTTCCTGAGGAAATTTTTGGGGAAAATGCAGGGGGCGCTTTTCCCAAAATAAGTCTAGATGGAACTAGATTATGAAAAAAATAAAGGTATAAAATGAAAAGTAGAATGCTAACATGTCTTACCCTTTCTTTTGCTGCAGCAGTGCTTTTGATAGGCTCAATTTTCGCCTTGCGAAAGGGCTTTGATGATGGTAATGTAAAAAAACGAAAAAACTCTTGACATTGTTTTTTTTTGTTTACATTTATAAGGCGATTCTAATCCCTCAATTTTTGAACTAACAAAAAAAATAAATGAAAAAACCTCAAAGGAGAAAAATATGTCCCTTGTTATAAAAAAATTTAAGCTTGATCCGACCCAGGAAACATTTATGGAACTGGAATGTCGAGAAAGCGGTCCAGTCAATTTTTTCCTGAACTTGCTTAAACTTGACAGTTCGCTTTTTATGAAGTGCGATAATGGCTCCATTGATTATGTGGAATCTTCTTTGAAAGGAACCGCACAAAAGGTCATCCCTCTTGCTGCGGTATCTTCGGTTACAAGCTGCATTTATAAGAATATCAAACTATTCTTTGCTGGAGTAGTTGGATTGGTTCTCTTTCTTATCATGTTGATTTATGGTCTTTCTCAGTATGATGGAAACGTATTTATTGTAATCGGCGCTATAGCTCTTATTGTTGCCGTTATTTGTTTTGTAAAGTATGTTCTTACCAAGCAAATAGGTTTTGCTATTCATAATGGTGGAGATAAACCTGCTGCGATGATTATTTGCAATCCGGCCGTAATCGCTGGCGAGCGAATTGACAGCAAGAAGTTTGACGAATCAGTCCGCATTATCCGAGATAAAATCAACAATGTGCATAAGTAACTAAACTCTTCTATACATGATTGGAAAAAAAGATGTCAAAGAGCTAACAACGCTTTTTGGAGACTATGACTTTCCTTCTATCGTGCGGGGTTGATTTATGAACGAAAAAAGATTGTTGAGAAAAAGGCGTGAAGCATGCGAAAAAGAAATTCGACAGCGTCGTTTTTCAGAGCTGGACGAATCTCTTAAAAGAGATTTGAATTATAAAGCCGAGAATAAATACTATCGAAAGTCCAATCTTATCTTTGGTTGTATAATTAGTTTACTCGCTTTAGCTCCCCTTTTGCATTTTGACCTATTTCATATTGGCATAAGCCTCATTATTGCGATGATTCCAATGACGTTCTTTGTTGTAGTGCGGAATGATTTGACGTTTGGAAAAATCAGCACGATATTCAACTTTAGTTTTCTCACGTTAACACTCTTCATATATTTTGATTTGTTCCATATTGGAGTCAGCTTTATTATTGCCATGGTTCCAATAGCTTTCTTTGTTATAATGCGGAATGATTCAATATTTGGAAAAATCAAAACGGTATCCAATTACGCATTGCTGGTTACGATCCCTTTGGCAATCTTGTTAATTCTTGCAAAAAATTTCACAGAGGTTCATTGGAGCTTGTATGTGATTGTTGCTATTAGTTGCCTGGTTTTTGGATTTATAAAAGAGGATAGGTCTGGATCAAAAGATGGCATGTACCTATTGGAGCTGGATGACGAAGAACTTCGTCAAATTGAAATGGCAGGAAAAATTGATTTGCCGGAGATGCAAAAAGAGACTGCTAACACTGAAAAAAAGGATACTCTATGAAAAAGATCATAAAAATGGTTTCTCCAGTTCTTGCTGCACTTGCGCTTACTGCGTGTGACAGTGCCGAAGTTACTATGGTAAAAACGGGGACTCTTAAGGTTTGCCCCGACAAGACCATTGAGCAGATGGTTAATGGCTACATGGGCTCCCCTTCTTGGAAGAGCTTGAAGGCTGAAAATGGCAAGAGCTATGTAAATGTAGATGGACAGATTACATATAAAGGAAAGCCGGTAAAGGCGGAGATTCAGTTTGAACTTAGCGAAGACATGTCTTCGTTCCAACTCCATGCCTGGGAATTGGATGGCCAACCTACAATGAATCTTGTTGCAATCGGTCTCTTCAATCGTATGTGCAATGCTGATCTTGAAAAGTTAGTCAATGAAGCTGTAGAAGTTTATCTTTCCAAGGATGAAGATAAGATGGAAGCTTTTGCAAAAAAGATGGAAGCTTTGCCGGAAGAAAAGCAGAAATACGTTAAAAACCTTATGATGGAAGATCCTCGCATGGGTGAATTGAAAGCGAAAAGCACGGCTAGCGAAATTTCTTCCAGTATGTCAACTTATATGAGACTACAGGAAGCTTATTATTTTGAATCTATGCAGATCGGTTCTGCTACTCAAATTGGTTTTGTTATACCAGAGTCTTCTAACTTTTCTTATAAGAGCTATAATGATGGTTTGATTGCTACAAGCCTTGTGGATTTGGGCGACTGTCCTAGAGGTTCAAGGTGGATCCTTACTGCTGAACCGGATGCGTCCACAGGAAATGTAAAATGGAAGCCATCTATTACTGGTCCAGATGGACAACCTTCTGCTGTTTGTGAATCGCTAACTCCCGTTTTTAAGAAAATGGCAGAAATTTAAAAACAAGGGCTGTTAATAGTGATTGACCTACGGCCTGCTTTATTGCAGGCCATCTTTTCCTAAGTTTGAAATGCTGAAAAATATTCTCCTGTTGTTGTCTTTATTCTCAGTGTACGCCTTGGCCGAAGACTACGATATTGTGGTAAAATGGCAGGGTGGCGTAAACACGACTACAGCATGGACAATTGATGGAAAAGATGTTTTCCCTATCAATGTAAATGGTGCATCTATTTGCCATTATGCAGGGCAGGTAGTTGCCAATGCGCAGAAGGGACGATGCGGAACCCTTACGATTCGTCACTTGGCTAAGGCCGAGGCTGAATATGAGGATGACAGCAATCCAAGGAAATGGCTCGGCTTGCATTGTTACTATGACTATAATAAGGTGGGCGGAGGCTACCATTGGCGAATAGCCAATTTGCGTCAAAATTGCCCTGATATTTTAGTAAGCGCATTGATAAACGGGACTCCTAAAGTTATAGCGGAATATTTTTTTCAGGAAGGAGAAAATCAAGCAATATATTATGAAGATGGAAAACCCATTGACCAAACTATGAACACCGATGAAGATATTGTAGCGCACTTTGGGGAAACTTATCGCAACCAAATTGATTACCGAAATTACTATGATTGGGTTAAGCTAAAACCCATCGATCGTCCAAAAAAGCACAAGAAAACCTGGGGAAAATGATTTCGTTTTTTATCTTTAAATAGTAATGAAGCCCATAATAGAATACCAGGATTACCGTAGTTACATTTTGGACTACTATAACGAACGCAAAAAGAATGCCGATTTTTCTTGGCGTCGTTTTGCTGCGTTGGCTGGTTTTGCGTCGGTTTCTTACTTAAAGCTAGTTTGTGATCGTAAGACTCGACTATCGTCAAAAAGTGCAGCGCAGGTTGCTGCGGCCATGAAACTTGTTGGTTTTAAATACCGTTATTTCATCTTGATGGTAGATTACGACAACGCTAAGGATGCTGTCAAAAAGGAAAAACTATTCCAGGAAATGACGTCCTTGGGTGAAAAGCACCGAGCCCATGTTCCCAAGAAAAATGACTTCAATTATTTTGATTCTTGGCGAAATCCTGTTGTGCGTGAACTTGCTACTGCCATGCCAAATGCAAGTGTTGCGGAAATGGCAGAAATGTGCTTGCCCGAAACAACTGTCGAAGATATTTCCCGAACGCTTGAATTTTTGCAGAGCAACGGGCTGCTTGTTAAAGATGAAAAAGGACTTTTTCATCAGACCGAAAAATTTCTGTCTACTGGGCCTTTAGGGGATGTTCCCAAGTCGGTGAAGAATATGCATCGGCAAATGGGACAATTTGCTTTACAAGCTCTGGATGAATTGCCTGAATCAGATCGCCTCTTTAGCGGGATTACCTTAGGGCTTGCTAGTGGCGTGTTAGGGAAAATAGAAGAGGAACTTTCCCGTTGCAGGCGCAGAATTGTTGCAATCGCTACAGAAAGCGATGAAACAGAACAAGTTTTTAGGCTAAATTTACAGTTGTTTCCTTTGACAAAAAAGATCCATGAAAAAAAATAGGCTTACTTTAGTTTGGCGATTTTGGCTGACTTGCATATTTGTGTTTGCTTGCGTTTTTCTCGCTGCCTGTGGCGATAAAAATGACAAGGGCGCTGGTGGTGCAACTGAGGAAACCAAGGGTATTGCCATTACGGACAAGGAAGTTGCCGGTGTTTCTCAGAAGGGTCCGTTCCTTACGGGTTCTACAGTCCACCTGTATGAGCTGAATGGGATTGATTTTATCCAGACGGGTAAAAGTTTTGCTGGAAAGACGAATAGCGATAAGGGTGATTTCTCTATTTCGAAAATCAACTTAAAATCGCAATATGCCTTGCTGGAAGCTCATGGCTATTATCGCAATGAAGTGACGGGGCAAAAATCTGCCAGCCAGATTACCTTGAACGCTGTAACGGACTTGGAAGATCGAGACCATGTGAATATCAACTTGTTGACTCACCTTGCGTATGAACGTATCCGTGAACTTGTTAAGACTGATGAAGACGTCGTTGCCGTAAAGAAGCGGGCGGAAACGGAAATATTCTTGTCGTTCTATGTTACTGGTGAATTCGATCAGTTTGAAGATATGGATATGTTTAATGGCGGCGAAGGTGACGCCGCGTTGCTTGCCATTTCCATCTTGATGCAAGGGGCGCGTAGCGAAGCGGAACTCAGTGAACTTCTGGCCCTATATGCAAATGACGTTGCTGTGGATGGCGCTTGGGATGATGAGGTGCAGAAAGCTGAAATCGCCGACTGGGCGGAGTCGGTATGTTTGAAGGACCGTTTTGCAAACATTCGAAAGAATGTGGAAGGCTGGGGCTTTGGCCGTGTTCCTGCATTTGAAAAATATGCAATGCGCTTCTGGTGGTATAATTATGGATTGGGTCTTTGCGGGGAAAAACGACAGGGTGAAATCAAAAGGAACTGGAACAGGTTTAGTGCAAATGCCGGGATCGACTACATTTGTGAAGATGAATTCTGGCATCGCCTTGACGAAAGCGTTTCGTCTGTTGAAAGTTCTTCTTCAGTTTCTGAATCTAGTGATTCTGAGGCAGAATCTAGCAGTTCGAATGTTGAGTCTGAATCCAGTTCTAGCGAAATTGTAGGGTCTAGTTCAAGTACGGCGTCGTCTTCTAGCAATCAGGTTAGTTCTTCGTCGGAGGAACAGTCCTTGTCATCAGCAGAAAGTTCTTCATCTGTGGAACAGTCCTCGTCTAGCGAAATTTCTAGCTCATCTGTTGAATCGTCTTCTAGTGACGTTTATAGCGGAGATATTTCTACTTGGCCGGTTGCGGAAGATGGTACAGTCATATCAATATCATCTGAAACGTATGTATATGATGAAAGTGACGGTTGGCGTAAAGCGACAACAAAATTCGATCTTCCTTTAGGTGAAGGGTGCACCCTGAAAAATGATCTTATGAAAAAAAAGATGTATGACGAAACCCTAGCCCGAGACGTAACCTATTTATGCTATGCGAAAGGGTGGAATGCTTCTGGTTGGAATTGGTATTTTCCTAAGGAAGTTTATTTCAATGAAAATGTGAATTACGGAACCATGATTGACCCTAGAGATGGTCATGTTTATAAAACTACCGTAATAGGAACGCAAACGTGGATGGCTGAAAACTTGAATTATTACGATGAAGAAAAAATGCCAAGTCTCAAGAGGAGTTCTTGGTGCTACAAAAACGTTGCCTCGAACTGTAATATAGCAGGGAGATTGTACTCTTGGTCTGCGGCAGTTGATTCTGTATTTTTGGATGAAACGTATGGCATTCAATGCGGTGCGGATGCGACTTGTACTTTGAAAGGTGTGGTTGAATTCCCTTTGCAGGGAGTATGCCCAGAAGGTTGGCATTTGCCAACTAAAGAAGAATTTTCAATAATGGAAAAAGCTATGTCTGGTGGTAGCACAAGTAATATGAAATCTAATTTTGGTTGGGGGGTAGATGGTAAAGACGAATTCGGTTTAACGCTGTTACCTGCAGGTTACCGCAGCAGCGATCTGGGTAATTTTTACGGTGAAGGTAATTTTGCTTATTTCTGGACTTCAACGGGAAGAGAAGGAGGCTATGTTCCGACTCATTGCTATCTTAAAGGAACAGGCTATCTTCAGTGTCCCGGTAATCGTCCCGCTTTTGATGGAATGAGCGTCCGCTGCGTTAAGGATTGATTCTTTAGCAACGCACCAGCACTTTTTTCTTTTGCAAGAAGTCAATGCATTCTTCGGCGGTGGCTTTGTTTGAATCAAAGAGGAAAATGCGGCCTCCGTTGGGGTCGCCCATTTCCTTCAGCTTCATGATGCGGACGTAGCCCAGTTCCAGGCTGCCTACGTAACCGGTGACGTAATCGGGGTCGTCGCTGATGCAAAGTTCTGCAACGATGCCGGGAGCGTTCGCCACCTTGGTGGCAAGGACGATGGCTTCGTTAAAATGATTCTTGTTTGCGCTGGGGGCAGCTCCGATTTCGCGGGCGTCCACGGTGTTGGACTTTAGAGCATCCATGTAGGTGGCGCGAACACCACGTTCCTGATTTGGTTCCAAGCGGTTGCCGGTGCGGATGTCGTACAGCATGGCCCCGCGCATGGGGAAAGTGCTCTTTAGGAGTTCGGGGAGTTGCTGGCGGAAGTCTGCAAGCAATGCTAGATTCTCGCTTTCGCGAGAATGACATATGGAATCGCTGGGATGACAATCGACGTTGTGAGGATCGTTTCCCGATTCATTGCGATTGCATTCCCTCACGTCATTGCGAACATCTTCCCTCACGTCATTGCGAGCGATACTTTTACCATCGTTTTGAATATTGCCTTTCGTTTTATCGCAAATGCAGTTTTTTACGTTGTCGCGATTGCATTCCCTCACGTCATTGCGAGCGCAGCGAAGCAATCCAGAGCATTGCTGTTCCACCAGCTCGAATGCTTTTTCTAAACCTTCCTGCCAGGTGTCCACATCGACGCGGGTCACGGGAAGAGCGTCCAGAATCTGGATTTCCTCTTCGGGGACTTTCTCGATCTTGATGTTGATTTTGTCGGGATCTCCCTTGGGGTGATTCATGGCGCGACGGATCATGGCCTGGCAAACTTCTTCTACAGCGTCACGAGTGACGATGCGTTCTGCACCGGAAATATGCTGCTCGCGGGTGGGGCGACTTCCGTCTGCAAGAACTTCGGCGGTTTCGTCCTCGACCTCTTCGGAGGCGCGCATTTTTAAGCTGTAGTAGTCCATAATTTTTTCCAAGTTGAAATTTAGAAAAATGCAAGGCCCTCGTTTTTCGCTTTTACATTTCTTTTACAAGAACTCCCTTTACAGGTTCTGCGGCTTTATTATATTCCTACCTGAGCGTTACGGCACCTCCAGAGAATTTGAATTTTCAAATTCTTTTTTCTTTTCTGGAGGTAATATGCAAAAAAAGAATGAAATGCCTAAAATTGCGTCCTTGCTGGCCGATTGCGCTTTCAAGTACGTATTCACTCGCGATGATTCCCGCTCTCGGGAGAACTTGCGGCAGCTTATGTCCACTCTTATCGGGAAGGAGCTGAGGACGGCTGAACCTTTGGTTAATGAGGTCAGCGCCTCAAGTCACCCACAAACAGAAAAGTCTTCCCGCTTTGATGTGCGGGTGGTGATGGACGATGGCGATGAGGCCGATGTCGAAGTCCAGCTTTGGACCGAAAAGGATGATTACGCCAAGCGGCTTTCTTACTACGGCGCGCGGCTGTATGCGTCCCAGGCGATCAAGGGTGCGAAGTATAGGAATCTAAAGAAGTGTTACCAAATTATCATCTCTAAGGAGTGTATTTTCCCGAACACGTCATGGCTCTTGAATTTGGATATTTCGGCACAGGAAAATCGCATGTTCAAGTTCGATACCATGCACTGGTGCGTGATTCAATTGAATTACATTGAACAGGCCATTCGCGAGAATGCGGGGCGCGGAAGCAAGTACTTGCAAAACCTGCTGGAATTGTGTAAATTTATCGAAGCCCCTGCTAGGGTTGAACCTTTTGAAAACGTGTACGAGGACCTTATGGCTTTTAGCGCCGAACGCATCGAAGCATATTATAAGGAGATGGAGGAACGTCGTAGAATCGACGCCATTTCAACCCGTAAGTACACCGAAGATCTTATCGCCGAACAGGAAAAAGAGATTGAGGCGAACAAGCAGGAACTTGAAGCGCAAAGACTGCGTGCGGAAAGAGCTGAACAGCTCCTTCGTGAACACGGCTTGCTGTAATCATCCATAAATCTGTTATAACGTCTATGCCGACTTGCGTCGGCATATTTTTATTCGTGGAATTCGTCATCGCTGATGGGGCCAGGTTCGCACTGGCCTATCATCTTGATGGCTTCGCAAATCTGGTCGATTTCCGTGTCGCTTGTAATGAGGGGCGGCATGGTGTAGACGTAGTTGCAGAAGGGACGGAGCCACACGCCGGTTTCCTTGATGACGCGGAGAATGTCGTCGGAGGTGGGGATAGCCTTTAGTTCCAGGCAGCCGATGGCTCCGAGAACGCGGACGTCTGCGGCGTTTTCCAGATTGTGGAGAGGTTCCAGGTTGGCGCGAAGGCGGCTTTCGATTCGGGCGACGTTCTTTGCGTAGTCGCGACTTTCAAAAAGATTCAGGCTTGCGATGCCTGCGGCACAGGCCAGCGGGTTTGCCATATAGGTGGGCCCGTGCATGAAGGCGGAAATCCTGCTGTTGGTAATTGTGTCAGCCACCATTTCAGACGCAACACAGGCTGCCATGGTGATGTGGCCGCCGGTAAGAGCCTTGCCGATGGTCATGATGTCTGGCAGAACGTCGGCGCAGTCTCCGTAGGCGTTGGCGGAACTGCCTGCGGACCAGGCGTGTTCCATCCCGAAACGGGGGCCGGTGCGGTAAAAGCCTGCGGCGATTTCGTCGAAGATCAGTAGAATGCCTTTTTCGTCGCACAGCTTGCGCAGCCTTTTTAGGTAGCCTGCGTTATAAAGCCACATGCCGTTGCCGCCCTGAAAAATAGGCTCGCAAATAACGGCTGCAATTTCTTTTTCGTGCTCGTTGACCACCGCTTCCATGGAGGCAAAATCAGCGTCGTCCCAAGGTTCATCGGCGCGGCAGTTGGGGCGTTCCGCAAAGTAGTGGTGGGGCATGATGCCGCGGAACAGCGTGTGCATTCCATCGGGATCGCTTAAGGCCATTGCGCCTGCGGTGTCACCGTGATAGCCGCCTTTTAAAGCGACCAGTTTGCAGCGTTCGGGCTTACCCAAAGCATATTGATATTGCACGGCCATCTTGGCGGCGCATTCCACGGCGATGCTTCCGGAGTCTGCGTAGAAAATCTTGTTCAAGCCCTTGGGCAAGAACTTCACCAGCTTTTCGCCCAGCTCAATGGCGGGCTCGTGAGTGAAGCCGCCGAACATCACGTGGCTTAGCTTTTCGCTTTGCTTGCGGATGGCTTCTGTAATTTCTGGGCAGTTGTGACCGTGTGCCACGCACCACCAGCTGGAAACGGCGTCAATCAGATTCAATCCATCCGCAGTTTCGATGCGGGTGCCCTGTGCAGACTTTGCCAAAAAACGTGCAGGCGTATTCTTCAACGCTGCATAAGGATGCCACATATGTTCTGCATCAAATGCCAGGAGTGAATCAATATTTTTCATAATTGCAAATTTAGAAAATTAAACTTTAAATTCATAGTCCGCGGAGGTAATAGCTTCCTTAATGGTTTCGACAGAAACCTTCTCGGAGAAGTTGACTTCTACGGAGTTTGTCTTGTGATTGGCTTTGGCGGAATCTACGCCGGGGATTGCTTCCAGTGCCTTTTTTACGGCGGCTTCGCAATGGCTGCACATCATGCCTTCGACGATGAATGTTTTGATCATGGAATCTTCAGATTTCGATGCTTCAGGGGATGCGCTGGATCCGGGGTTGTCGGCGGTTGTTATAGGTGCCGCGTCGGATTCTAGTTCTGCGGAGGGATCGTTGTTGATTTTGATGATTTTTCCTGAAATGAACTTCTTCAGTTTTCTATCCTTATGGGAACTGCTGATGTTTGCAAAATTCAAACGCAATGCGTTGGTAACCACGCAGAAGCTGGAAAGGCTCATGGCGAGGGCTGCGAATGTGGCGTTCAGGCTCCATCCGAAAAG
Source organism: Fibrobacter sp. (assembly GCA_045617325.1). Classification (GTDB taxonomy): domain Bacteria; phylum Fibrobacterota; class Fibrobacteria; order Fibrobacterales; family Fibrobacteraceae; genus Fibrobacter. Next base: position 14,861 of record JAZLIJ010000158.1, read on the forward strand.
CTTGTAGTAGCAGCCTGCCGCCAGAGGGATTCCGATGACGTTGTAGATGAATGCCCAGAAGAGGTTCTCGTGAATGTTCCTGATGGTGGCACGGCTCAGGCGAATGGCTGCGGGAACATCTAGCAAATTGCTCTTGACGAGAACTACGTCGGCGGCGTCAATGGCCACGTCGGCCCCCGCCCCGATGGCCATGCCTACATCTGCGCGGGTCAGGGCCGGGGCATCGTTGATGCCGTCACCAACCATGGTGACGTGGCCATGTTCCTGCAACTTCTGGATGATGGTTTCCTTTCCGTCGGGAAGAACTCCTGCGACAACTTCATCTACGCCTGCTTCTTTTGCGATGGCGTTTGCCGTATGTTCGTTATCGCCGGTGAGCATCACCACGTGAATGCCCATGCTTTTCAGTTCTGCAATGGCCTGCTTGCTGTCATCCTTCAAGGTATCTGCTATAGCGATTATCCCCAGCAGAGAATTGCCCTTGGCGAATAGCAGGGGAGTCTTGCCAGATTCTGCCAGCTTGTGGGCTGCGGCAGTCATGGCGCTTGACACATTTACTTTGCTTGCGATGAACTTCAAGCTTCCTGCAAAAACTTGCTGGCTGTTTACCATTCCCTGCAGACCATTTCCGGGCATTGCCTCAAAATTTTCAATCACAAGATTTGCGCTGGAAGTCGTGTCGGAGGCTGCGCTGCTCAATTCGTCGCTTTCGTAATTCAAAATCGCCTTTGCCAACGGGTGTTCGCTCTTGCTTTCAATGCACTTGGCGATGTCCATTAAATCGACTGCGGAAACATTGTCGGCGACGATGATGTCGGTTACCTTGGGCTCGCCTTTAGTAATGGTGCCGGTTTTGTCCAATGCAACAATTTGAGTCCTGCCTGTATTTTCAAGTGCGGCGGAAGTCTTAAAGAGAATGCCATGTTTTGCGCCCACGCCGTTACCTACCATAATGGCCACTGGGGTGGCAAGGCCCAAGGCGCAGGGGCAACTAATGACCAGCACCGTAATGGCACGGGCTAGAGAAAATCCGATTTCTGCGCCGACGAAAAACCATACTGCAAAAGTGACGATGGCAATTCCAATGACTGTCGGAACAAAAATTCCTGCAACGCGATCTGCAATTTTTGAAATGGGAGCCTTTGTGGCGGCGGCATCGCTGACCAGCTGAATAATTTGGGAAAGGGTCGTGTCCTTCCCGACGCGGGTGGCGCGGCACTTCAAATAACCAGACTGGTTTAATGTGGCAGAAGTAACGGTGTCGCCGACGTTCTTGTCGATAGGCAGGCTTTCGCCGGTTAATGCGGATTCGTTAACGGCGGAAGAACCTTCCAAGACCATGCCGTCTACAGGAATATTTTCGCCGGGCTTCACGATGAAAATGGATCCCACCTGAACTTTTTCGATGGGAACGTTTTTTTCTACGCCGTCTTCTTCAATCGTTGCCTGCTGCGGGGCCAGCTTCATTAGACTCTTCAAGGCGTTGGTTGTCTTGCCCTTTGAAATTGCCTCCAGTAACTTGCCTACGGTAATGAGGGTGACGATGGTTGCGACACCTTCAAAGTAGTGGTTGTCCATCCAGGTTTCTGCAGCGGAAACCCCGCCAACCACTTGGGCGCGGGTCATGGCGAAAATAACGGCGATGCTGTAAAGGTATGAGGCTCCTGCACCGAGGGCCACCAGGGAATCCATGTTGGGTGCGCGGTGAAGCAATCCCCTGAAACCGTTGATGAAAAACTTCTGGTTTATGACAAGGATGATTCCCGCTAAAATCAACTGCACCAAACCCATGGCTACGTGATTCTTGTCGGGAGACATGAACCAATCGGGCAGGGGCCAGTCAAACATCATGTGGCCCATGCTGAAGTAAAGCAGAGGTAATAAGAAAATGAGGGAGGCGATTAGGCGACGTTTCAAAATGTTGATTTCTGCGGTGGCTGCGCTTTCCAGGGCGTCGGCGGTTCCGACGGCATTCCCTGTATCGTTCGCGATCCCGGTGGCATTCTCGCTCGATGGCTCGCCTGCGCTGTTTTGCACAATCGCCTCATAGCCGGCTTTTTCCACGGCGTGGATAATGGCTGCGGAGTCGGCGGTACCTTCCACGTTCATGGAATTGGTCAGAAGGCTGACGGCACAACTTTCAATGCCGTCAACGGCGTTGACCGCCTTTTCTACCCGCGCAACACAAGCGGCGCAGCTCATACCAGAAACATTAAACTTTTGCATTGAGAATCC
>JAZLIJ010000159.1:0-11059 GCA_045617325.1 Fibrobacter sp.
ACGAGTTTACGATTGCTTGATTTGCTTGCGCATTGTTGCTTGGACATGGCATAAATGCCAAACCTGGCGCTCGAAAATAAAAATGCAAGCATTTTTGCTTTACTCGCTTAAAGGTTTGTTCCGAGCCTAGCATTGAACGCCTACGGCGTTCGCTGCTGCGGTTATGAAATATCAAAATGCAAGCATTTTGCTGCTTCATAACCTTGCGTGCTGTTGGCACGGGACCCCGAGCTTGACTCGGGGGATTGTGCAATGAACACAAATGCGTAGGTAGAGTGTCGCTATTGAGTTGCCTCAAAAGGCGATTTTTGGCAAAATGGTGGCCCAAAACGGGACAAAATCGTCTTTTGGGCTTACTTTTTTTTGAATAAAATAACGCTGTTTTTTCTTTTTTCGATATTTTATGCTATATAAAGGGACTCAAAATGATAAAAAAGACGCTTTTGGGCCTACCCAAAACACAAAATTTATTGAATTATGTGCAAAAATGGCAAAAATAGTTTGAATAAAATAACAAAATGGTGGCCCAAAATGAAAAAAGATTATAATTTGGGCCACCATTTTATGAAAAAAGGAAGATTCAGCGCTGCAAATATCCTTTAATTTGCGCAAAGTTCGTTGTAAATTTGGACTTTGTCGTTTATTGTGCGAGATTTGTCGATAATAGTGTAGTTAATCTCAAGCGTCTTGTATTCGCATTCTGCATTGAGGCTTGAAACGCCTTCGGTTGAAGATAAAGTTTCGACCTTTTGTTCCTTCATCGTTTCACATTCACTTTCGCTGTTGTAGAAATAAAGCTCTGATTTTATAGTTTGCATGAAACCAGCGTTGTTGAATGTGATTTTTGATGTGATATTCTGAACATTTTCCTGGCTTACTTTTACAAGCCACTCGGTGTCGTTCAAGTCAAAATCGCATTGGGTAATGATGGGGGCGTTTGATGAAGACGATTGTGAGATGGGTTGAGTCGCTGAGGACTGTGGAATTATTGCTGCTGATGATTTCGACTGAACGCTCGCAGATGATGCTGGATTTGCTGCTGATGATTTCGGCTGAACATTCGCAGAGGAGATTGGGGCTGTTGCTGATGAAGCTGGAACTGCTGCTGAAGAACGTGGCGCCGCAGTCGAGGAAAGTGGCGTGTTGACAGATGAAACTGGAGCTACCGCAGATGATGTTGGTTGCACCGCGGAGGATTTCGGCAGAACGTTTGCGGAGGAGGTTGGAATTGTTGCAGATGATTTCGGCTGAACATTCGCAGAGGAAATAGGGGCTGCCGAGGAAACCGGAATTGCTGCTGAAGATTGTGGAGTGACCGCTGAGGAAAACTGTACGCTTGCAGAAGATGCAACGACTGCTACAGATGATGTTGGTATCGTGGCTGAAGAGCTCGGTTGTACGCTAGTGGACGTAGTTGGGCCTGTGGCGGAGGACTGCTGTGTAGCTACAGAGGAAAGTGGAGCGCTGACTGATGATGCTGGAATTTCTGTTGCTGAAGAAAGCGATGTTGCAGAGGATTCCACTGTAGAATCTTCTGCTGAGGAAAGTTTCTCGTTTGCTGAGGAATCTGAATTTTTTTCTGCTGAAGAAAGGGGCGACTCCGTCGTAGAAGATTCAATCTCAAAATCTTCATCACTTGAAGAAAGTGCTTTCTGTTCTTTCGCTGTTGAAGCGGAACTTTGATCAGGTATTTTTACGATAGCTCCGTACTTTGGCGCCGGAGTGTAGATATCGTCGGAATCGGATGGCAGAGTGCAAGCTGCCAAACTGAGAATAACGCCTAAATGAACCCAATTGCGTACTTTCACTTTCTTCTCCATGCAGTCTCCATTCCACCGCGCCCAAATATACTAAATTCATTTGGATGTCATTTGACGCTAGCGGAAAATAGACGCTGTTTTTACGGCTCACTGGATAAAGTCCGTGGCAAGATAAGTTGCAAAAATAAAGATGAATGGAAAAACTGCAATAAAATAGCCATAAGCAAGATGATTATTTAATTAAAACGAAGAATGGCTGTTGTTGTGAAAATAAAGCGTCGGCCACAACTTGACGAGGCGAATGCCGCAAACATGCTTGCATGTTTATGGTTGAGCCGTTAAGTTGGCGCTCGCGCAACGATGGGGAGGGGCCCGTGCGGCCTCGCACAAATCCGTAAGCCGAAGCCAACAGCCAAACTTGTTTGGATACTGGTGGGGCTTGTTTTGGGGCATGCCCCACTCCGAGCTGGGGCCCCGCCCTACAAGCAGTTTACTTTTGCATTAAAACACAAAACTTTGCAGGTGATTCTTTAAAACGGGAAAGTCCCCGGCATTGCTGCCGGGGGCTTGTTGCTTATCAAGGAAACTTTTTATTCTGCGTCGGATGCGTTTTCGGAAGAGGTTGATTCGGCTGAATCGTCCGGTGCGTCAAAATCCCTTTTTCCGTGTTTTTTCCAATGCTTCTTGAATTTCTTCTTGCGCTCTTGCTTGAGCTGCCTGAACTTCTCGATTTGTTCTTTGGTCAGAATTTTGTTCCAGTTCTTGACACCCTCGATTCTCAGGTCGAGCATCGCTTCCTGTGCTTTGAGAACGTCTGCGCGAGCCGCCGCAATATTCACGGAGTCGCGTTCGATAAGCGCCTTGCTGAGCTTTTTCTCAGCTTTCTTTTTTTGCTTGAAAAGCGCTTTGAAGCTGGAATCTGTAGATGTACGCTGACGTTCTAGTGCAGCCTTTTGCTCGCTTGTGATTTGCAGAACCGAGTCCATGTATGCGGATTCCGCCTTGAAGGTGTGCTTGTCCTTATGGTGCTTCTTGTGAATTTTTGCTTCGTTGGACTCGTTTACGACGGCAATCTCGATACCTTTTTTTGCGTTATTGTTGAAAGCAAAGGCTCCGAGAAAGAATCCTGCCGAAGAGGCGAGAAGGATGATGCTTGCGATGAATAACTTTGCTGATTTTGTCATGGCAGTTTCTCTCTATTTACTTTCCGTTATTAAAAGTGTTATGGAATTGTAGGCGTCCAATTCTTCAATAGATTCCTCTTCGTTTTCGTCAAGGCTGTTGTACCAGACGGAAATTTCGTCATCTGGAATGATTACCGGCTGCTGGATATCCTGCTTAAAAACGGACAGCAATACGGTAAGCGATATCAGGACAAGGCTTGCCGCTAAAGGAATTGCGGAGTAGAGGTAGATGCGCTTGCTTTTCCGGTCTTTTTTTGCGTCTAGGCGTGCGCAAACTTTCTCCCAGGAATCGGGTCTCGGTTCAATCCGCGTTATTTTCGAGAAATCAATAGATGTTTGCATTGCTTGAGTTCTCCTTTAAAAATTGTACAATTAAATGCCTTGCCCGGCTGAGTTTCGCCTTGATGGTTCCCTCGGGTTCGTTGTAGATGTCTTTCAAATCCTTGATGCTCAAGTCCTCGGCGTCTTTTAGCCAAAGCATGCTCCGGGTCTTGGCCGGAAGATGTGAAAGAGCCTCTTCTAAAAGTGCTGTGTTGCAACTGGGCATGCGCTCTTCGGCGTTGCCGAGTGCTGATTCCGTGATTGTCTCAATATTTTCTTCTTCCAACTCCTTGTGTCTTTTTTGCGCCCTCAACTTCATGAGGCAGGCGTTTACGGTGAGACGGAAAAGCCATGTGCCGATGAGACTGTCTCCTCTGAATCCTTTGATTTTATCGGGTACGGAGTAGAAAATGTCCATCAATATGTCTTCGGCTTCGTCCCGGTCCTTCAGCATTCTGAAAGCGAGATTCAATACGTTACGGCTATGGGCTTGCCAGAGCAGGCCCAGTGCTTCACGATTTCCTTGACATATTTTATTGAGGATGACTTTCTCGTCCATTGCGATTGTTTAGATGCTCCGAGTTGCAGGGCGGTTGCAAAAAAGTTTTAGAAATTTTAGGGGGTGTCAGAAGATGGAAAATTATAGCTATATTATGGGATGATGATAAAAATATTATTTTCGAAACTTAGGGAGGCGCTGACCTCGGTCGCCCCGGTAGCGCTGATTGTTCTTGCTGTTTCTTTTACGCCGCTTGTCTCGCTCAATACGAAGGAACTTGTCGTTTTTGCCGTGAGTGCCGTTTTTCTGGTGATTGGCATCGGGCTTTTCAATTTGGGCGCTGACTTGTCGATGACTCCGATGGGGGAGCAGGTCGGGGCGGGTCTTACCAAGTCCAAGAAACTGCTGCTGCTTGTTTCCGTGTGCTTTGTCATGGGCGTGCTTATCACGGTCGCTGAGCCGGACTTGTCGGTCTTGGCGGAGCAGGTGAAAAATGCGGTGGCGCCGATGCTTCTGATTTTGACGATTGGCGTCGGTGTCGGCTTGTTTCTTGTGATTGCGATTCTGAAGATTGTCTATAGGAAGGACCTCTCGTCGATTATCATCTTCTTTTACATGGTGCTGTTCATGCTCGGCATGCTGATGCTTGCCGCTGGCCGCGATTCCTTTGTGCCTCTTGCTTTTGATTCCGGCGGCGTGACGACGGGGCCGATTACGGTTCCCTTTATCATGGCGCTTGGCGTTGGTGTTGCCGGTGCCATTGGCGGTAGGAATGCGAGTGAAAACAGCTTCGGTCTGATAGCGCTTTGCTCCGTAGGGCCGATTCTTGCGCTGATGGGTCTTGTGATTTTTTCGAAGGGCGACTTGGCGTACGAACTTTCGACGGCGGCGTATTCGATTGACGCAAGTCTTGGCGAAAACTTCGTTCCTGTGGTGCTTTCTGTGGCGAAGGAAGTCGCCATTGCGCTTGGGCTTGTGGTGCTGTTTTTTTTCATTTTGCAGTTCACCTTGTTGCATCTGCCGGGGAAAAAGCTCTTGCAAATCGGCTTTGGTCTCTGTTACACTTTTGCGGGGCTCGTGATTTTCTTGACGGCGGTCGCGGTCGGATTCATGCCGATTGGTTTTTCGCTTGGACAGCAGCTGGCGGCACTTCCGAAGGCGCTTGTCGCATCGGGCTTTATTATCGGCATGGTGGTGGTGCTTGCAGAGCCAGCTGTTCACGTGCTGAACCGCCAGGTCGAGGATGTGACGGACGGCCTTGTGACGAAACGCTCCATGCTGATTGCGCTCTCGGTCGGTGTCGGAATTTCGATAGGGCTTTCGATGCTCCGAATCATCGTCGGATTCCCGATTATCTACTATCTGATTCCCGGTTATTTCCTTTCGCTTGGGCTTTCCTTCTTTGTGCCGAAACTTTATACGGCGATTGCTTTTGACTCCGGCGGAGTCGCGAGTGGACCGCTTACGTCCAGCTTCATCTTGCCGCTTGCGATTGGCGCATGCTCCGCGATTCACGACGGCGGCGACTCCATTCTGAGTTACGCCTTTGGTGTTGTGGCCATGGTCGCCATGACTCCGCTCATTACCATCCAGATTTTGGGCTTCAAGGCAGTTGTCTCGACGGAACTGCGCAACCGCATGATGATGCGTCGCATCCAGGATGCCGACGATGAACAGATTATCGACTTTGTATAGGGGAACGTATGGCTGGACTTGCAAATATTCATTCCAAGGTTTCCATGAACAGGCTGAAAATCCTGGTGACGACTGTCGCCCGCGCCAAGGCTGACTTTTACATGGATTACATCCAGTCCTTCGGTGCGAACATGCAGTTCGTCTTTTTCGGTCAAGGAACGGCGCCACGCGAAATTCTCGCGGCGATTGGTCTTGCGGATCCGGAACGTGCGGTTATTTTTAGCGTGATTGGCGAGAACAAACTGCCGCAGGCTCTTGAAGGCCTTGATGAAAAATTCAGGACGATTCCTGGTGGCAAGGGCATTGCCTATACGGTACCGATGGCGAGCGTCATTGGAAAATCCATCTTCAACTTTTTAAGCGATAACCGGTCTTGATGAGGAATTTTTAAAATGAATATGAATAGTCACGAACTGATTATGTGCATTGTGAACAAGGGATTCTCGGAGACTGTGATGGCTGCCGCAAAGGATGCGGGCGCCCGCGGCGGGACCATTTTGAGCGGCCGTGGCACTGCGAACAAGGAGGCGGAATCGTTCTTCCACATCGCCATCCAGCCGGAGAAGGAAGTGGTGATGATTCTTGTGGATATAAAAATCAAGGATGCCGTACTGCATGCGCTTTACCAGAAGGCTGGCCTTGACACGATGGGACAGGGAATAGCCTTCTCCTTGCCGGTCGATAACGTGGTTGGCCTCACCCCGTGGAAAGTGGTGCAGAAGAGCGAAGAGTGATTCGCTTCTGTTGTTTGCGCTAGAAAAAAGCTTGTGCAGTTGTTTATATGACAACTGCATTTTTTTATACGAAAAATGTAATATTCCGTCTTTTTTTGTATAGATTTCTTATGCTGTTTTTGGGGACAAGTTTTCTTGCATTTTTTTTGCAAGAGGCGATTTTTTAATTATGAACATTCTTATTTATGCGTTATTCGCCCTTTCCGGTTTTGCGGGTCTCATTTACGAAGGCTCGTGGGCCCGTTACCTGAAACTCTTTCTTGGCCACTCCAGCTATGGACAGGTGCTCACGCTTTGTATTTACATGGGCGGGCTTGCGATAGGTAGCTTTGTTGCTGGTAAACTTGTAGAAAAAGTGCGTCGTCCGCTTCTCGGGTATGCGGCGGTCGAGCTTGTGATTGGCATAGGCGGCGTTGTTTACCATCCGCTTTACAATCTGCTTACGGGATTTTTCTTTGATAGCGAATTTACGGCGGGGCTCGGCTTTACCGGGGCTGAGATTGTGAAGGTGGTTCTTGCGACTGCATCGACGCTCCCGATTGCGATTGCCGTCGGCATGACGTTCCCCTTCATTGCGGCAGGTCTCATGCGCAAGAGCGGCGCCGAGGTCTCTCTCCCGATGCTGTATTTTACAAATAGCCTTGGCTCTGCGATTGGCATTTTGTTTACGAGCTATCTTCTGATTCCCGAACTGGGGAACCATGCGACTTTGTGCGTGGCCGCATCCATCAACTTCTTGCTTGCCGCTGTTTTCGGATTTATCGGCTACACGTTTTCGCCTACTGCCGAAGTGGATGACGAGGATGCTAGCAATGACTCGATGGCGCCGCAGAACGAGGACTTTGCCGCCGAGCACAATCTTCCGATGCCGCCGAAGTCAACGTGGTTCTGGATTGCAGCCATTACAGGGCTCACCTCGTTTGTATATGAAATTGTCTGGATCCGTCTCCTTAGCCTTTTGATGGGCTCGTCGAGTCATAGCTTCGACCAGATGCTTTCGGCATTTATTCTGGGACTTGCGATTGGAAGTGCCGTCAGCGGAAAGCTTCTTAAGAAGGATTCCCTCGTGGTGCTTTCGCTTGCGCAGATTTTCATGGCGTTCTTTGCGCTTTGCACGCTGTATTTCCACAAGCCGTTCTGGGACATGATGAATGCGGCGAACCTGATTTTCAGCGGTACTGCGGATGGCTATGTGGCCTGGAGCATCTTCAAGTATGTGCTTTCGCTTTTGTGGATGGTGCCGACGAGTTTCTTTGCGGGGATGACTCTTCCGCTCATTACGCTGATTCTCACGCGTGCGTTCAAGAGCGAGGCGCCTATCGGTAAAGTTTATGGATGGAATACGGTCGGCTCCATTCTCGGTTCGGCGGGTGGCGGACTCTTGCTGCTGCCGCTTTTGCAGCTGAAGGGGGCGCTTGTCCTTGCCGCTATTCTCGATTTTGCCATCGGATTCTTGCTGCTTGCCGTTTACCGCAAAAAGTTCCGCTACAGCGTGATGTTCTACGTTGTGGGTGCATTCATGGTGCTGCCGTCCTTGTTCGTGAATTTCGATGCGGCTCTCATTACATCGGGGGCGTTCCGCTCTTACAAGGATTTGCACTTGAACGAGAAGATTACGGTGCGCGACGGCAAGACGGCGACTATCAGCTTCCATGAATCCAACGTGCATTATTATGTAAAGACGAATGGAAAGGCCGATGCGAGTTTGCGAAAAGACCGTAGCCGTCCTATCGAGGGTGACGAACTGACGCAGGCTGCGACAGCGTTTATGCCCATGGGCGTGAAGACGGAACCGTACGATGCCGCGATGATTGGCTTTGGAAGCGGCATGGGCGCTCATTATTTGCTCGCCGATCCGCTCCTGAAGGATTTTGACTGCGTAGAAATCGAAGAAGAGATGATGGACCTTGCAAGAGGCTTTTATCCGTGGAATGCGCGCGGCTACGACGACCCGCGAATCCACATTTACATTGACGATGCGCAGACGTTTTTCCTCACGAACCGCCGCCAGTACGATATGATGATAAGCGTCCCTTCGAATCCGTGGGTGAGCGGTGTTGCAAGCCTCTTCAGCCATGAATTTTATACGAAGATGCGCCGCTACATGAAGCCGGGCGGACTCTGGGTACAGTGGATTCAGACTTATGAATTTAATGATCCGCTTTTCTTGAATATTTTGAAGGCTTTAGACAAGGCTTTCCCTTACGTTTCTCTGTACAAGGCTCCCGAGGAAGAACCTGACATCATCATCATCGCCAGTGACGAACCTGTTTTCCAAAAGGGAATTGGCCGTTTTAGCACCGATAGTACTTTGATTAAGGAATTTAAACGGATTCACCGCGATCCGGAATTTTTTGGCGAAAGGAACTTCCTCTTTACATCAAAGATGGTGAAGTCGCTCCTTGATGATGTTGAACCGAACAGTATCTTTACGCCGATGGTGGATAACCGCGCCGAGGAAGCTCGCTTTGTTCATTCTACGGCGCGCATTGTACAGGTGTTTGATTCATGCGAAATCTGTTGGCCTGAATATTTGGATTCTGCGGATTACGCGCTGCGTCGCCCTGCCCGTGTGAAGGCTATGATGGAATTTCATGAACCGTACCGCGAACGATCCCTTTGGGCCTATATAAATCATGTAGATGCACTGGTGCGGGAGCGCGCTCGTCGATTGGAACGGGGCGATTCCTTGGTTGCGGATTCTGCTGTTGCAAAGTTGCTTGCTGTGGTGCCGACCATGCTCCCTGTTGTTGATGAATCTTCTAAGGAATGGGAAAAATTCCGTGAGGAATACATCGAGTGGATTCGTGAAATTCCGATGGAAGCTCGTGATACAAACTCTATCTATCGAAAAATGCGCGAGCTTGTGAATCTGGATGCTTTTCCTGTGTCGTTCGTGGATGAATTTAACATTCTGGAAGTTGCACGAAGTAAGGATTACGCTGCTGCTGCAAAACTCGTTAATGATTTCTATGAAAAATACGAAATCAAATCTATGGACGAGTATTTTCTGAGAAACTCTGTGCTCATCGCTCTCCTTGCGCGCGAACCTGAACTTGCCGATGCGATTTACAAGGATGCTGTCAGGCCGAACAAAAACTTCCCGCAAGTGGAACGCCGCTTGATTGTGGGTGAAATCGCCAAGCTTCGTCGGTGGCGCGCAACGCATAAGTAAAGCTACGGGGTTCTGTTTTATTTTGATGTAGCGCGTCTTTGAAAGGAGAATATCTCACCTTCATTTTTACACTTATCGCTTTGTTGCTGTCTCCCTAGTGCGAAACGATTGAATTTTTGCGTGCTGTGATTGGAGCTTATTTGTGTATGAAAGGCTTTTAACGCTCTGCGTAAATAGAATTAAAAAGAAAAACCTCGGTGCTAAGCCGGGGTTTCTCGTTTAAAGGTTCGCAGATTCCTGTGCGATTGAATTTTAGAAGAGGTAGGAAATGCCTGCCGTTGCGCTGAACGTCATCAGGTTGGAATTGTCGAAAGGCGGAACGGTCAATGTTTTGTTCAAAAGGTTTGTGAAGCTTTGTACGAAACGAATGTTGATGTGAACGTAGCGTGTGAGCATGTAGCCGAGATCGATGGCGCCGCCAACTTCCATACTTGAAGTTTTAATGGGGTTGTTCTGCTTGGTGGTAATGCCGCTTCCCTTGGCATCGCTGTTGGGTGTTGTCGTGAGTTCGGATTTGCCCATGAACCCGAGTCCCAAGTTGATACCGAAACCGATGAACATGTTCATGTCTTCGAGCGTGTAGCGGAACATGATGGGAAATTCGAACAACATGATGTTGATGAAAGCCTCGTTGGTGTAGGCTTCCATGTCTTTTTCGTAATTGTAGTGGCGGTAGTTGAATGTCAATTCTGGAGTGAGGCTTAAATTCTTGACGGGAAGGGCCATCTTAATCATGAGACCACCGCCTGCCTGCCAGCCGAGTCCCCAGCCATTGGAGTTCTTGCCGAAGAATGTGTTTGTGCCGCCTTGTGCGCGAATGCCGAGGTAGACGGATCTCGCAAAGCCTTCGGAACGCTGTCTGCTGATTTCGGACCTGGATGTAGTCTGATTCTTGTAGCGTGCGTATGCGCTTGCGTATTCCTCGTCGTTTGCGAATTCGCTGTCGGCGCTGCCGTCGTAGCTTGCGTTACTTGTGCTGGAGGGCTGGCTTGATTCGGTGGAAACCCAATCGTCGTCGGAACCGCTTCCTTCGGAGGAATCATATTGGGCGAAAGCGTTCGTGGTGAACGCGAATAGCAGTGAACTCAGAAAGTAGAATGTTTTTAAGCGCATGATTGAATAATAACAAATGCAAAGGGAATGTGTTTGCAAAAAAAATATTTAAATGTTCAAAAAAAGCCCGAAAAAAATGTAAAAGAGTGAAACTCTCGTTGAGACGTGTTGTAAAGTTTCGTTTTTTGGGTGGTTTACCTGTCTGTCTGGCGAAAAATGGGGCTGAAATTACTTTTTGGGGGCGAAAAAAGAAAAATCTGTTTGATTCTGAACAAACTAGGATGTGCAAATAAGATTTTTACCTAAGGCTTTGTTTGGGAACTTTTGGTTCACCTGCAAAGTTCCGTGTTTTAATGCAAAAGTAAACTGCTTGCAGGGCGGGGCCCCAGCTCGGAGTGGGGTAAACCCCAAATCCAAGCCTCTCCAGTATCCAAACAAGTTTGGCTGTTGGCTTCGGCTTACGGATTTGTGCGAGATGCCAAACAAGCGAGAGTCGCGGAAATGCTTGCATTTCCATGACCGAGCGCAAGGCATGCTACGCCAAAGGCGTAGCACGCCGCACGGGCCCCTCTCTCCTTCGAAGACAATTCACACTAAGAGCTTCCACAAAGAGGATAACTCAACTAAACTCCTAAAGG
>JAZLIJ010000160.1:0-3625 GCA_045617325.1 Fibrobacter sp.
AGAAATCAAGGAAGTTGTAAAGTATATCGTAAAGGATCCTCCACAAAATGGTCCTGGTCCGGAATCTGCATATTATACAATGCATTTTAGTGACGATATGTTCGTTTCGGATTCAGCAGCAAAGTATTGTGCGTATAACCAAACCGAGACAGGAAATAAAAAGAGTTTTGACTTGTCCGGTTATGGCTTCGACTCCATTCCAGAAAAGGACTTCTTTATCAGAAACCTTATCGGTAACAATGAAATTAAGCATATTTGGTTTACGGGAATGTTGACAAATGGTCAGTCAAATTTCTACGTCCATTACATTGATCCGGAATCTCATTCGCTTCGTTCTTATTACCCCGATTTTTTGGTTGAAGATAAGGATGGAAAATTCTATATCGTTGAAATCAAGGGACGTCATTTAATGAATGCCCCTTCCACTCAGGCGAAGGTAGAATATGCAAAGCAAATGGCTGCTCTAAGCAAAATGGAATATATCTTTATCCCTGATGATCTCGCTGATATGATATTGCAGGAATTCGTGAGAGAAAGCTATATCAGTAATGCCGTTTCAATGTAGGATTATTTGACGTTAAGCGTTTTCGCACATTTTTTCTCTTGGTCTACGCATTGCCTGGGTCCTAACCCTGCAAGTGCTCCATCCAGACTTCTGTGGCCAGATATTTGTCGCTACGACAATGCAAATCGGCGACTCCTTCTTCAATCAGGTTCGCCGTCTCGGACTCGTAGTAGATATCGGCGGCGTCCTGCAAAGGAACATGGAACATCTCGCTAATACAGGCGATGATTCTTGCGCACTGAGCGCTTTTTAAAACCTGCGCACTCGCTTCTGTCATAGTTGTTCGCTTTCTATTTTGCAAGCACCCCTTTCTCTTTCATGAAATCCATGATGTCTTCCATGAGGTAACGTGAACCGAAAGTATGCAAAACGTCATAAGATGGAACAATGTAATCGTACAGGATTCCAGATGTTTTCAAACGTTTGTAAACCTCTCGTTGGGGAAGTTTCAGCAACAACGAGAGCTGGCCGATGCAATACGTCACGAATTCAAGCGTTTTTAAGTCCATGCTCAATCCATAATATACATTTTTTCACAAAAAAGGACGCCCTGTTGGACGTCCTCTTTTAACCGTCCTTGGTTGCCGCGCCTTTTGGTCTACGCTTTGTCTGTCGAACTCAACGTGAATTAAACCAAATTGGCGGCCCACTGTGGCAAATTGTCCACGTATTTTTTGAATAATTTCCCATCGACCATGCGGTATAGCAATTGAGGCAACTTGTTTTCTATAGAGTTGTCGTAGATATAGGCTCTGTCCACCAGTGAAAATGCCAGGGCTGCGTTGGCAAGCGATTTGTAGTAGCGCGATATGATTTTAGAAATGGGAACTTCGTGCCCTCCGTTTAGATAGCGGTTTGTTATACGGAGAACATTGATTGTTGGATCGTTTGTACAAACAAAGAAAAAGCGGATGAAAAATTCGGCTTCTTTTGCTTTGCGGATAAATTCAATTTTTTCATCTGACGAAAATACAGTTTCAAAAACAAAATTCTTTTTTTCGTCAAGACATTTGTAGCGCATGTCCGTGGCAAGTTGTGCGGCTTTCAAAATCGCTTCTGACGAATTCCAATCGCCAAAGGTTTCTTGAGCGATGTTGTCTGGATTGATGTAAACGCTGTCTGCTGCCCATTCGTTGTTTAACAATTGGATGGTTGTAGTGGTCTTGCCCGATCCATTGGGTCCGGCTACAATGCAGAGAGTTGGTTTCAATTTTGGCATTACAAGCCCCAACGTGCTTTTTTATTGGCGATTTGAACCAAAACGTCCGCCAGCATACGTTGCTTGGCGGCCTTTGCCTTGGAGGTAGATTCACTGGCTGCAGCGCCGACACGTTCCATAAGAGCCTCCAGCAGTTCGTCGGAAGGTTCTTCCATAGAGCTTAGCCTGTATTTTTTCAACTCTTCATCAGCCATATCGTTAATATACATTTTTTCACAAAAGAGGACGTCCTGTTGGACGTCCTCTTTTAAGCTGGTTTGGCCTAGTGAATTACTTCAGCTCTTCCAATGCCTTCTGGCACTTGGCAATGATGTCTTGCTGCGTTGCGAGCTTGGTGCGTTCGGCGTTCACCACGGCTTCCGGGGCGCCGCTGACGAACTTTTGTACTTTCGCTTCGCTCAAGTACCAAATGCTGGGTTCGGTCATGTGCAAGTAAACTTGCCCGCGACTCTCGCCCTACGCATTTGTCGTTGTCGAGTTTAACGCAGTTCTGCTAAGGCTTTTTCGTTCTTTGCAATGATATCTTGCTGCGTGGCCAACTTTACTCGTTCAGCGTTTACAACAGCCTCTGGAGCTCCTGAAATAAACTTCTGATTAGAAAGTTTTTTCTCGATGCTTGCCGCGAATCCCTTCGCCTTTTCGATTTCCTTTTCAAGGCGTGCAATTTCTGCAGCCGGGTCAAGGATACCTTCCAGCGGAATGTAGAGTTCGCCACCAGGAACAACGGCGGACGCGCTGAACTTGGGCTTGTCTGCCTTGACGCCAACAGTAATGCTTTCGATGCCGCCAAGTTCGGTAATGATGGCAAGGCATGCATTCACGGACTTTTCGGTAGCAGCGTCATCAACGCTTACCACAGCCTTCAGCTTGGTAGCCGGGGAAACACTGTAACGGCCGCGGACACCGCGAACGCTTTCCACCACGGCGAAGGCCTGGTCGAATGCTGCTTCGATGTCCTTGTTGATGAGGGATTCGTCGGCGGTCGGCCACGGGCGGCTGATCACCATTTCGGAACCCTGGAACAAAATGCTGTTCAGTTCTTCGGTGATGAACGGCATCACCGGGTGGAGAAGGTCAAGGACGTTCTTCAGCACGTAGCTGAGGATTGCCATGGCGTTCTTCTTTTCGGCGGTGAGGGTTTCGCTATTGATTACGGCCTTCTTGATTTCCAAGTACTGGCTGCAAACATCGTCCCACACGAAGCGGTAGAGGAATCCGGCGAGTTCTGCGAAGTGGTATTCTTCGAGCATGCGGGTGGCATCCTTGATGGTCGTTTGCAAGCGGGAAAGAATCCACTTGTCTTCGAGAGCGAAGAGCGACTTGTCCATCGGGAGTTCGGCGGCGAGGGCGCCGGCCTGTTCCAATTGCGGATAAAGGAAGCGGCAGGCGTTCCAAATCTTGTTGCTGAAGTTTCGGCCGATTTCGAACTTTTCGCTCGTGTTGATGACGGTGCCGTCTTCCTGCTTTTCCTTCTTCACCGGGAGGCGCACGTCCTGGTTGTCGGTGCAGAGGCTTGCCATCACGAAGCGGAGAGCGTCGGTACCGTACTTGCGTTCGATATCCATCGGGTCCACGCCGTTGCCCTTGGACTTGCTCATGGTCATGCCGTTGCCGTCCAGAATCTTCGGGTGGATGTAAACGGTGTGGAACGGGATCGTACCCATGTTTTCCTGGGAGAACAGCACCATGCGAGCCACCCAGAGGGTGATGATATCGCGGCTGGTCACCAGCACGGAAGTGGGGTAGTACTTCTTAAGAGTGTCGGTGTTTTCCGGCCAACCCATGGTAGAATGGGGCCAGAGACCGCTGGAGAACCAGGTGTCCAGAACGTCGTCTTCCTG
>JAZLIJ010000161.1:0-12942 GCA_045617325.1 Fibrobacter sp.
AACTTTTAGCGGTCTGTAAGACCGAAAAACAGGAAAAGGAAGATGAAATCACACTTGATTTGTTTGACAGCCTGTTTTTAAGTTAAATTTTTAGTGGACACTAGTGATTTAATATAATACCTAGAGTTAACTCAAGGTCAAGGGGCGAGAAACAAAAAATCGTCTAAAATTACAGGTTTACACAACAACTTGTTGCATATATTCCAAACCCATTAAACAACAGTCCAAGCACAATGATGCTCAGGGTTACTGTCCCGAAGAAAATCAGCAGAAGTTTTAGGGACATGACTTTCTTTAGCATCATGGCTTCAGGGAGCGAAAGCCCCACCACCGCCATCATAAAGGAAAGCGCAGTTCCAATGGCAACGCCCTTTGCCACCAGCACTTCGATAATGGGCACAACGCCAGCCGCATTGGAATACATGGGCACCGCCAAAATCACAGCCAGGGGAACGGCGTACCAGTGCTCCGAAGAAAGATAATTTTCAAAGAATCCTGTAGGCACATAGCCATGCATGGCCGCACCAACGGCGATTCCAATAACCACATAAAGAATGACACCACGGACAATGCTCAAGGAACCTTTGGCAATTCCAGGAAGCCGTTGGAAAAAGGAGTATCGCGGAGTTTCATCACTGGCTTGCAGGGAGTCAGCTTGCGCCGCATCAGAGTTCACTGCCGCTTGCATAGACATTTCCTGAATCTGCCGCACCCATGGACTCAACAATCTCTCCAATTTAAATTTGCCAAGGATTGCTCCTAAAACCGCCCCCATCAATATTCCGCTGGCCACATAAATCACAGTCACCTTCCAGCCGAATGTTGCAGCAAGCATGGCCACAGCAACTTCATTGACCAAGGGCGAAGTAATCAAGAACGCGAAGGTCACGCCCAGAGGAATTCCTCCTTTCACAAAGCCAATAAACAGCGGGATGCTGGAACAGGAACAGAAAGGCGTTACCGCCCCGAAAAGTGCAGCCAGCAAATACTGCAAACCAAACAGCTTATGAGTCGTCAAGAAATTGCGAAGTCGCTCCACCGGGAAATAGGCGTTCACAATTCCCATCAAGAAACTGATGGCAAAAAGCAACAGCACAATCTTTATGGAATCGTAAACAAAGAAGTTAAGTGCGGCCCCTAAACGGGACGCAGCATCCAGGCAGCACAAGCCATAGATAAGCCAATCTGCAAACTGCTGAATCATTTTAACCTCACGATTTTACGCCTTGGAATTTTTGATTTTTGTCAGGTAAAATTCTTCCATCTTCATTTTGATTTCGTCACGAACGCGACGGAATTCCGGAAGAATTTCCTCCTCCGTTCCCTTGAAAGCGTCGGGATCGTCAAAGCCAATGTGCAGGCGTTCTCCAACTTGCCCAAAGAACGCCGGACAAGATTCCTTCGCTCCACCGCAAACCGTAATGACAAAATCCCAAGGCTCATTCAAATACTGATTAACATGTTTCGGAAAATGCTTTGAAATATCAATGCCAATTTCCGCCATTACCTTGACGCCCAAGGAATGCACTTCCTGCGCGGGCTTTACGCCAGCGGAACACACCACCAACGAAGAATCCAGATTCTGCAAAATGCCATGAGCCATTTGGCTGCGGCAACGATTTCCTGTACACAAAACGAGAATTTTCATATTAACCCAGCACCTTGCGAATTTCATCGTCGCTAATTTTACCCTTGGCCACCACCTTTTCATCCACTACCAAGGCAGGGAGAGACATTACATTGTAGGGAATCATCTGAACGATATCGTCTATACGAGTAACGGTCGCCTCGATTCCCATTTCCTTGACGATTCGCTCTACGGAATCGGCGAAGGACTGGTTGCATTTGCATTCACTGACAAGAATCTTGATGTTTTTCATTTTGTTTCCTTTGCGGATTGTTCCGCTTTTTTATGTTTGTTATTCGTAGAACTACGAACAATAAGGTTAAAAATTTATCCCTGCCTTGCAGGGATTTCGACTACTTGCAACAGGATTTCTTTTTACAAAGTTCCATATTGAAGAAATCCTTGAAAAGCGCCTTTGCCAACTTCCAGTTTTCACGATCAATGCAGTACTTAACCTTCGGCGCTTCAATTTCGCCCTGGATCAAGCCCGCGTCCTTCAGTTCCTTCAGATGCTGGCTGACAGTCGCCTTGGCAATAGGCAGTTCCTCGTGAATATCCCCAAAGTAACAGGAATCCTGCTTCGCCAGGAACTGCACAATGGCAATCCTTGCGGGGTGAGCAAGAGCCTTGGCAATTCTCGCCAACTTTTCGGTTTCTTCACAATACTTTTTTTCTGCCATATTCGCTTCTGTTCGTAAATATACGAACATTATTGATAAAAAGCAAGAGGAAAATGGGAATTTTATCGCTTTAATCTATATGATTTCTCAATCAACCTTATCCGTCAATAACTTGATAAAAGTCATTCCCCCTTCTTCGTAGGTTGTAAACTTGCCCGTGATGGTGATTTTACTGCCTACCTTTGGGAATCCCTTAGGATACTTGTGACCCATCCATTCAAATTCCAAGCCTTGTTGGCAACAGGCGGCAGCGTCGGCAATAAGGACCGCAGTATAGTAGACCCCAGTTTCTTCGTCCTGGTACACAGCCAAAGTTCCCCTGATTTTTACGATTTTCCCTTCATAATCCTTCGGTGACATCATCATGTGATACACTTCCGAATAGACCATGGTCTTGCTCATGATGGAAAGATCTACATCCGGCTTTGGCCCCGCAAAGGACATTGCCGATGCGAACAACGCAAGAATCAGGATTTTCTTAGACCCAGTAGCCAGAACACCGCGAAACCAATCATGTCGATGGCTACGATGGTGGCTCCCACTGGAGTGCCCGCCAATATGGAAACGAAAATTCCAGAGGCCGCACAAACGACGGAGAAAATTGCAGAACATATTGTTACCGCCTTGAAGTTTAAAAAAAAACTTGGCGTTGGGGATTTCACGACGCAAATCATCGATCAGTTTTTTATAGAATCCGCTGCCATAAGTATTCTGGAATTTTGTTAAAGATTTGTAATTTTATACATTTACCTCTGTATGAAAATCTTCTACCACCTGCCAGGCTTATTCGAGTTCTACGATTTGTACAAGGCGTTCCTCGCGCTTTTTCGCGAGCATCGGGAATACTTTTACGACTGGTGCGAAATCGGCTCTATTTATGGCGCCCCGAAGGACTGCATCTGGGGCGGTGGCCGCGTGGGTTTTGGCGAGGAACCGCCCGAAAAAGTGGCAGCGCTTTTAAAGGAATTTGGGATTTCTGCGAGGCTTACGTTCAGCAATTCGCTGCTGCGAGAAGAACATCTTTCGGACAAATTATGTAATTCACTGTGCAGGCCGTTTGAACGCGGCGCTGTGGCTGCCGACTGTAATTCGAACCGCGACGGCCAAAACGAATCCCGAACGCGAAGTCATAGTCACAGACCACGTGGAATACGTCGCCGAATTCAAGCAAGCCGAAGGCATGTGGAAGTAGCCTCCGTATATTATCAAATTCGTCGAACTACTTGAAGTTCGCAGTAATTTTCAAACCATCCTCAGGATCGATGGTGCGGGTCGCATCTGTAACGCCGTCGCTCCATCCGGTAAACACGCCGCCATCCTTCGGGACGGCTGTAAGCGTCACGGGAGTCCCCTTGAAGAACTTGATTGCGAGCGTTGACTTGTCCAGCGGCAAGTAGTGGACTTGCACGGAGCCGTTACCGGAACTGGCCAGCGTCACCTCCACCATTTCACCCAAGGCAAAATGTTCCTTCATTTCGCTGCGGACCACATCCTGCCGGGTGGTGGCAAAGGTCTTTATTCTGCCGTCGTGTTCTTCCATGGTGGAAACGTTCTTGCCCCAGCGCTTTTGATCGCGTTCGACTTCTGCGGCAATGTCGCCTTTCAGCTTTTCCATGCGGGCGACGACGCGTTCGGCGCTGAAGTTCATGCAAAGAATGGTTGCAATCTGGTTGATGAACGCCGCCTTGAAATTCTCGTTCATGAGCAAACGGCGCAGGTGCTGCGTGAATTCGGGGTTGTTTGGCCAGCCTGAATTTTCGGCAGTGATGAATTCAAAGAAGTTTCCTTTCAAATTACTTTGCGTATTGTCGAACGCCATGTCGGTATCAAACATGAACCACTTCCACGGCGTCTTCGGATTGTTTCCGCGCCAAATTTTGCGGTTGTTGCCGGGCCAGTCGCGATTGTCGGCAAAAATTTCCGCCGCATAGTAATTGATGAAGTTGTTCAAATCCATCTGCTCATTGACTTTGGCCACGTTCTCGTCGGTCATCTGTTCGCTCAACATAAAGTTCGTAAGCGATACGAAATCCACTGGAGACCCGGCCATGTATTCGGCGGAACTGTTCAGCAAATCAATTTCGTCGCCATCCAAGTTGTACTTGGCGAGGTAATAGTTCTTGTTGGAGGATTCGCGGATGTTGTGGATGCCGTAGTATTCACCGTTGTAGAACACGATGGACGCGCGGCCGTGCTGGTAATCGATGCCGAGGCCCTCCGTAATGGAAGAGGCCAGCATGTCGCGGATGTAGTCGAAGTGATAGTTGTTTCCGTTGTTGCGCAGTTTGAAACTCTTGAATTTTTTCAATTCAAGGAATTCCGGGAACAGCACATAATCGAGTTTGTTCTTTCCGTACTTTTCGCGGAAGGTGATTTCCACGGATTTCTTCGGCCAGGTTCGCGTGGCGTTGCCGCTGATGGCAAGGCCAGCATTCTCGCTAAAGCCAGGCACGGTCTTTCCCGCTTCCAGCAATTCGATATTCACAGGAATTTCCTTGTCAGTCCAGAAATTTTCGTTCTTGAACAAGCCGGAATCGGCGTGGAACATCTGCAGCGGATCGCCTGTGATGAACACGGATGCAACCGTGGGCTGTTTTTCAAAAATGTAGGTGCGGTTGATGACGCTCCCGGGAACAGCTCCGTTTTCAAAAGTGGCGCAGCGCAAAACCGTCGTAGTATCCACCGTCAAGTCGGCGACCATCTGCGGGCTATTCGCCGTGGGGACCGTGCCGCCCTTTTCGCAGCGGATTTGGCTATCGTTCCCAAAGGCAATGGTGAACGGCTTTGAATAAAAACCGGAGTTGGGGAATTCCGTTTTCACGTTCGTGGATGCCGCATTTTCCACATTCCCTGCGGTCGCGCCATAAGGCGTTGCAACAGCGAAGCCCCACTTACCGCTCACCTCGCGGGACCAGGTTTTCCCGATGACCGCCGCCGGATACATCACGGAATCCACCAGTTGCTTTTCGGCATTGAACAGGTAAAGGGAACCGCCTTCCTTCTTGGACTTGAAATTAGCGTGAGGCTCGTTGCCGCGCGTATAGGCAATGTAACTGAAAAGCTTGATATCCTTTGCTATGGAATCATGGTAATCTAAGTCCAGGCGAAGGCCCGTAATTTCGGACAAATTAGGATAGTCGGAATAGAGAGGCGGCCTAACGGAATAAACCGTATTGGAATCCCCCGTTCCCGTAAGAATCTTGGTCCAGCTTTTTACTTCGCGGAAACTCTTCTGTAAAATTTTGAAGTTGATGGGCTCGCCCTTTGGAATGTAGGCCTTCAACTGGAACAGGTTCGCCTTGGAAAGGTCAACAGGCACCTTGCCCTCGTCCTTGGAGCCAACAGTCAAAGCCAATTGGAAATAGCCCAAGTCGCTATTCACGGGAATCATCTGGGCGCCGGCCATGTTCTTCCCGTTTTCCGCAAAGCAGAAATCGGACTTTCCCGGCAAAGGCTTCATTTCGCTTTTGCCGCGGCCCGGGTAACTCACCGCATCGTATTCCGCTTCGCAATAGGAACTCAAAAGATTGACGGTATCGTGCGGAGCCACATAGTTTGGCAAGTTTCTTCCGGATAGATACACAAGTATCTGCGAC
The DNA here is from genome assembly GCA_045617325.1 of Fibrobacter sp. Taxonomy (GTDB): domain Bacteria; phylum Fibrobacterota; class Fibrobacteria; order Fibrobacterales; family Fibrobacteraceae; genus Fibrobacter. Next base: position 5,904 of record JAZLIJ010000161.1, read on the forward strand.
TTGGGTTTGACAACCACATCGCCGAATTGGAATTTGGTCTGCTCGGCTTTCGCGTTGGTCAAGTAGTAGCCCTTGAGGCTCACTGCCGTATCGGATGGATTGTAGATTTCCGCCCAGCCGGCATCGCCGCCTTCTTCATCCTTGTACACCAAGTTGACAAGGTCCACCTCGGTAAAAATCACCGGCGGATTTGCGACCGCAACAATCGCATTTGTATCTGCAGCGGAGTTCGCAGAAGTGTCCGCAGAAGTTGCGGAGGAATTCACCGACGGATCCGCAATTGCGGAACTGGATTGCGCACCCGGTCCAACTGGAACATTCGAATCGCTGGAAAATTCCGCGCTAGAAGAGCTCAAAACATCTTCAAAACTCAAAAGCAATTCGTCTGAAGCCGAGGAACTATTATCGTCGCTGCAGGCCACAAGCGCGAGCGCAAACGCCAAAAAAGTTCCTGTTAAATAAAGCTTCGTCCTCTTCATAACATTCTCCACACACCGATTTCATTAGGCGAAATCCATCTAGAAAGTAAATCTAATATAATATTCTCAAAAGCACACCCCTTATTAACTTGAGATTTGCTTACACGAAACGGAAAACACAGAAATAATCTTTACCAAACTGATTTTGGACGGCTGTAACATCAATGAAAAATAATTTCAAAAAGTTCACAACCTTGTGGACCACAAAGGAGTGGAAAAAATAGTTCACAATATTGTGAACCACTGTAAAAAATTATATATTACAAGTGGAGGTTCTTTATGAATGATGCTTTCGTGTACGGATCTGCCGTTGAAGGTGAAAATTTCACAGATAGAGTTTCTGAAACAAAAAGGCTAAAAGCAAATTTTGAACACGGTGTAAACACTCTGCTCATTTCTAATCGTCGCATCGGTAAAACTTCCCTAGTCCGCCATGTAAAGAACCTTGTCAACTCCAAAAAAGTTTCCGTAGTCTATTTGGATATTTTTGATTGCCGTAGCGAATACGATTTCTACAACAAGTTAGCTTCAGCAGTACTTCAGCAAACTGCAACGAAAACAGAAATATTCCTGCAAAACGCAAAAACCTTTCTGTCTAGAGTTTCACCCAAAATCAGCTTAAGTCCAGACCCTACCATGGACTTTTCCGTTTCTTTGGGCATCACAGAAAAGGATTATTCCCCAGAACAAATTCTAAATCTTGCAGAATCAATCGCACAAAAGCAAGGTAAAAAAATCGTCATATGCATAGACGAGTTTCAGCAAATTGGAGAATTTCCTGAATCCTTGACAGTGCAAAAAAGACTTCGTGGAGTATGGCAACTTCAACAAAATGTTAGCTATTGCCTTTTTGGAAGCAAGAAACATTTGCTAACCAATATTTTCCAAAGAAATGACATGCCATTCTACCAATTTGGCGATGCAATTTATCTAAGCATCATCGAAACAAAAAATTGGGTTCCGTTCATTTGTCAGAAATTTCAAAAACAAAATTTAATCATAAGTGAAGATTTGGCTAAGAGAATTTGCATTGAAGTTGAAAACTACTCCTCGTACGTACAGCAGCTGGCTTGGAATGTCATGTTGAACACCAATCGCGAAGTAACCGAAGAAATCATTGAAAAAGCCATGAACGAACTCATTGCGCAAAACTCGGCTTTGTTCATGCAGCAAACCGAAGGTTTGTCCAGTTTTCAAATGAACATGCTTAGAGCAATAGCGTCTGATATTCACAATGGTTTCACGACAAAGAAGGTTTTAGCCGAATATAACTTAGGAACCAAATCCAATATTTCAAGAATTCAAAAAACGCTTATCGACCGAGACTTGGTTGAACTGAGGGAAGACGGTCTTTTCATAAACGACCCTGTTTTCAAAAAATGGTTCAGAAGATTTTGTTGCTAAATTTTTGAATATGAAAATCTTCTACCATCTGCCGGGTTTATTCGAGTTCTACGATTTGTACAGGGCGTTCTTGCCGCTGTTTTGCGAGCATCGGGAATACTTTTACGACTGGTGCGAAATCGGCTCGATTTACGGCGCCCCGAAGGACTGCATCTGGGGCGGCGGTCGCGTAGGTTTTGGAGATGAATCGCCCGATAACGTGGCCGCACTTTTGAAGGAGTTTGGGATTTCTGCGAGGCTTACGTTCAGCAATTCGCTGCTGCGAGAAGAACATCTTTCGGACAAACTATGCAATTCGCTTTGTCGACTGTTTGAACGCTCTGCGGCTGCAGAAGATGGCAATTTGAACTGCGCGGAGCAAAACGGCATCATCGTCCATTCCGACTTGTTGCTGGATTATATCAAGGCGAAGTTCCCCAGCTTCTACTTCGTTTCTTCGACGACGAAGGTGCTGACGGATTTCGAGCAGTTCAAAGCGGAACTTGACCGCGATGATTTCCGCCTCGTTGTTCCCGATTTCCGCTTGAACAAGGAATTCGAAAAGTTGAACGCACTCACCGACGCGCAAAAGCAGAAGGTGGAATTTCTTTGCAATGAATGCTGCTGGTTCAATTGCCCCGCCCGCAAAAAATGCTACGAGAACGTGAGCCGCAAATGTCTCGGCGAAACTAACGAGGACCACATCTGCGCCTCCCCCACGGCAAAACGCGGCTACCGCTTCTCCGACGCCATGAAAAACCCGGGATTCATCGGAATCGAGGACATCCAGAACGTGTACGCACTCGCAGGATTCTCGCACTTCAAAATCGAAGGCCGCAGCCTCGGCAGCGCCATCATCCTGGAATTCTTGCTCTACTACATGACAAAGCCCGAGTACCAGCTCAAAATCCGCGAAGAGATTTACCTCGACAGTACGCTCGATTTGTTTTAGAAAAAGCGGATTTCAGCCGAGACAATCTATTGAGAATTTTTTCGCATGTCCGAATTTTTTCGCAATAAAACAACGTTTTTCATAAAAATTTTGTATATTTATTGAGAAAATTATGTAAAATCCGAAAAAATTCGCAATAGATGATAATAGAGCGCAATTCATACCTGAACAGGCTTTTAAGGCATAAAGAAAACAGCCTTATCAAGATTATCACCGGAAGCAGGCGTTCCGGGAAGTCCTTCCTTTTGTTCAAACTCTTTGTGGGAAAGCTCAGGGAAATTGGCGTGGACGATTCCCATATCATCAAAATTGCGTTGGATGATCGCGAAAACAAGGAACTGCGAAATCCAGACTCCATGCTCGCCTTTGTAAAAAGCAAGATTGCGGATTCCAAGACCTACTACGTTCTGCTGGATGAAATCCAATATCTTGAAGAGTTCGAAGATGTGCTTAACAGTTTTTTGCATATCGAAAACCTTGACGTATACGTCACGGGTAGCAACTCGCACCTTTTATCAAGCGATGTCATTACCATATTCCGCGGACGCGGCGACGAAATTCACGTTTTCCCTTTGAGTTTTGGCGAATTCATAACGGCGTACAAGGGAAACGTTATGGACGCGTGGAACGACTACGTTCTATACGGCGGAATGCCTCTGACGCTTTCATTCGACACACCTGAGGACAAAATAAGCTACCTGAAATCGCTTTTTGATAAAATATACGTTGCCGACATTCTTGAGCGATACAAAGTGCGAAATAAAGGCGAACTGGATGAGATTTTGAACATTCTTTCATCTTCGGTGGGTTCCCTCACAAATCCGCTCAAACTTTCAAAAACGTTCAAAAGCCAAAAGAACAAGACCATTTCGGACAACACCATCCGCAAGTACATTTCTTATTTCGAAGACGCTTTCCTTGTAAGCAAGGCTATCCGTTACGATATCAAGGGCAAACGCTACATCAATACGCCTTCAAAATACTATTTCGAAGATGTTGGACTTAGAAACGCACGCATTGGATTTAGGCAAGTCGAAGAAACCCATGTAATGGAAAACATCATTTACAACGAACTAAAATTCCGCGGATACATGGTGGACGTTGGAGTCGTGGAAATGAACGTTCAGAACAACGGCAAGAACGACAAGATTCAATTAGAAGTAGACTTTATCGCCACACGCGGTAGCGAGAAAATTTACGTACAATCGGCATTGAACATTGACGATGACGAAAAGAAAGCCCAGGAGAAACGCCCTCTACTCAACACGCACGACAACTTCAAGAAAATCATTATAGTCAAAGGGCAAATGAAGCCCCGCTACGACGACGATGGAATCATGAGCGTCGGCATCATCGATTTTTTGCTGGAAAAGGATGCATAAAAAAATGAAAGATTTTGTCTCTAAAATCCCGCAGAACGATCTTGTCGACTTCGTCGCCACCTACGCAGAAAACCACACAAAATTTTTAACAGCGTTGGTGGCCAGGTTTGCAAAACCTGAAAACAACAAAAAGAAAAATACTTTCATCAAGGAGTTTGACGACATCGTCAAGAATCATTCTGACAGCGGTTTTATAGACTATCGAAACAGTTACGACTTCGAAAGTGATATGGCGAATTTCTTGGGAGCACTTTCCAAGAATTCAAAATTTTTCAGCAGTTGTACCGCATGGGATTCCATACTCCACTTCACAAAAAAATTCGGCAACCTGCAGATCGACGATTCCAACGGAACCATGACCTATCTGTGCGAGCTTCTGTCAAACATCTGGATTCAATACATTGACAATACAGATGCCGAAAGCCAAACAGAAATCCGCAAATGGATTGAACAACACATGCTCAACGAAAACATGTGGATGATGAAGGATGACCTTGAACACATCTACTGTACAAATTTCAATGACGAGAAAAATCTGAAGGCAAAACTCAAGTTTTACGACAAAATCATAGAAGCAGAAAAACAAAGTACAAAATGGCCTTACACAAAGGATTACCGCATTGCACGCTGGGCCACGCAAAAAGCCACCGCGATGGAAAAACTTCACACCGAATTTTCCGAAATTGAACGTTACCTAATGAACTTCGTTGCCAAGAAAGAGCCAGCATTCAAGCTGTTCGACATGTACATGAAAATCAGAAGATTTGACGATGCTGAAAAAACCATTCTCAAGTTCAACGACTTAAACAAGGAACATCGCGCCTATCAAAGAGAATCTGCAGAAAAACTCAAGGTACTTTATACAAAGACGAAGCAGAGCGACAAACTTCTCGAGGTTGTAAAGGACCTTGTCAGAAACACCGAAAGCATCGATGAGTTCAAAGAATTCAAATCCATGATTCCCAAAGAAAACTGGGTTGACGAACGAGCCGCATTCCTTAAAACCGTCAACAGCCCCAGACTGCGTATGGACATTTTTAAGGAAGAACATTTAACCGACGAACTGTACAAAGATTTTTGCGCCAAAGCCAAAGCCGGCTTGACGATTTATGCATTTGATTGGTACGGGAAAGCCCTTTGCCCCAAATACGAAACGCAAGTCGTAGAATTTTTCCGACAATATCTTGATAAAGAAATGAAGAACGCTACAAACCGCAAGGAATACCATCGAGTCGCAAGCGAAGCAAAAAAGCTCCTTACGTACAACGGCGGGCTGGACGCAGTAAACTGTTTGAAAAAGATTTGGCAGGAACGACACAAGAACCGCCCCGCCATGATTGAGGAACTGGGAAAGATTTGATTGCCGTGCATTGCATTGAAAATTCTACTTAGCCATAGATTTTCTAATCTTCCAAAATTTTCTCAATCATGTTCTCAACGCAAGCGCCATTATCTAATGTATAGACATTCATCGCTTCACGTTCCTTTTGTTCAATAGCCCAACGATCTTTCAAATCTGCAGCTTTAGTGCTAGACATAATAAACGAATTTAAAACAACAGGCTTATCACCTGCAGACGGTGCTAGACGCCGTTCCAGATTCTTAATCGTGTTGCGGAATTCAATTTTCGGATCTTCCTTTGGTACATTCAAGAGACCCTTAGGATCGATGAAAGTGATATACTGCTTTTGAGGAGTGTCAATCCATAAAATGAAATCCGGGTAGAAATTTCCTGCTTCAAAGAAGCCCATGCCGACCTTACTTTTATTCCGCAACAAGAACAGAGATTTATTTTCGAAAACATCCCGTTTTGCCTCAGCATAATCAGCAAGCATGTTGACAAAATCCTTTTCACCATCATTCAAACAAACTGGAGAAATTTTTATCCCCAATTTTGAAGATTTCAAATATATCAGCGGAGCATACAAATGATTCTTAAAATCAAAGAACACAAGGTTATCTCCGAACAAGGATTTTTGGCGAACATTCATTCCATCGTATTGAGGAAGAATCTTCGTCATTTCATCAATAAACTTTTCTAGTTCCTTATAGCCTGTATTTGCAGGATTGTCAACTGTATAACTAATGGAATAATCTGAAACAAAATTGTTATCATCAGCTTCAATTTCGCCATATTCAAGATACTGAGATTCCCATCGTTCTCTTTCAAACTTAAAGAATTTATCCATATAGGACTTTAGAGCCATGATTGCAAAGTCCGTCATGGTATCAAGTTTCTTGAAAGAATCAAGAACCATCTGCTGAGAAGGAATGATTAGGCAGTACCAATCACTTACCGCAAGAATGTCCTTGAACTTAGGCTGTTCCAAACAGATATTGAAATAGCTTTTTTCATTCTTGAACATTTCAAGTTCATTAAACACACGATCATAATCCAGTAATTCCAAAACTGCAGCCGGCAGAACATGTTCACTTCCAGCGGCATCAATATTTCCCAAAGGACCACCAAAGGAATCAATGCTTTGGATTTTGCTTCTGCAGTCAATAACAATCTTATTCTTAAGCAAGTACCTCTTGAAATCTTCCTCAGGAACATCAAGAATCAAGCGACGAGCCTGTTTTTTGAAATTTTTGTCCTTAGGCAAGCGAATAACACGAAGTTTTTTGTTTTTTACTTTATCATACCTGCTTAAAACAGGCATGTGATATTCCAAAATCAAATCATTAGTTTCTACGCCTTCTGCTTCCAGGAATTTTTTAAAGTCTTCCATATAATTGGCTTTCACACCAAATATGGTCAAAGTTTCAATACATCCAATGTAAGAAGGAGCATTTACTCCTTCTGCCTTGGAAGATCGTTTAAGGCAACCTTCATAACCTTT
>JAZLIJ010000162.1:0-2262 GCA_045617325.1 Fibrobacter sp.
TACTCCGACTTGTTTTTTCGCGTGAACCTTGAAAGCAAGGAATCGGAATGTGTTTTCAGGAACATTGACGGAAAATCGCGAAAAGAATATTTCGATGAAATGAAATTTTATAGCAAACATCCAATTAAGTATGGTCCTACGCTTGAGGAATGGTCCGTTTTTCTTCAAAACGCATGGATTCACCAAAAGCCAGCCTTTTTGTTCGCCCAAGGCGACACCCTCGTGTTTTTCAATCATTCAAACCAAACCATAGAACGTTACGATGAGAGTTTGACACTTTTGGGAAAATGCGACATCTCCTATCCGACGAAAAAGGAGTTTTGGCGATACAGAATTTTCCACGACACGGCTTTCGACAGGTACTACACCATTTTTGGAACAACGCTTAACGAGATAGACATTTACAAAGGAACGACGACACCCAAGGTCGAAGTAAACCAGTGGACAAGCAATAAGATTGTCATTTACAAAGGAATGCTTTTCATCCTAAAACGCAAAATCGACAGCGGCGGAACGTGGGTTTCATACATCGACCGAGTGAAAATAGATTGATTCCCTACTTCGCCATCTTTCCGAGTCTCTCTTCCAAGCCCTGCATGATGTCGCAGGCAAATATGTAATTTGCAGCGTTGAAAAGTAAAAACAGAAGTCCCCTTAAGGGGCAATCAGTATGCGATTCATAAAAATTTACTCACATTTATTATTGACCTATAGGTCTAAAATTATAAAATCTATGATTCTTGTTTTCTCAATTAAAGAAATCCGTATTTCAGACCCTATACATCCAAAGTTTTTGTTAGCTCCGCGATATACTTGAGCTTAGTGACATCTTCCCAAGGACCGTTTTCTTCGGTTCTTGCCTTCTTGTATTTCGAGAGCATTCTGAAAATCTGCTTGTAGGAATACTTCTCGTTGAGTTTCTTCTTTACGAAGTCATTCTTTACCCTCGTGGTAATTATCACGGAGAGGAAATTGATCAGTTCCGTTGCGTACACTCTATAATCGGTATGCACATCAACGGTATCACGGTCAATAATGTTCTTGTAGATGTTGAACATCGTCTCGATCATCCATCTTTGCGAATATGCGAGATAGACCGTAAGCGGATCGAGGTTCTTCTTCGACTTGAACACAATGAGTCCGAACAGGGATTTCTTCTCCGAGTATTTCCCGCCGTCAAAAGCCTCTTTTTTCTGAGCCTGCTGCACGTAGGCGACTTCCTGCTCCGATGCCATCTTGGGACTGCGGAACGAGTACAGATACTTCCCGTTGGACATTTTCACCTTCTTATATAGTATCGTGGCGTCGGCATATCCCTTCAGATATTCGGTTGGGGCATCCATGCCGTACCTTTTGATCATCGCGGAATTCTGTTTCAAAGGAATGAGATAGGACAGGCCTTCCATCTTGTCAACCTTCTCGAAAAGTTCTTCGTTATAGAATCCCTTGTCAAAGATCATCATCCCTTTGACTATCTTGTATTCGGAGACGAAGTTCTTTATTGCCGTTTGGTCGAGCATGTTCCCGGGGTAGGGCTTTGCCGCTATCGGCTCCTTCGTTTCCGGGTTGAAGGCATAGAGCAGGCTCAGGTCCTTCGACCCTTTGGTCCGTGCCTTTCTGGAGAACTCCGACATGTACCCGTCTTGGGAGTTGTAGTCCTTCAGCATGCCGTCCACGACAACGTTCTTGCCGGCGAAGGCCTCGATGCGGTTCCTCATAAATTTGCATATCAACGAATACGCCTGACCTATCTCTTGCAGGAATGCGGATACCGCATCCTCGGAAAGGTGGACGCCCGGGATGATCTCTGAGGCAAACGAGGTCGCATATTGCAGCTTCAAGTCCCTGTTCTTGACATCCCCATAGGCCGCACGCAGCAGCGCGATGGTGTAGAGCCGCCTGGCGTCGTTCAGGTCCCAGACTTTCGCCAACTCGTCCAGAAGGTCTCGGCCATGTTTGTTGCAAAGCGCAACCTCGCCGTAGTCCTTGATGTCTATTGATTTCTTCTTTCGCGGAGACGGTGCCTCTCTTGCCACATAACGTCCGTCTATAATCTCGCCGACAGTGCCGAGGTCGACGGCCTTTATTTTGCCGTCAGCCCTCTTGCTTGTCCTTTTAATCACTACGAACCTTGCCCCACGCTGCTTGACAACCGTGCTGCTCGGTCTCTTAACTGAAAGTATTTCCTTTGGTATTGCCATTTTTTTGTATAGGGTGCTTTGTTTATAAAACCCAATACAAAGGTACATATTTTATTTGACA
>JAZLIJ010000163.1:0-21996 GCA_045617325.1 Fibrobacter sp.
ACGCGGCCTTCGATGCCTTCGGGAACGAACTTGCGGGGTTCCTTGATGCCACCCTGGAAGTAACGGTCTGCAGAACCTGCAGCCATTGCGCCGAGGGAGCCCATACCGCGGTAGCTCTTGTAGCTACGGCCATCAGCCAGAGTGACTTCGCCCGGAGCTTCTTCGGTACCGGCAAACATGGAACCGATCATGACAGCGTGACCGCCAGCGGCCAGAGCCTTGACGATGTCGCCAGAGAACTTGAGGCCACCGTCTGCGATAATCTTCACGCCGACCTTGCGGGCGGCCTTGCCGCATTCCACGACCGCGGAGAACTGCGGGAAACCGACACCGGCAATGATGCGAGTCGTGCAAATGGAACCAGGACCGATACCCACCTTGACGATGTTTGCACCGCACTTGGCGAGTTCTTCGACTGCTTCCGGAGTGCAGACGTTACCGGCGCAAATCGTGAGCTTCGGATATTTCTTGCGAACAGCCTTCACCATGTTGCGCACGCCAATGTGGTGACCATGGGCGGTATCGATGATCAGGAGGTCGACGCCAGCGTCTACGAGGGCGGCAACGCGGTCCATCGTATTCGCAGAAGTGCTGACAGCGGCACCCACGAGCAACTGGCCGTTCTTGTCGAGGCTTGCAGACGGGTTGTTTTCGCGCTTCAAAATGTCGGTCATCGTGATGAGGCCCTTGAGGGCACCCGTGTTATCGACGAGCGGAAGCTTTTCAATGCGCTTTTCGGCGAGGAGCGCCTTCGCCTTAGCGAGGCTCACCTTCGGGCTTGCCGTAATCGGATTCTTCGTCATCACGGAACTGATCTTCACGTTCATGTCGGTGATGGTACGGAGGTCGCGGCTCGTGAGCATACCCACGAGTTTGCCCTTCGAAAGAATCGGGAAACCGCTCACCTTGTTCTTCGCACGGAGTTCAAAGGCGGCAGAAACCGGCTGGTCGGCATCGAGCGTCACCGGATTCGTGACAATACCGGACTGCCAGCGCTTGACCTTGCGGACTTCTTCGGCCTGGGCTTCGATGCTCATGTTCTTGTGGATGATGCCGAGACCGCCCTGTGAAGCGATGGAGATAGCCAAGGGAGCCGTAGTCACGGTGTCCATGGCGGCACTGATTATAGGAATGTTGAGCTTAATATTCGGGGCAAGCTGAGTGCTCACGTCGGTCTGGGACGGCAAGACGGAGGATTCAGCCGGGACAAGAAGAACGTCATCAAACGTTAAAGCTTCTGGCAAAATTTTCATAGGAGAACCTCTTTTTGCATGGAAAATATAGAAAACTTCGTCAAAAGACCGAAGACTAAAAATACAGAAAATGCGTCAAAACAAGCGTTTTTCCCGATGACAAACTCAAATGGCTGATAAAAAGAAGTTTTTTCCCTAAAAGAATTTTTAAATTTTCCCAAAAGTTTTTTTTGCCTATTTTACATAAAATAGAATGTGGAGCTTTCCTATGAAGAAATTATTGCTTTTCATTTTTCTCGCAAGCGTCTATTCAAACGCGATCACCTGCACAGAAGCGGTTTTCGCCTTATCCACAGCAAAAGAATACGACCGTTTCGGAAAAATACGGCAAGACTCCTCATATTTCAGGGAATATGGCACAAACGAGTGGACGCATAAATTTTACTGGACGAATGGTCGATTGGATAGTTTGCTTTTTGATTCCAAAGAAGGCGATCCCGCAAAAGTTTTAAAATACCATATACAAACAAATGAAAGTACCCCCCTTGGCAAGGATTATGAAATCATTTATAGCAAGGAAATTTCAGGAGACACCGTAATCTACAAGCAAAAAAGGTATTACAACGGTCAATTTGAAGATTTTGAGACCATTAAAATGTTTGAGAATTACACAGAAACGTTAAAAGAAGACAGCGACGGAAACAAGAATTTTTCAAAAATATATTTCTCCGCAGACACCTTGATTCAAGAAGAAACCTTTGACTACGAATCTCCGGAGGCAAGAACTTCTTACACCTATTTCGTCCCCAACCCCGACGACGAAAAAAAATGTTCAGAATTTGAAAGCGACACAAAAACCTTTAGCAAGGACGATTTAAGTTATGAACTTTCTTCATCTGAAACTGAAAATGGTTTCGTAGTGAAAATTGAATCCGAAACATACTACAGAGAGTTTTATTTTATCGATGGTGCAAAAGTAGACGGAACATCCAGTTTGAAAAATCGAGGCATCGAGAGAATTCAAAAAAGGACATCCAGAAGTTTCGACGCGCTAGGCCGCACAGGCAACGCAAAGTTTTCATCTAGGCATGCAGCGCACTTCACAGTTCCTGCAAAATAAAAAAATCATGCTCATCATCATTCTTGCTTTCATTCTCGCAGTTGTCGGAACCATCGGGGCGGTGGTGCCGGGAATTCCCGGTCCTGTGCTAAGTTGGGCGGCGCTGTTTCTGCTCAGTTTTTCGGACGCATCGTCTGCGGGAACGGCTCTAGTCGCTGTAGCTGCGGTCGCGGCAGTCATTATCACCGTCATGGATTATGTGATTCCGTCCGTGAGTACCAAGAAATTCGGCGGTAGCAAGGCAGGCGTCTGGGGCTGCAACGTAGGCCTCGTCATTTCAATTATCGGCCTCCCCTTTGGTCCGCAGGGGCTGCTGGGCGTCATCGTCTGGCCGTTTCTCGGAGCCCTGATTGGCGAATACCTGAAATGCCACGACTTCAAGATTTCGGCGCACGCGGCGTTCGGGGCGTTCATCGGATTCCTCTGCGGGAGCGGACTCAAGCTGATTTACGGCACAGTAATCCTTTTCATCATGATTATGGACATGATTCATTCGTAAAAACGTAGAATTCGCAGAAAACGGTCGCATTTGCGAAAAAATTTGGCGTTTTTTTTGGAAAAATGGACTCCAAAATTAAATTTTTTGAAAAATGGAGCCTATTTTATTACGTTGTACATAACACATTATCAATTTTGAAATACGAAAAGGACTCCAAATTCACTTTTTTCACAAATTGGAGCCCATCTGACCGCCTTGAAATACCTTTTCGGGTAAAAATTGCATTAGTTTATCTACAAAAATAGGCTCCAAATTTCAATTTTCTTAAAAACGGAGCCCATTTTTAGCAAAAAGCGGCCTCATTCAGGGCGAAAATGTTATATTGGCAGCATGACAAAGCCTTTGCCACAGAAAACAAGAGTCTATCCAGGGTTCATCTATAAATTGAAAGCAGAATTTTCTGCAAATTCAGTCGCATTGAGCGAAGACTTGTTCGCCGTTCCGGGCGAACCACCCTCCAATTTGGGGGACGGCGAGATACACGAGGTTTCAGGAAACGGCATCTGCAAGAAAGTCCGCCTTTGCTATAGCGAAAAAGTTCCCGGCAAAAAGCTGATTAAACAATACGCTTTCTGCGAAAGCAAGCTGAACGCAAGCATTGCGTACGAACTGTGGCGAGCGGCAGAAATTGACAATTAAGCGCAACCGCTGACGAAGCTCGCGGCATTCTGCGGCACCCCGCGGCAGTAAGTCGCGGCATCAGCGTTAAACAGCAGCAATAAATCGCGGCATTCGGCGGTAAACTGCCAAAAACTCTAGCGATTTCCGCGTCTTTTTTCCATCACTTCGTAAGCGAGAATGGCTCCATTGCCGCAATCGACGACTTCGTGCCGCACCGTTTTGTAGTCGCGATTCTCGTACATTTTGCAAGCCGCTAAAGACGCATCAACCACAACCGAATCGTACCGCGAAAAAATGTTCCGCTCAAACTCGTCAAAAATAAAGGAGCCAATCCCCTTCTTCTGGTATTCCGGAAGCACAAAGACGCGGGTAATGTGATTCGCGGAAAAAGTCCCAGTTGCGACAATCCGCTCTGCATCTCTGATGCAAAAAACATTCTGATTTTTGATGTCCAGGAGAATATTCTCCTTGGAATGCAACCTGCAGAAAAATTCAACGACACCATCCGCATAATATTTCGGATAGACATTCCGAATCGTACTTTGAACAACAGAGTAAATTTCTTCCAGATTTTCCGATTTTGCGAGTAACAAGTTCATGACAAATTTCTTTTGCATGCAATATTCCTAATGGAGTGTCAATTTTTGAACCGTCACTCCGCCTACGGTTTCGATGCGCACCAGATACGCTCCTGCTTTCAGCGATTCCGTCGCAAGACGCACCTGCCCCGCAGCGACATTCGAAAGCGACATCACATTTCGTCCAAGCGCATTCAGCAAGTCCACTCGGCGCACACGCCCTTGCGCATTATTCACGAACCATGCGCCATTCTGACTGTAGAAAATTTTTGCAGGCAAGGCAACTTTCGCCGCATTTTTCGCCACAGGCTCCTTCGTTGTGAAAAGTACCGCCATAATGGACTTCGCAGGCAATGCAACCGCAAGCGCATTCCCCGCCACAGTCGCAGTCCCTTCCTTCAGCGCATTTTCCACATGCGACTTGAACGTCTCGGCAGTCAGTCCAGACAACGTAAGCGTTTTCACATCACCATCAGTCGCCTTGAAATTCTTCAGTTGCAAATTCACATTCTGCGATTCTTTTTCCGAACGATTCACAAAAATAACCGTCAAAGAATCGCCAGCGCCGCTAATGGAACTATACGCCGACACCAGCGAATCGTTATCGGACGTAGATTCCACGCGCAATTCGTGACCATAGCGGCTGAACAGATGGACCGTTTCGTACATGCCGTCGCCCCACGTCCATGGCGTAAAAATCTCCACACCGTTATCCATGAACGTCCCAAGGAACGATGCGTAAATCAAGGCGGTCGTCATCGCATCGCTCTGGATGAAACTCGTCTCGGTCAGCGCCAGCGTAATTCCGTGACCTTCGCCAAAATACTGGTCAAGCCAATCATTAATTCGTTTGTATATAAACTCCTTGGTAATTTTATTGTCCCAGCTGCCGTTGATTGTCTTGACGCCATTGGCTCCCGGATAATTGTAGGTCGTATCGAAAAAGACACGATGCCAATTCATCTGCGTTTCAAAATCCGTTTCAGTCGGATACCAGTGAATATCGAATACGTCAAGGAGGCGGACACCGGATTTTTTTTGTTCGGCAGCGATTTGCTCGATGAAGTATTCGAGCCAGCATTTTTTATCAGGAGTGCCGCCTGCAATCTTGAACCAAAGCCATTCATTCGCCGTCACGGGGCCTGTGAGCTTGATATCGGGCCAAGCGGCACGAGCCTTTTTCGCGACATCCAAATAGCGGCTTACCAGGAACGCACCACCAGAATCTATCGGCAAATCAGCATGCGTTCCATTCCAAATTTCCATTTCATTGTCCATGCTCCAGTACCTGAACCGGGACATATCGAACTTCAAGTCGTTTTTCCAATGGTCGAGAATCGCAACGGTAGAATCGGATGGCCAAGGTTCATTGTAAAGCGAATAGTCGCCCGCCTTTACAAGCGTCGTGCCGTCATCTGCGACTTCGCCGCCGCCAGCCAAGTCCAGCGTCTGCTTCGCCCAGGTGTTGTCATGCGTCGTATAGAAGGTCCAGTCCTCGAAGTTGTAATCCGTCGAGGAAGCCGCATAGCCTGTCAACTGGAAGGCATACTGCGCATCGACTTCCGGCAAATTTTCCAGAATCTTTTTCGCAGTGATATCCCAATCGTGGCTGTAGACGTTGTTGTACCAGTCCGGATGCACGGTCAGTTTTTTGCGCCAGTTGTAGCGGGTGGCGTTGTTGCCGTTGTTCGCACGCAGCATGTGCATGCCGGATTCCAGCATCTTGCTGTAAAAATCCTTCTCGTTTTCGAGAAGTTCCGCCGCTTTTTCCGGATCATCCTCGATACCATCGCCAATGACATCGATATTTCGACCATAAATATACGGAGAAATCGCCTTGACGCCCGCAGCAGCATCCACAGAAACGGAAACATCGGCATTCGCGACATTTGCGATAACCGCAAGCAATCCGCACAGCATCCCGGAAAAATATTTCATAACAAACCTCTTTATCACATTAAAAATAAATAGTTTTCGACAAATAGACGCATCAACTCTATTCCAGCATGTTTTTTTAACGCCGTAGCATTCCTATTTATAAATTCGTTATATTAAAAATCATGAAGAACTTCGCAAAAATTTTGACAGCAGCAATTCTCTCCGCCTCGTTTGCAACCGCTTTCGCCCAAAAGGAAAAGCCCGCCGAATACTGGATAGACAAGGCGAACAGCACATTGAAAAATTCGGACCAAATCCATTTTTCCCAAAAATCCATCTATTCGGGCTATAGCGAAGAAGGCGTCAAGGAAGCGCTCTCCTACCTGGATTCCGCCGTCAACTTTTACCCATACCGCCTCGACATTTGGCTTGGCATGGTACAACTCGGCGGTCTTCTGCACGACTGCAAAATGCAAATCGAGAAGTTCGAAAAAGTCCGTTCCCTGCTTGAAAAATCCTTTGACAAATGCAGACTCAAGAACAACAGCAAAGTCACCTTGTCCGCAGAGAAACTGCTTGAAAAAGAATACCGCATCGCCATCACCAACTACTGGGAACAAGAGGACGATCGCTGCTACGAAATGCTCACGAGAAAAATGTACGATGTCCTGCCAAGCAGCGTAGAGGCTATAAACTTCATGGCCGTCCATTACATGCTCAACAAAAACGATAGTGCGCTCAGCCTTTTGCAAAAAGGCGAAAAAGTCGCCCCGGACGATTGCATCATCAAAGGGAACCTTGCAGAGTATTACCACCGCAAAGGCGACAAGAAGAAGGAAGACGAATACAAGGCAAAATCGCAGGCGCTCCATTGCCGGTAGCGTTTAGTGCTTTACAAAATTCACGGTCTGCCATAACGTTCTTCTCTTGGTATAGAAAGTTGCTGGGCCTCTTTATTTGAGCTTTTGAAACTTTAGACCTTTTTGATGTTCTATTGTTGCTTCTTCTCGTTGCTTTTGCTGATGCTTCAAACTCTGCTTGATTTTTTTCGAAGTTCGCGCATGGCGTCGCTTGCCATCTGGTGAACTTCCGCTTGCTCCGGATGCTTGTGGAAGGGAACTATTTTTACGGTGACGTCGATGGGCGAGGGGAGCGTTTGCAATTGTCGCTTTAAAGCGATGCATTCGGCAATCAAGTCCGCGTTCGCTGTATTTTTGCTTTTTCCTGTCCGCGATTCTTCTGCGGTGTTTGGCAGGCGGTCGAAGTTTTGCATGTACTGAACGTTCGTCAAAAATTCAATTTGCGTCACTTGCATCTCGGATTCTGCAATTTTTTGCATCGCATGAATCATCACCTTGAACATCATGCGGAATTCGGTGGTGTTGAACTTTGCTATCGTGAATTTGTCTATAATATTCTTGTCGCATTCGATGATGTACGCTCCGCCGCCTGCACGTTCCTTGTGCCCGTAGTCGCAGCTTCCGCCAATCCAAATTTTATAAACGATGTCATTCATTTTAGAGAATCTTTTTTGAATGTCTGTGAATAGGACGGGCTATTGTGAGAATTTGTATAAAGCGGAAATTCTACAGTCAAGTCTTCCTTCAAATTGTTGATTGCAAATTTCCAATAAGAAATTGTTGTTTCAACTTCTTTCAAATATTGGCTGAGCTTGGCTTCGTGTTCTTCCGATGCCGCTTTGAATGTCTCCGGAAATTCTGCTTTTACCTGGCTGATTGTTGATGAAGTGGAATTGGATGCGAATGTGATTGAAATTGCTAATTCCGTCGGAATCGCTTCTTCGTGGAAGGGTTTCCCGAATTTCTTTAAGTGCTTGTTGCGAAGGTGGCGGATGGATGGAGTCCTTTGTGCAAGGACTTTGCGGATGCTTTCTTTTGTGGAATCTGAGACGCTTCTTGAAAATTTCATCTCGGATTTCTTCGGTATTTGAATGCTCGATTTCTCTACCCAAAGATCGCTGGGATTGCTTTCAAAAATCTTTTCGTTAAACTTTGCGCCTTTGATGTTGACGCCTATTGATTCTAAAATTTTCTTGATGGCGACGGGTGCTTGATGATTTAAGAAAACGATTTCTTCTATCAGTCGCTTGTCATGGTATAGGTTGATGCGAATGGGGTCTTCTCTTTGCAATACGAGCACGGGGCGCTCAATCGGGACAGCGCCTTCGCGGTCGGCTTTGTTGCGTTCGCGAATGGTTTCTATTTGTTTTTGATGGAATCTTTTTCTGCCTTGGAAATCACGGATGCCAATTGTTGAATCACTGCGGAATCCGTGGAGGAAAATACGGTGGTCTTGTACCAGGTGACTTCCACTTTGTTTGGACGGCTAAAGAAGTCATCGCGCGTATCGTTCAAGTTTGCTTCCGTTTTGCACGAAGTCAATTGAATGCACAAAAGGAATGCGCAGGCAAGAACGATTTTAAAATTTCTCATGGAGACAAATGTACAAAATGCAAACCGTTTTTTATTCTTTTTTATCCAGAATTTTTTTTCAACTTTAATCAATTTTTATTATATTTTGAAAAAATTTTAGAGGGCCCTTCATGGAAACCGCTACAATCATCATCCGCTATCTCGACGACTCTATCCCGCGCTTGACGTACGTGGGGGGCAAGTCCGACTGGATTGACTTGAGTGCGGCAGAAACTGTTACCATGAAAAAGGGCGAATTCCGCCTGATACACTTGGGCGTCGCCATGAAACTTCCCGAAGGCTACGAAGCTCATCTGGCACCTCGCAGTTCGACTTTCAAGAATTTCAAGATTTTACAGACAAATTCTGTCGGGGTGGTGGATAGCAGCTACTGCGGTAGCGAAGACTGGTGGAAAATGCCCGTCTACGCCACGGAAGATACAACGATTGAAAAGGGTAGCCGCATCGCCCAGTTCAGGATTATGCGCATCCAGCCGGTTATCACCTTCATGGAAGGTGCCCTCTCCGAGGTCAATCGCGGCGGTTTCGGCAGTACGGGAATTCACTGAGGTTGACCATGAAGCGCGCTTATTCGACAAAACTTCGCAACAACGAATTAAACGCGCCTCCGTCTCTATTGAACGCTTGCCACTTCGGTCAAGGCGGCTTTTTGACAAGCCGTTTATACATTGCATTTTTTGTAAAAAACATCTGTCGCAAGACACTTGATTTTGCTAAATTCTCATCGAAAAAAAAAGAAAACTGTCCAAATGGGACAAGGAGTAGAATATGACTAAGATTGGTATTCTTGGTTATGGAAACTTGGGCCGCGGCGTGGAATGCGCCATTAAGAATACGCCCGACATGGAACTTGTTGCTGTCTTTACCCGTCGCGATCCGTCTACAGTGAAGATTCAAACGGCTGGCGTGCCGGTTGTGAAGGCTGACGAAGCCGAGAAGTGGGTTGGAAAGATTGACGTCCTCATCATTTGTGGCGGTAGCGCTACGGATTTGCCGGTGCTCACTCCGAAGTATGCAAAGCTCTTCAACGTCATCGACAGTTTCGATACGCATGCCCGCATCCCGGAACATTTCGCAAATGTGAATGCTGCCGCAAAGGCTGCCGGCAACATCGCCATGATTTCCGTGGGTTGGGACCCGGGTCTCTTCAGCCTGAATCGCGTGTACGCCGAATCCATTCTCGCTAACGGCAAGGATTACACGTTCTGGGGCAAGGGCGTTAGCCAGGGCCACAGCGACGCTGTCCGCCGCATCGAAGGTGTGAAGAATGCAAAGCAGTACACCTGCCCGGTGGAATCCGCCTTGGAAGCTGTTCGCAGCGGCAAGAATCCGGATTTGACGACTCGCGAAAAGCACACTCGCGAAGTTTTTGTGGTTGCCAAGGAAGGTGCCGACCTTGCCAAGATTGAAAACGAAATCAAGACGATGCCGAACTACTTCTCCGACTACGACACCACGGTGCACTTCATCGGCGAAGAAGAATTCAACCGCGACCACTCCGGCCTCGCACACGGCGGTTTCGTGATTCGCAGCGGCAAGACCGGCTGGAACAACGAACACAACCACATCATCGAATACAGCCTCAAGCTCGATTCCAACCCGGAATTCACGACGAGCGTGCTTGTCGCCTATGCCCGCGCTGCCATGCGCATGAAGGCAAACGGCATGAGCGGCTGCAAGACTGTGCTCGACGTGCCGCCTGCCTACCTCAGCGCCATGAGCGACGAAGACCTCCGCGCTCATTGCCTGTAAGTTGAGACGAAAGATCGTTCACTTCGTTCACTGGTAGACGAAAGACGAGAGAGGTTTCGTAACCTTTAACAAACACTCGTCTTTCTTCTATCTTCTATCGTCTATCTTCTATCTTCTATCTTCTATCTTCTATCTTCTATCGTCTATCGTCTATCGTCTATCGTCTTAGTATGTTCGCTTCGCTCGCATACCAAATGCTAGGCTCGGTCATGGGAAAACAAGTTATCCCGCGACACACGCCTTACGCATTTGTTGTCTATCGTCTATCGTCTAACATCAACAATCTCTCGTCTAACATTAACAAACTCTCGTCTTTCGTCTAAAGCGAGCGACGCGAGCGTTCTCTCGTCTAATATGCATACTGCTCTTTCCATAGCGGGTTCCGATTCCAGCGGTGGTGCCGGAATTCAGGCCGATATCAAGACCATGACGATGCATGGCGTTTTTGCCATGACCGCGGTTACGGCTTTGACGGCGCAGAATACCCTCGGTGTCACGGACATCATGGAAGCGACGCCGGAGTTCCTTGCGAACGAACTGGATGCCGTGTTTACGGACATTTTCCCGGATGCGGTGAAGGTGGGAATGGTCAGCAGCAGTGCGCTCATCGGCGTTATTGCCGATAAACTAAAGCAGTATTCCGCGAAGAAAATCGTGGTGGACCCGGTGATGGTCGCGACGAACGGCGCAAAGCTCATCTGCGACGATGCCATCGAAACGCTCAAGGCGAAACTCCTCACCGTTGCGGATGTGATTACGCCGAACCGCCCCGAGGCGGAAGTCCTGACGGGAATGCGAATTTTGACTGTTGCCGACATGGAAACTGCCGCTCGCCAAATCTTCGAAAAGTTCGGCTGCAATGTGCTCTTGAAGGGCGGCCACGACTTGAACGACGCCAATGACCTGCTCTGGACCGCCAAAGGCCCCGAATGGTTCTACGGAAAGCGCATCGACAACCCGAACACCCACGGAACCGGTTGCACCCTGAGTAGCGCAATTGCTGCTAACTTGGCTTTGGACTATGATTTAGCTGCATCAGTGCGAATTGCCAAGGACTTTATTTCGGGCGCCCTCTCCGCAAAACTTGATCTCGGACGCGGCAAAGGCCCCATGAACCACGCCTTTTCGCTGAAAATCTGATTTTTTTGCGTTTCAAAAAGAAAATAGCCGTTTTTTACTCTTTGTAGAGTGTTTTGTATCACGTCTCTCTATATAATTTGGAAAAATAGAAATCATTTGATTATCTTTATAATGGGATATTGTGAGGATTGAAAATGTTTTCTAGACTTTTTCGACTAATTATTATTGGCTTGTTTCTTTGCGTTCCTGTTTTGGCGCAAAATAAGATTTTCCTGAATTTTGAGGATCGGGGAAATGGCGAGGTCCATATTTCCCAGTCTGCGACTCAATGCGAAAATTCCTGCTTGTCCGTGAAACTGTCTTCTTATTCGCAGACGGCGCAAGTTCTTGATACGCTTTTGCAAAAGCATTGGAATCTTTCGACGAATCAGGATGGCAGAATCTTTTTCGATTCCGATATCGACCTCGGGCAGATTGGCTCGGACAATTCCTCTTGCGTCGTAAATCACAAGCCCTTGACTTTCAAGGCGAAATGGGGTCAGATTTTTGGCGGGAATCATACCATCACGAATCTTTGCTACAAGACGAAGATTGACTATGGTTCGAACAATGTTCGAATGACGGATACGGTCGGCTTCTTCAAGATGCTTGATACCGTCTGGGTGGACAACTTGAATTTCAAGAAAGTCCGCATTTCGGTGACGGACCTTAAAAATACAAATGTGGTGAGCAACGGGTGCAACTACCTTCCTGTGGGGACTTTGGCCGGCATAATGGATCGCTCGCTTTTGAACAATACGAATCTTGATGATGTCGAAATTTCCGCTCCCATGGCGGGCGGCCTCTTGGGTTTTGTGAATAACAGCACTCTTGAAAATGTCCATGCACAAAATATCGTCGTCCGTAACGAGGTGAATCTCGGGAAAAACTCCGGAAAGGCGGGAAGCAGAGTTCTTGCGAATGGTGGCGGCAATGGTTACAATGTTTACATTGGCGGTCTTGTCGGTTTGTCCATGAACCTGAACTTGAGCAATGTCAACGCCAACGTAACCGTCGAGGACAAGTCCAGCGAAAAAATTTCCGCTGTGGGCGGTCTTGTCGGGCATTTCTCGGTATCAAAAAAGCTGAGCAACATTCCGACGGATTTTATTTTTGTGGAGAACGCGAATGTTGGACGGGCTAAAATCTCGGGTGCCTTGGCATCGGGCGGTTTCCTAGGCGAACTCGGCAAGTTCAACAACAGTTCCGAAAATTATCATGACGTTATCATTCGCAATTCCTCGTTTAGTGGAGACGTTGTCGCATCCGACAGGGACTCCGTTTATTTCGGCGGTCTTGTCGGGCGGAGCGCGCTTGATTGTGGTTCGTCACTTGAAATTATTTCGAGCCAGGCGAATGCTCGATTGTACGATACGTTGAAAACGTCCACGAAACATTATGTCTTTGCGGGTGGCCTTGTCGGCCTGTCTATTTACTGGTCCGGGATGAATCGTGTCAATGACGGCCTTTCCATCGTGAACTCCAAGACTTCTGGTGAAATCAATGTGTCCAAGGGGGCGAATGCGTCCGGTGTGAAGGCGGATGTCTATTTAGGCGGTTTTGTCGGTTCGGCGCATGTTGCGCAGAATGACAGCGCTTTCCTTGCGGATACGTCCTCGATGAAAATATCGTCTCTCGTCAGCGGTGCGGATAAAGGTGACTCGGTGAGTATCGGCGGCTTTGTCGGGCGTCTCCTGATGCGTCGGGTGGGGTCGAATAATTATACGATGAATTTCCGGAAGTCCATGTATACAGGCGAAATTTCTGTGAACGACAGCATGAGCCATGTGCGTGTGGGTGGCCTTGTGGGAAATTTCCCTGCGATGTACGACCATCTTAACATCGGGTTTGAAAATGTGCGTGTGCAGACGGGCAATGTGCTTTCGCTTAATAAATCCCGTCAGTCGGTGCCTGTGAATGGTCGCGTCAAGATGGGGGGACTTTGCGGTGAGTGCTACAGGGTCCTTAATGTGGATCATGCGTCCGTTGATGGATATGTCAATGTCGGTGGTGACTTTGCAAATGGGGATTCCCTGCTGGTCGGAGGCTTATTCGGAAATCTTCACAATGGTTCCGATTACAGCTTTGATTTAAGGAATGCTTACTTTGTCGGAAGTATCAATGTGCCGAAAGCGGCTGCTAATCGCGAAAAGTCCAAGATAGGCTATGTTATAGGTGGGACGCGCATAGGCTACTCGACTGCGCAGGAGCGCTCCTTTATCTCAGTTTATCATTTTGGCGAGGATTCCTTTGATGCCGTTGGAGAAATCACGGACGATTCCTATCGCGGCAACTGGGCGGGATTCCTGCAGCAATCTTCTATATCCAAGCAAAAATGGACGGTTCAATACATTGTTCGTAATGGCGCTAGCAAGAAACTGTCGGATTGGAACATCGGTACAGAAACGGAAAGCAACATGAAGTCTGCAAATTTTGCAGCGTTTTTGAACAAGCCTTGGTCCACGGGGAATGTGTGGAAGTTCGTCTCTGGAACCAATTCGAATTTGCCTGTCTTTGAATCCGAAAACTTGGATTACTATTTGCTCAGCAGTTCTTCTATGGCTATGTCCAGCAGCAGCAAAAAGAGCAGCTCCTCTTCAGCGAAGTCGAGCAGCAGCGTAAAGAGCAACAGTTCCGCCGCGAAGTCGAGCAGCAGCGTTAAAAAGAGCAGCAGTTCCGCCGCGAAGTCAAGCAGCAGCGTTAAAAAGAGCAGCAGTTCCACGGCAAAGTCAAGCAGCAGTGTTTTAGTGACAAAACCGACATTCGTTAAGCCTTCTTTCAAACAGTCTGGCAACATTATCAAGATGACGTTTGGCGCAAAATTCGATGGCTCTCGAAAAACTAGCGCCCGCATTCGTGTGAAAAATGATTCAACAGTGGTGAAGGATACAGTGCTGATAGATTCCCTGCCGAAGGTTTTGAAGGATACTGCTTGGACGCTTGCTCCAGCTCCTGTGGGTAAGTACGATGTAGAACTTGTCCTTAAGAATTCAAAGGATTCCGTCTTGTATAAGGGATCTTACGAATTGAAGTCTCAGGTAGATGTTGCCCCGAAACAGTGGAAACTGGTATCGCTTGCCTATTCCGAAGTCAAGAAGCTGGACTTGAAAAAGAACGATGCGCTTTACGCCTGGAATGAAAAGGTTGCTGCCGGTGAATTTTGGCAATATTATTCCTATGTTTCTGGAAGCAAAATTGACTCGTCCAGGGGTTTTTGGCTTGGATCGATTAAAGGTACTGCTTTGCCGCGCAAAACGGAAAAACTTCCGAAAAATACAGAATTTGTATGGAAATTGGACAGTGTCTATAGCGGCTGGAACTTGGTAGCGAATCCGCATGGATGGAATATAGAACTGCCGAATTTGAAAAAAAATAAAATTGAAATTTGGCGTTGGAATCCCGAGACGAGTGAATACGAGGAACCTAAGTATATTGGCCCTTATGAAGGTGTGTGGATAAAGTCCGGTCGATCATTGAAACTCACGATGCCGGGAACACCCTATTTTGCGCCAGATTCATCTGTGTCTTTAGCTAAATTCGGAGGTTTTAACGGTGAAAACTTATGGTCCATCCGTGCTGTTTTGACGGATTTGAAGGGCAAGAGAGATTCGTGGAACGTCTTTGGCGCTGGTGAAAATTTCGAAGCAGAGGAACCTCCTGAGGGAATGGGGGACCGCGTGAATCTCTTTATCGCAGAAGGAAAAAAGATGCTTGCCAAGTCTATCCGTCAGTCCGCTTCAGAAATGGAATGGACGCTTATGGTAAAAGCGACGGATGAACGGTTTGGTTATCTGAATTTGGAAGGAATTGAAAATCTTTGGTCGCTTGGTCTTAGAGCGTTTGTGACTGTCGATGGTTATACCAAGGAAGTTCAAGCGGGCGAATCGCTGCCGTTGCTGCTCAAGTCCAGCGCGACGCCTGTCAAGGTTCGTGTGGCATCATCAGAGAGAAAACTGGCCGCAGATGATCTGTCTTTTGCTCGTTCCGTTCACATTGGTGATTATTTGGAAGTATCCTTCTATGCTTCGGAAATTTTAGCCGGTGTTCGCGGAAAAGTGGAAATTCTCGATATGAACGGAAAGGTTGTTTCTTACGAAAATGTAACTACAACAAATGGTGTGAATAAAGTAAATGTTCCTGCCCGAATTTGCGGTCTCTACGTTCTCCGAGTGCAAGTTGGCTCAAAGACCTTGGCGAAGAATATCTTTGTGGAATAGAATAGGGAACAGGGAATAGTGAATAGGGAATGAAAGATGAAGGGTGAAGAGTGATTGCCGCGGGAGACGCACTTGCTTCTAGAAATGCGCGGACTTGAGGTTTGAGCGGTCTTCTGCATATTTGCCTTTGCTGTCATTTTGGCGGCTCGAAGAGCCGATAGAATCCAGGAACGAATTATGAGCTATGAAGTATTAAGTATGAGATTGCGCACACGAGATGCGGATTTAGTGAACAGTGAACAATGAATAGTGAACAGTGAACAATTTTTGCATCTTGAAATGCGCAGCTCTTGCAGTTTATCGCCGCAACACTGTCTACAGTCTACTTCCTACTGTCTACTATCTTCCACAGATTTAATGCAACATCCATAACGCATCTCGCCTCAGAGTAAAACTGCGCCGAAGGCGCCAAACTTTCATCTCATAATTCATAACTTATACTTCATAATTCCCTTTTGACCCTATCACTTCACTTCGTTCCGCTTTAGGGTGACACAATCGATAGAATCCATGGTGAATTGTTAGGGAACAGGGAATCCTTGACGCTTGCACTTATTAAAACTTTTCTCTGCACGCGATGATTGTGTGCATCTTGACATCGGTTTCTTTTTGCGGAAGTGGTTCTTTGGAAATTTGTGCCGGAGTGGCGATGCCTGCCTTGAATGCGTCCGGATGCTTTGCCAGGTAGCGGTCGTAGTATCCTTTGCCGTGACCTTGTCTGCATCCGTCCCAGTTGAACTTGGTACCAGGAACAAGAAATACGGGGATTTCTCCTTCGAATTTTTCAAGACCTTCTCGCGGCTCCATAATGCCGAAATGCCCCTTGGTCAAGTCCTTTTTTATGTTTGCAATTTTGTAGAATTCCATGACGCCTTTGCCTTCGCAGCGGGGGAGCAGGAGGCGACCTTCGAGTGCTAGCTCCTCGATGATGGGCATGATGTTCGGCTCGCCTTTAAGTGGGTAGAATGCAGCGACGTTCCTTGCATCGTGGTAGCCCGGAATGTCATGGATTTGCTGCCATGGATCTTGGATGACGTCTTCGCCTTTTCGGGCGCGGCGGGCTTTGAGAATCATTTCGATGATTGGACTGCTGCTGAATACTAGCAAGACCAGTATGATGATGACGATGGATGTACCCATTTTATTCCTGTACGTCTTCTCCGATGCGCTTTGCATTGGGAAGCTGTTCTTGCAAAATTTCGTTCCAGATGTGGCATTGCCACTTCATCAAGTGTGCTTCTTCGTAACGAGTTTCCCAGGGAATGTCTCCAGGTGCGGCAAGCCAAATCAGTTGCGCTTTATTTGCTAAAAGCGAGGAATCTAGATGCAGCGTTTCTGCCTTTTCGTCACGCCACGTCTTGAGGGCGCAGAGCAGGTCCGAGTGCGGGACGACTGACGGAGGAGGAGCCTTGGGAAGTCTTGATGGCCAGTCTGCTTCTGGAAGTGCAATTGCTGTTTTCAGCATGTTGAGGAATGACTCCAGACGCTCGTTCTTGAAATTTCTCGGAAGTCGAGGAAGATTTTTCTCATCGACTTCTGTCATGTGGTTTTGCTGGGCGCGTACAATGGCGTGCATCAGTTCTGTTGGCATGACCTTGTAGGGCGGTCGGTCCAGTTCCTCGGCCTCGTGTTCGCGCCATTCCCAAAGATGCTTCAGAATGTTCAAGGCGCAAGGAGAGTAGAGGCTTGAACCACTGATTCTCCACGGATCCTTCTTGGGTGGAGTCGGGTGCTTTGCATGTTCAATTAATGCGTTGCATTGTTCTGTGAGCCACTCCATGCGGCCAGCTGCCTGCAATTTTTCGACCAGGATGGCGCAGAGTTCGTGGAGGTAGAACGTGTCGTGAATGGCGTATTCGCACATTTCCAGCGAAAGAGGCCTAATCGTCCAGTCGGCGCGCTGGTTTTCTTTTTTGAGCTCGTCTCCGAAGTATTCGCGGACGAGATCGGCTAGTCCTAGATGTTGCTCGCCAAGTAATTTAGCGGCAAGCATTGTGTCAAAAATATTTTTCGGAGAAAATCCGTATGTCTGCCAAAGGAGTCTTAAGTCGTAGTCGGCGCCGTGAAAAATCAGTGTTTGCATTGCACGTGCCTTGAACAGCGGCGCAAGGTCAATGCCGCAAAGGGGGTCTACGATATAGTGATGTTCTCCGATGGTAATTTGAACCAGGCAGAGGCGGGCGGTGTAGTGGTACATGGAGTCGGCTTCGGTATCGACTGCCGCCATGTCATAGAGCTCCAAGTCGGCAAGCAAGTTTGCCAAGGACTCTTCGCTATCCACCAATATGTAATTTTCATTTTTCAACATTTCATGGAAAATTTAATTAAAATGAATTATAATCATAATTGGATGGAGCCTAAAGTTGGAAAAGCCTGCGACTTTTTGCTATATTGTAGTCAACCTTTGACACTTGGGGGTGATTTGCCCTTGTAGGGCAATCACTCCGGCTCGGTCATGCAGAAAAGTAAACTTTTCTGCGCGACTCTCACCTTGGGGGTGCTTTGGTATCGACAGGGTCGCTGAAGTGTTAGTTGCAAGTCGAGGTCTCAGACGAGGGCACTCGTAAAAAAGTCTGAAAAAAAATAAGTGCTGACGAAAACTACGCACTCGCTGCCTAATTAACGGCAACGCCGGGCCTCGACTCACTCCCATTGGGTCGTACGTCCGGACGCAATATGGGATAGGAGCGTGTCATGCCTGGGGGTAGGCTCCGAGATTCACTAGGCTGGTCGAAGCCTGCGCCGACCTTCTTGGGCGTGGGTGAGGCGAGATTTCAAATACGAAGGGAAAACTTGTAGGAACGTACATGGACGTGGTTTTGGACAGGGGTTCGACTCCCCTCACCTCCATAGAAGGCAGGAACTTTTGAGAGTTGCCTGCCTTTTTTGTTGCTAAAAATACAATATCTTACTTTTTTGTTATAAAAGATTTATATTGAATTAGGAATATAAGGATTTTTTTATGAATTTTTTGACAAAATTGATGCAGCTCCTTAAAAAAAATTTTCCAACGGTGATGATTGTCTTGGGCTGCCTTTTTCTGTGTGTTCCCTCTAAAATTCCTGAAGTCAAGTGGCTGTATGCGCTGGGTGTCTGGATTTGGCCGTTTTGCTATCTCTATTACGGCCGTTTTTGCGATCATCGTTTTTTTCAGCCTGTTTTGTTGGCGTTCCTTTGTATAGGTC
Organism: Fibrobacter sp.; assembly: GCA_045617325.1. Taxonomy (GTDB): domain Bacteria; phylum Fibrobacterota; class Fibrobacteria; order Fibrobacterales; family Fibrobacteraceae; genus Fibrobacter. Next base: position 18,616 of record JAZLIJ010000163.1, read on the forward strand.
TGAACATCCGCTTTTATGGTGTGCTTGGGCAAGGGCTTGAAGCTGAAAGTGCCATTCTCTTGATTTTTGCGTCTTGTGCGTTTTGGGTGCCCTTCGCCTGGGATTCTCGTTATTGTAAAAATGGAAACTCTTTTGTCTATACACTTGTGTTCCCGGTCGTCTACGGCACCTTGAATCTAATCCTTTCTGCCTGCAACATTATCCCCATTTGCAATTTGGCCTATGCGCAGTACGATAATAAACCGCTATTGCAAGTTGTGTCTGTAATCGGGGAATATGGACTCACGTTCCTTATCACATGGGTTGCATCCATTGGTGTATATGTGTGTGAAAAGTGGAAAAGGGGAAATGGTAAGCAGGTTGCGATCATTGTCTTGGCCGTGCTTGCAGCCTTGCATATTGGTGGTGCCATACGGATGAGCATGGCCGATGAGTGCAATTCGACTGTGCGAGTTGCGCAGGCTATCGGTCCTAAGTTGCAGCAGCTCAAGGGGGCCGAGTGGGAAGTATTGCCGTTTGAACGCAATATGAGTTCCTTCAATAGCATTGCGCTCTCGGCGGCAGAGCGGAAGGCGCAGATGCTCGTATTCAGCGAAGAGGCTTTTACAATTATGGATGTAAATGAATCTTTGTTTGTTGAAAATGCGAAGCAGAAAGCTAAGGAATACAATATGCACATTCTCCTTACGCTTGAAGTCGATGATACCGACGAAAGCGATGAAGGCCGTTTGTTCAACAAGATGATTCTGATTGACAAGACGGGTAAAGTGATTGAGGAGTACGTGAAGCATAATGCGGTTCCTGTTGTTGAATCCATGTATATCGTTGTAGGTAAAGGGAAAATTCCGACTGTTCCTCTCGATTTTGATGGGAATACCTACAAGGTCTCTTTTGTCATTTGCTATGACGGAAATTTCTCGGAATATATCCGCAAAATGGATCCGACAACGCAATTGTATTTCAATCCGTCGTGGGACTGGGATGCCATCAACGATTTCCATTATCGTACTATTGGCATTCGTTCTGTGGAAAATGGCGTGAACCTGATGATGACGACGTATGATGGCTGGTCCATTGTGACGGAACCTTATGGCCATGAATTGGAACGTAATAGCATCGAGAAATTGGGATACGAAAAAGTGTCTGTTTTTGAAATGCCTACATGTGGTTTTACGACGATTTATTCTAAAATTGGTGGCTCCTTGAATTTGGTTTATCCCATTGCATCGCTATTCTTTATTGCGCTGGGTCAGAGGCGTCGCAGAAAACTAGACGATGATGACGATGATGATGAAAATCGAAGCGATGCGATTTTAGGCGATGATGACGATGACGAGGAAAATGACCGTAGGGAATTTGAACGCTGGAAACGCGAAAAACGTAGGCGGAAGAAACTTCAAAGAGACTCTTCCGAAAATATTGAAAGGGAATAATTCATGGAAAGTCGTATTTTAGCCCGCTTTATTGGTGATGCCGATGAATTGGAAAAGGTTTGGGATGCTATTTTGACGGAATTTCCTGAGGCGGAATTGCCGAGTCGAGACTCTGGGGAATGGTTTCCTGCAAACGAGATGATTCTCGATGAATATGAGTGCCGTTTTGAGGAATTGCCTGAACGGGAACTCGAGGCCATGGAGGGAAGCTTTATTGTAGAAGAAATTCCAGAGGATTTTTTCTGTGAACTTTTGCAGCGCTTTGAACGTGTCTATGCTGTTTTCAAGTGGTCGTCGATGGAAGTCGGGGTCGGGTGCGGCGAAAGTGAGGCTTGGGGTGATTTTTCGCTGAATTATGCCGATGACTATTCCGATGAGGCTAATGAGATTTCGGAGTCAGTTCTTGGGTTTTAATTGAAACTTACGAAAATATTGCAATAAAATTACTTTTTGTATTGCTTTTTGTAAATTTTTAGTTATATTTATGAACGGATATAAGACGAGGGCTTTGGGCCAGATCTGAGTCCAAATACAATTAAAAAACGAAGCTCATTTATGGGCTGGGAATTGGCGCATTGCTCCACGATAAACCTATTCCCCAAAAGTTTCAGGCGCTCCGCGGGCGCCTGTTTTTTGTAGATTGTAACTATGAATGATTATTTGCAATTTGCGCTGTTGGTGGCGCTTGTCCTTGTGATTTATGCGGTTTCGTATTTTCTTGTGAATCCGCTTGCGAAGAAGATTGCCGCAAAGACTCCGAATAAGTTTGACGACCTGCTTGTCGAGAAGGGGATTGTCTCGCGCGGGTTGATGTTTATACCGGCGATTGTCTTTGATGTGGCTTATCCTAAGGTGTTGACTGGGGAGCATTGGCTTTATGATGTGAGTGCGCGGGCGGGGAATATTTTATTTACGATTGTCGCGTTTGTCTTGGCGAGTGCTGTTCTTGATGTCGTTGAAAATCTGAACGAGCGCAATGTCAAGATGAAGTCGCGACCGATGCATGGGATTTTCCAGGCGATAAAGCTTGTAATGTTCTGTGTCGCCTCGATTCTTGTGGTGTCGCAGGTGATTGACAAAAGTCCTGTGATTATTTTATCTGCACTTGGTGCCATGGCGACGGTATTGATGTTGATTTTCAGAGATTCCATTCTCGGGGTTGTCGCCGGGGTGCAGATTAATTTGTCTGACTTGCTGCGGAAGGGCGACTGGATTGAGATTGAGAGGCATAATGCGGATGGCAACGTGATTGACATTACGCTTACGTCGGTGAAGGTGCGCAACTGGGACAAGACGATTTCTGTGATTCCTGCGTATGACTTGATTACGAACTCTTTTCGCAACTGGCGCGGGATGCAGGAGTCGGGGGGCAGGCGCATCAAGCGTTCGCTGTTTATCGATGTGCATAGCGTTCATTTTTTGAATGAAAGTGAAATTGAAAAATTAAAGAAAATAGACATTCTTGCTCAGTACTTGCGCGAAAAGCAGCAGGAGCTTGCGTCTGAATTTTGCGAGGAACCAGTTTGCGAAAACGGGGATGTGAATACGATGCTCAATAATCGTCGCCTGACGAATATCGGAACGTTCCGCGCCTATTGCACCGCCTATCTGCGGACTCGCAAGACGATTGCTCAGAATATGACGCTTATGACGCGTCAGCTTGCGCCGACTCCGACGGGTTTGCCGCTTGAAATTTACGCTTTTGCGAATACGATTGAATGGGCGAATTACGAAGGTATCCAGTCGGATATTTTTGACCATCTCATTGCCGCTATGCCCGAATTCGGACTGAAAATGTACCAGAGGGTATGCTAAAGCGGAAGTAATGAGACAAGAAGAAGGCGCGGACATTGGGCTGGAATGCCCGTATTTATTGGGTTCTCTTGTCTCATTTAACCCGATAAATTTTGATTTTGTGAAATTGCCGTTTTTTCGCAAATTTCGCCCA
>JAZLIJ010000164.1:0-4628 GCA_045617325.1 Fibrobacter sp.
TTTTGCAGAAGACGAGCTAGCGACACTGGATGAACTAGCTGCACTGCTACTACTTTTGACAGAGGAACTGCTCACAAATGACGAAGAAGACGTTGCAGAACTGGAGGATACCGCACTGCTGGAACTTTTTGCAGAAGACGAACTTGCGACACCGGATGAACTAGCTGCACTGCTACTACTTTTGACAGAGGAACTGCTCACAAATGACGAAGAAGACGTTGCAGAACTAGAGGATATCACACTGCTGGAACTTTTTGTAGAAGACGAGCTCAAGAACAGAGTCGCCCCACCAATAATTTCTTCCTCAGCAGAAGCCTCCTTTGCAGAAATCTTTGTCCACTCGCCATCTAAACAGCGGCGAAAATCCTTACCAACAGCTTCAGCTACCCAGCCATCCAACATTTCGTCACAAACTTTTTCTCCACTACCGTCAGCTAATGCAATAACATCTTTAGTTCCTTTTTCCACAGAATTAGAACCGCTATCGTCACCACAAGCTATAAAAAAAAGAGATGACACTAAAGCCATTGACGAAAGTATTTTTATAAACATTGTTGACTCCTTTAGTGGCTCACTTTTTCCAACAGAAAAATTTGTATTCCTAGTTGATTTTTCAGGCCTAGGCGACATTGTCTAGACGAACCCTTTTAAAATATACATCCGAAGGCGTATTCCAGTCAAGGGATGAATGCAACCTGACGTCGTTATAGCGGGTCATGAACACCTTCAGACCTTGTCTGCACTCCGTAACAGTCTCGTATCCTCTGATGTAAACGTCCTCCTGTTTCAGCGTCCTCCAGAAACGTTCCACGAATATGTTGTCGTAGGCCCTGCCCTTGCTGTCCATGGAAAGCTTTGTCGGACAGCCTTCCCAGGTGAAGATGTCCGTAAACTGCTTCGACGTGTACTGGCTGCCCTGATCCGTATTGAACACTTCCGGCCAGCCGTACGTGTTGATCGCTTCGCGCACGGCCTCCTCGCAGAAGTCCGTCGAGAGCGAGGTCAAAAGCCGCCGCGACAGGATTCTTCGGCAGTACCAGTCGATGACCGCGGTCAAGTATGCGAAACCGTTCTTGAGCCGTATGTAGGTAATGTCCGTACTCCATACCTGATTCACGTGGGTAATCGGGACATTGCGAAGCAGGTACGGAAACTTCCTGTTCATCGCATCGGGTGTCGTTTCGACTGAAGTTTTCGCTGGTCCGATGTTGGGTCCTTCGTGTAGAGTTCGTCAATGCGGGCCATTACCATGAGCTAGAAGTCGGAAAACTTTGGCTCGTAGTAATAGGCGTTGCTGCTGATGACCTTGTGGAGTTCCTTGCGTTCCTCCTTCGGCCCGGAAAAGACGCTTGTCGCATTCTGTAGAAAGAAGGCTCGCCATTGGCTAATCTGGTTCGGGTGGACGTCAAACTCGGAGGCGAGTTCCGCCAGAGTCTTGTCTTCGCGAAGCGTGGCCAGAACGACCTTGGTCTTGAAAGCGTCATCAAGCACCCTGCGGGTGCGTTGCGACGTGGCGTTGATGCTTTCTTTGCTGCTTGCTGGTTTTGAGGCGTTGTTTTTCATTTTTTGATTCCTTTTTTTAGTTGAATTTCGCTTTTGTTTTTTCACCTGAGGAATCGAATTTTTCTGTCTCAAATTTTTAGGCGCACTATAAGTGCGTAAAGGTTCGCTCTCGTGCAACTGTAAACTAGCTCGCTCTTCGTTTTCGGATTTGAAAATGAACGAAAACTCATTATTCCCATAGAATTTTAAGACAGATTGGGCGTTGTAGGCATCAACAGCAAGAAACCTGCAACCAGTCTTATTGTGAGAGTCTGAAAACCAAATCTTTAGAAAGTCTAAGATTTCTGAACCGATACCATGTCCTTGAAAATCCTTGCTTACAGCAAGGCGACCGATTAGCACCGAAGGATAGTTGTGGATCAGCCTTTTGGGGTACGGCACTTTATCACGCAACGAACGGTGCATTTGCCTAGCCTGGACGCTACCGTTCGATATCGTAAACATGGACGAAATCTCACCCGACTTCTTGTGAACGAACGCATAAGTCTTTCCGAAAAGGGCATGTTCATACGCGGCTGCATCACTATGGAAAAATTCGTCAAGATCCTTGTCGCCACAGGAAAAAAACAGACAGGCCCGCTTGGACCTGCTTTTCTTGTAGACTCATCAACCTGCAGTTGGTCGAAAGATAATTCATTTGGCTAAATCTTCGCTGTTTTGAGAATAGAGAGGGTCGCCTTGGCCTTTTTAGACAGGTCAAGCTTTCTATTTGCCTTCAGCATACGGTTCGCTTTCTTCACGAAGCGGTCTGCCGCAGCGTTTTCCAAGACAGGTAATGGACGAATTGCTAATGCCATACCCTAAATATAGATTTTTCACGACAAAAAGACAAGCGTTAGGGGTTTACGCACTATTTTTGTTCGCTATAAGAAATTTCCAAAGAAAAACATAACTTTTCGTAAAACAAATTTTGCAAAAAAATTGCGGTTTTTTGAGGGGGTAAAAGCCTACTAATACATAGAAGTCGCCTGGCGGGCGACCAAAATCGGCAACAGACGGCCTAAATTCATTTTGTTTTTGAATAAGTAGAGCAGATGATGCTATATTTATGGAGACATAATGATTTTTTCTTGTGAAATTTGCAGATTTCGGCCAGAGAACAAGAGCAAAAACTCTTTTACTCTCTAAAAATAACATAAAACAAATAGAATGACCAAAAAGTTTACAAAACAAGCGATTTTTTATGTCGAAAATGGCAAATTTGTGCCATTTTGTAAAGCCAAACCGATATTCCAGCTTGGAATGAACCTCCCTAAAACTTGCCTTTATGGGGCGAAAAAGGTATATTTAGAATGATAAGGATAATGCAACCCAATGGAAATTGACATCCAAATAGATTCCCTAACGAATTGCCTGGTGTGCCGAGAAACAGGAGAACAACTCGATACCGAATTTCGACTTGTCCTAAAAACTATTTCAAAAAAGGATGCAGCAGCACTACAACGAAAAGGATGGAAATTCGATTGGAGCATTCCCCATCAACATGATTATGAGGTTTACGAGCTACTGTTAAAAGGCGACCCACAAGTGCAGGGGATGATTGCCCTAAAGCACATCCGCGATCAATTCTATACACATGTAGATATCGTAGAAGCAGCTCCAGAGAATATCGGACATTTAGGGAAATACAAAGGTGTAGGAGCGCACCTCTTTGCAATAGCCTGCAAACTAAGCTGGGATGTCGGTAACGAGGGCTATGTTCAGTTTACTGCGAAAACGAACCTTGTAGAACATTATCGTGAAACTTTAGGAGCGCGAAACATCGATTCTCAAAAAATGTTCATCGACAGTTATGGAGCATTGAAACTAATCCGGACCTATTTTCCTGAGGAGGCATAATATGATTGTAGCAGAAATCGAACCAGTTGTTGCATCACGCAAGAGCGATATGCTGCGAGAAAAATTCGACCGCTTCGGTGAAGATTTTTCTGATGGTCGTTTAACCGAACAGTCTCCAACCGAGCGTCATTTCCGTTTGCATGAAGCGATCGCCTATTCAAACAGTTTGGGGCGTCCGCTCACAGAGCAGGAAATGAAGCTGTTCGAAATTTAAACGTTGGACATATTTTTCAGAAGGCCATTGCTGATAAAGCAATGGCCTTCTGTTTTGGGCGGGAGGGCGGGGTAAGCCTGGGTGTTGCGGGCGTGGAGACTGAGCACCCGCTAGAAAGGGTGGTGAGCAACGGCGTGCGAACCAGGGGACAACTGCATAAGGCGAGCATCGCGACAGACCGCTAGCGGGCTGGCATGATCGAGCCGAGCAGTTGGGACTATAGTCCCACGCTTTCCCCTTCTTATATAAAAAGGACTGCATCGCTGTAGCCCTTTGACTCTTATGATGGGAGATCCCCGCCTTCTCCCCAAAGAGGATAACTCTACTATGGCAACAAGTTGCCAAGTATCGTATAGCGGGGATGACATACTCGGCGATTAGCGGACGACTTTTCTGTCGTCTGCGGTCATTTCGAGGAACTGTGCAACGGTCATCTGACCTTTGTCACCTTCCTTACGTTTGTTGACGGAAACCTTGCCTTCGTTCATTTCCTTTTGGAGTGCTACGCACTCCCAACCGTGGCGGCTCGGCACAAACATCAAAGCGAGTAAAGCCGAAAAACTTGCTTTTCTATTTTTGAGCGACATGTTTGGTACTTGTACAATGCCCACGCAAGCGTGGTCGCTGCTCTCGCCTTGCATCGCTGTCCGGAGTAATCACTTCCAGGTAACCGCGATATCTGCTTATTATGGGTGTTCCCCACACTATCGTGTGGGGCGGGCTATATTCTGGGGGTAATCGGCTGCGCTTACGCTTGCCACTCACCTCCCAGAACCAAGCCTCGCTTCGCGAGTCTTGGCCCCAAGGGGTCACTATCCCTAACGCAAATGCGAATAGTTTTGTTATATTAGAGACGACATAGTTTGGCTCCGGCCGAACGTTTGGAATTTATAGAGTTTTTGCTCTTATTCTCTGCTCTGAAACTACCACTTTCAAAATTACACGAGAATAAGGCGAATGCTCACGTCCCTATTGGGGCGTGGGCCGTTCGTGCTTATCGTGTAAAAGGGTG
>JAZLIJ010000165.1:0-5111 GCA_045617325.1 Fibrobacter sp.
CTTTCTCTCGTCTCTCGTCTCTCGTCTCTCGTCTGCATTCAACTTTCTCTCGTCTCTCGTCTCTCGTCTCTCGTCTAGTTTGCCGTAGTCGGTGTCGGACATGCGTGGGATGTAATTCTCGCTATCGTATTCCTCGTCCGCTTCCGGAGGCAATTCTCTCGTCTCTCTTTCTGCGTCCCATCTCTCGTCTCTCGTCTCTCGTCTCTCGTCTCCCTCGCCCTTCCACAACTCCGCGAGCGGGTCGTTGATGACTAGGTCGCCCTCGAGTTTGCGGCTTACGGACTTTGGCGTAATGCCGTGCTCCGCGTTGAACGCTTCCTGCAGTTCGCGGCGGCGCATGGTTTCGGCGACGGCCTTGTCGAGGCTGTCGGTCATGTTGTCGGCGAAAAGCAGTACGGTGCCGTTCACGTTGCGGCTTGCGCGGCCCATCGTCTGGATCAGGCTGCGGTAGTTGCGGAGGAAGCCTTCCTTGTCGGCGTCGAGGATGGCGACCATGCTCACTTCCGGCAAGTCGAGGCCTTCGCGCAAAAGGTTGATACCTACGAGTACGTCAAATTCGCCGGTGCGTAGCCCCTTGATGAGGTCGTGGCGTTCCAAGGTCTTGATGTCGCTGTGGAGGTACTTCGCGCGGATGCCCGCTTCCACAAAGTAGTCCGTGAGGTCTTGCGCCATCTTTTTGGTAAGCGTCGTGACCAGCACGCGGTCGCCCTTCTTGACCACTTCTTCGATTCTGTACAACAGGACGTCCATCTGGCCCTTGATGGGGAACATCTCGATTTTTGGGTCCAGGAGCCCTGTGGGACGGTTAATTTGTTCGGTAACGACGCCACCCGTCTTTTTGAGCTCGTAGTCGCCCGGTGTGGCGCTCACGAAAAGCACTTGTTTCGGGTACATGTACTCAAATTCCGCGAAGTTCATGGGGCGGTTGTCAAGTGCGCAGGGCAAGCGGAACCCGTAATTCACGAGCGTCGTTTTGCGGCTCTTGTCGCCTTCGGCCATGCCTCCCACCTGCGGGACGCTCACGTGCGATTCGTCGATTATCAAAAGCCAGTCGTCGCCGAAGTAGTCGATGAGCGTGAAGGGGCGCGTACCCGGCGCGCGGTCTTCGATGATGCGCGAGTAGTTCTCGATGCCGTTGCAGACGCCCGTTTCGCGGAGCATTTCCATGTCGTAGCGCGTGCGGCTCGAAAGGCGTGCCGATTCCAGAACCTTTCCTTCCTTGTCGAGTTCGGCCAAACGGTCGGTGAGTTCCATCTGGATTCGCTGAATCATTGCGGCGCGGTTTTCTTCGCGCGTCACGAAGTGCTTCGCCGGCGCAACCGTCATTTCTTCCAGTTCCTGGATGACTTCGCCCGTGATGATGTTGAAGCGCACCAGCCGGTCGATTTCGTCACCGAAAAGCTCGATGCGGAGCCCGTCTTCGTCGTAACTCGGGTGAATCTCGATGACGTCGCCGCGGACGCGGAAACAGCCGCGGTCAAGGCTGAAATCGTTTCGCGTGTACTGGATATGAACGAGGTCGTGTAGAATCTTGTCGCGGTCCTGGATGTCGCCTTTTTTGAGGCGGACCATCAGGTCGAAGTATTCGGCGGGGCTTCCGAGGCCGTAAATACAGCTGACTGACGCCACGATGATTACGTCTCGGCGGGTGAGCAGGTTCGCGGTCGCGCGCAGGCGGAGCTTGTCGATTTCGTCGTTGATGCTCGCGTCTTTTTCGATGTACGTGTCCGTGTGCGGAATGTAGGCTTCCGGCTGGAAGTAGTCGTAATAGCTCACGAAGTATTCGACCGCGTTGTTCGGGAAGAACGACTTGAATTCCTGGTAAAGCTGCGCCGCGAGCGTCTTGTTGTGCGTGAGGATGAGCGTCGGCTTCCCGACGTTCTTGATGACGTTTGCCATGGTGAACGTCTTGCCCGAGCCAGTGACGCCGAGGAGCGTCTGGAACTGTTCCCCGCTCTTGAAGCCTTCCGTCAATTCTTCGATGGCCTTGGGCTGGTCGCCAGCGGCGCCGTAAGGGCTCACGAGGTCGAATTCCGCGCGGATGGGTGCCTGGAACTGCCTGAGTTTCCCGGGCAGGCTCTTGGAAGGCGGTAGCGGTTTCGCTAGCGGCTTGGCGTATGGGTCCGGGGTGATTGTCTTGCGAGCGCGTGCCATGGGGAAGTGGTTAGTAAACAGTGGTTAGTGGTTAGGAAAAATAGCAAAAAGAATGCATTCCCATTTTATTCCTGGTGCTCATTTTAGGGGTGGTCTTAAGCTATAAAACTCAAAACAATAGGGCCTTAAAAGGTATTGCAAGAAAGCAATGCCTTTTTTGTCTAAAAAGACGACAGAACTCTTATTCAGACATCTTTTGACATTCAAGATAGGTTATATTTCATCATGAATAAATAAGGATTTTTACCCTATGGCAGATAACAAGAAAGAACTGGAGCGGGCAGAACTGCACCGTGCGATTTGGGCTATTGCAGATGACTTGCGCGGCTCTATTGACGGATGGGACTTCAAACAGTATGTGTTAGGCATGCTTTTTTACCGCTATATCTCCGAAAACTTGGCTTCCTACATCAACAAGGGCGAAGAAAAAGGCTTTGATTACTCCAAACTTTCTGATAAAGAGGCAAAACAGGCCAAAGATGACCTTGTAAAGGAAAAGGGTTTCTTCATTCTGCCGAGCCAACTGTTCTGTAATGTTCTGGAAAAGGCCGATAAGAACGAGAACTTGAACGAGACTTTGGAATCCGTTTTTAACGCCATTGAAGCATCGGCTAAGGGAACAGCCTCTGAAAGCGACATTGAAGGCTTGTTTGATGACTTTGACGTGAATTCCAACAAACTGGGCAAGAGTGTTGCCGACAAGTGTGCAACCCTCCGCAAGCTGATGCGTGGTATTGCCGACATGAAGTTGGGCGATTATCAGGATAACACCATTGATGCCTTTGGCGATGCCTATGAGTATCTGATGGGCCTGTATGCAAGTAACGCTGGTAAAAGCGGTGGTGAATACTACACCCCTCAGGAAGTGTCCGAATTGCTGGTTAGGATTGCCGTTAATGGCAAGAAGACAATCAACAAGATTTATGACCCGGCTGTAGGTTCAGCATCCTTACTTTTGAAGGCTCGTAAGATTCTGGGTAAGGATGGAGTTCGCAAGGGTTACTTTGGCCAGGAAAAGAATCTGACAACCTATAACTTAGCCCGAATCAACATGTTCCTCCATGACATCAACTACAATAAGTTTGATATTGCCCATGGAGACACCTTGATTGACCCGAAGCACTGGGATGATGAACCATTTGATGCAATCGTTTCGAATCCTCCTTATTCCATCAAGTGGGAAGGGGATGATAACGCCCTGCTGATTAATGACCCTCGTTTTGCTCCGGCTGGTGTATTGGCTCCAAAGAGCAAGGCAGACTTGGCCTTTGTGATGCACATTCTTTCGTGGCTTGATACCGCAGGAACTGCTGCTATAGTTTGTTTCCCCGGCATTATGTACCGTGGTGGTGCCGAACAGAAAATTCGTCAGTATCTGGTTGATAACAATTACGTGGATGCTGTGATTCAGTTGCCGGACAACCTGTTCTACGGAACAACGATTGCCACCTGCATTCTGGTTCTGAAGAAGTCTAAGAAGGACAATAAGGTTTTGTTTGTGGATGCAAGCAAGGAATGCGTGAAGGTTACGAATTCCAATAAGCTGACCGATGACAATATCCAGAATATTGTTGCCTGCCTAAATGATCGCAAGAACAAGAAATACGAAACCAAGCTGGTGTCCATTGATGATGTTGCAGAACAGGACTACAACCTGTCTGTTTCTACTTATGTGGAACAGAAGGACACCCGTGAGCATGTGGATATCAAGGTCTTGAATAAGCAAATAGCCGATATCGTAAAGCACGAAGATGAACTTCGCAAGTCCATCGATAAGATTATTGCAGATTTGGAGAAATAGGGTGAATATGGGCAAAAATATGAAGAAAGGGATTTCAATAAATTTTCCTCAAACTGTAGATGAAACCTGCGTAAATGATTTGAAAAAAATTATTGAAAACGGTCGTCGAAATGCTTACGAAGCAGTGTCGGCAACTATTGTGGAAACGTATTGGAATTTGGGGCGTAGAATTGTAGAAGAAGAACAAAAAGGCGAAGATCGAGCTGAATATGGAACGTATTTGCTAAAAAATTTGGCAGAAATTTTGACAAGAGAATTTGGAGCAGGCTTTGGTAAGCGAAGTTTGGAGCAATATAGGGCTTTTTACCTTTTGTACAAGAATTTTCCAATTGCGAACACGCGTGTTCGCAATCTGACATGGAGTCATTTTAGGCGCACGTTGTCGGTTGCGGACCCTAAGGCTAGGGAATGGTATATTAAGGAAGCTTCTGAACAAATGTGGAGTGTTCGTACGTTGGACCGGAATATTCAGACGCAGTATTACGGTCGAATGATGTCTAGTCAACGGGAATCCCTGAAGTTGCCTGCCCCGGAAATCGCGGAAACAGATCCTTTGGAATATATAAAGAATCCTGTAGTAGCCGAATTCTTGGGGTTTAGAAAGGACGCCAAGTATGATGAAAGTCAACTGGAACAAGCGCTTATTGATAATCTTCAGCAATTTATTATGGAACTGGGGAGGGGCTTTGCCTTTGTTGATAGGCAAAAGCACATTGCGACAGATGCCGGAGACTATTACATCGACCTTGTTTTCTATAACATTAATTTGCATTGCTACTATGTCTTGTTTGATTTGAAAACTCATCAAATTACGCATCAAGATGTTGGGCAGATGGACATGTACATCCGCATGTTTGATGATACCGTTAAGGGTGATGGTGACAACAAGACTGTCGGTATTGTTTTGTGCTCCGAAACGAGTAAGGATATTGCTAAATACTCCATCTTGAATGAAAGTGACCAAATCTTTGCAGCGAAGTATATGGCGTATATGCCTACTGAAGAAGAATTGCGCCACGAAATTGAACAGCAAAAGATGTTGCTTGGCTTGAATGGATAAGGCGCGTATGGACAATTTTGACTACAGGCATTTCTAAGTATAAAAGAGTTGGTAAATGAGCAAGATTGATGACTTGATAAAGAAGTATTGCCCCAA
>JAZLIJ010000166.1:0-5765 GCA_045617325.1 Fibrobacter sp.
GTATATTATTCCGGTACGAACAAACTGAAGTCCGTCGCAAACGGCATGGGCGGAACAACCGCCGACAAGCGCGACATGAGCGCAAGCGACAACTTCGAATACGACGCGGAAGGAAACATGACGAAAGACTACTCCAAGGACATGACCATCGCCTACGACTGGCGCGGCATGCCCGTGGAGTTCAAGCGCCAGAACTCCTGCTACGACATCCACGAAAAAATCGTGTGCGATTCCACGAAACTCGAAATCAAGTACGACGGCTCGGGCCGCCGCATCTCGAAGACTCGCTTGCGCAGGGACCTGGGGGCAAGCGACTGGGCTGTGGAAAACGTAACACACTACACCGGCATCGGCACCGAGGTGCGCGAAACTCACGTGAACGGCCAGGACGAAACGAAAGTCGTCGTCAACATGCCGCAGGGCCTGGGCCGCTATGGTGCCGACGATGCCGTCAATTCACGCGGGAACGGTCGGTCCTTCGAGTTATCTCACAACCCATCCTCTTTTCAGTTCCTTGCATTGCAGGGGCCGGGATGGTCTTGAAGTATTCTTTTTGTTTTGACTTTGTTGACACGGCTTTTAAAATGTTATATCTTAGATGTCATGGCCGTTAAATGCATGTCACAAGACTTGGATTACCGAAAGACTCACCTTGCAGTTGCTGCTATTGAAAATGCAGCGTTAAAGCTTGGTGTTGATTCTGCAGATTTGTTTGCTCGTCTGCAGAAGTATGATATCGTGAAAGACGGCCTGTTTTCATTTTATGAGGAACTGCATACGCAGAGCCTTGACTGGGTTACGGACTTTATCATTGAGTCCTTGCAGAACCGGGAGGCCAGGGAAGTATGATTCTGTTTCACGGATCCGATAAAATCGTAGAGAAACCTGTGGCCAATTACGGACGGAACAAAGTCGATTTTGGCCAGGGCTTTTATCTTACAAGCATACATGAACAGGCCGTAAAGTGGGCAAAGATTATTGCTTTTAAAAATGGCTTAGGCGGGGCCTATGTCTGCGAATATACTCTTGATGAAAGTCTTCTGGATTCGCTTGGCCTGCGCTATAAGAAATTCCCTACCTACGATATGGAATGGCTTGATTATGTGATCGATTGCCGCAATGGTGGCAATTTGCAAAATCAATACGATGTTGTCGAAGGTGGGGTTGCAAACGACAACGTTATTGACACTGTCGAGAACTACGAGAATGGGATAATAACTGCTGAACAAGCCCTCGGCCAGCTGCAATACAAAAAGGTGAATCACCAGATTTGCATCCGTTCACAGGAAGTGTTGGATCGGATGTTACAATTTGTTCGTTGGGAGGAAGTCTAGCTATGCAGAATGGAGTCCTCTGGCGTAAGGAAGCTCGGCTTGTTAAAAAGCTGGCTGAACTCAAGAATATTGACTGCGCATCCGCCCTGACAATTTTTTTTACATCAAAGACGCATAAACTTCTTTTGCAGCCCGAATCAGGTATGCAGCTAATGAGCGATGACTATATCCTTGAAGACCTTCTTGCAGAACTTAAGTAGTTAAGGAACTCTGTAGGTCGGTGGAGTTCAGGATGGAAAGCAAATCAGGAAACGTACTTGAGAATACGCGTAGCGCCGACTGGGTTCGCGAGCGTGTTTCGCGCTACACCGGCATCGGCGCCGAGGTTCGCGAAAGCTACTTCGGCGGAGCCATGAACAACGCCAAGGTCGTGGTAAACATGCCGCAGGGCCTCGGCCGCTACACGCCGGAAGACGCCGTGGACGGATTTAACGGAGTCAGCGGCGATCGTCGCGCCGGCTACCGCCCGCCTGCCAAGTTCGAATGGTACCTGAAGAACCACATAGGTTCCACGATGCTCGTGTACGGCACCTCCGCCTACAACGACCCGCTCAATTCAGGCTACAAGGGTGGCGTGAAGGCCGCCTACGATTACCGCGCCTTCGGCGAGCAGGTGGACTTGACCATGCCCACCGACAAGGTGACCGAAAACTTCACGGGGAAGGAAAAGGACGACGAAACCGAACTCAACTACTTCGGCGCAAGGTACCTGGATCCTATGCTCGGATTGTGGACAAGCGTGGATCCGGCTAGACAGTTTGCAAGCCCGTATCTGTATGCCGGGAATGGGGTGAATCCGGTAAATGGGGTGGATGATGATGGGAATGTTTTTGTTTATGCAGAAGGAGATAACGTTACCCCGGGGTTTGTCGCCTCTTTCGTGTCAAAGCTTTCCCCTGAAGCAAGAGCTCGATATGATCAATTAGATAAGTCTTCTAATTATTATTATTTGAGAAAAATTGATGAAGTTTATCAAGATCCCGACTTCAATGATGATATGAATTCTCTTGGCGGAGTGGCTTTTGCTAGATCATTTAAAAAGGATGGTAAAGATGTAGTTGGTGGAGAGGCTGAATTTGCTAACGCGCGCTATTTTTTACATGAAGTTTTGCAGCATCTGTTTGATTTTGATAATGAATTGAAAAAAAATGGTGGTAATGCAGAAGCTGCAAATAAAAGCTACTCCGACAATCGCGTTGAATGGGAACAACGTGCTGAAGATTTTCAGGATGAAGAAAATATGCCAGGAGTGGATTTGGATGAATATTAAAATCTGCATTTTATTTTTACTATTACATACAATATCTTTTGCAAACGAAATATTTTCTCCTTTGTTAGAATCGTATGTTTCACCACATCTTTTTAAAAAAATGTGTCAGGACATAAAGCCCGAATCTATGACGCAAAATGAATTATTAAGTCTTGTTGTAAAGAAAAGAAATGAAAGAGAATATCGCTATTTTTTCAGCAAATCAGTTGAAAGACGGAAAGTATGTAATTACAATCTTTATGTTACTTTTTTTAGTTTAGTAGAAAATAGTAATGAGAATGTAAGAACAGAATCTTTTTGCAAAAACATTTTATTTAATGAATCGAGTATAATGTTAAAAAATGATGGTTTGTGCGTTGTAAAGTTTAACGAAATTCCTTATTTATTTTATGTGAGAGGATATGATTTGTTGGTAAAAAGAATTCCCTATGATATAAAATGGTCAATTAAAAGATGATTCCGCAACAAAGAAATGCTATATGAATGCGGACAGCTACTTCAAACACGATTCCGAGGGTGTTTAAGGGGCTAGGGTCTAGAATCTAGGGGCTAGGGGTTGCTGCTGGAAATGTACTGATTTTTTTGCGAAGGCTTGACTTTTTTTGAGAAAATTTACGAGATATCTATTTATTCCTGAAAAAATTTTTTTTGCCTATTCATAGGTAAAATAATTTCCTATGATTGGAGAGGTATGCCGGTTGAATTTGTACATGACGCTAAAGACCCGAAGGACGCCTACAAGCTCCTTATGGCTTACGACGGTTCCGGCCGCCGCATCTCGAAGACGCGCTACTCCAAGAACGTACAGTACGGCTACTGGACTCGTAACGTCGTGACGCACTACACCGGCATCGGCACCGAGGTGCGCGAAAGCTACTTCGGCGGAGCACTGGAAAACGCCAAGGTCGTCGTAAACATGCCGCAGGGCCTCGGCCGCTACACGCCGGAAGATGCCGTGGACGGATTTAACGGCGTCGGAGCCAACCAGCTCGCCGGCTACCGTCCGCCCGCCAAGTTCGAATGGTACCTGAAGAACCACCTGGGAAGCACGATGCTCGTGTACGGCACCTCCGCCTACAGCGACCCGCTCAATTCGGGCTACAAGAGTGGCGTGAAGGCCGCCTACGACTACCGCGCCTTCGGCGAGCAGGTGGACTTGACGGAACCCACCGACAAGGTGACCGAGAATTTTACAGGGAAGGAAAAGGACGGCGAAACCGAACTCAACTACTTCGGCGCAAGGTACCTGGACCCAATGCTCGGAATGTGGACAAGCGTGGACCCAAAAAGGCAATTCTCAAGCCCGTATCTGTATGTGGGGAATGGATACAATCCAGTGAATGGGGTGGATCCGAATGGGAATGAATTTGATGATAAATTTAAATCGCCTAGAGCGTCACGCGATGATTTCAAGAAAATTTATAATACAAAATCGATAAAAGAGAATGTTGAATATGCGACTTTGTTTTATGAAACAAAAAGAATAGGTAAAGATGGGACTATTACGAGTACATTCTCTTATACGAAACCTAATAGAGGAACAGTCGACCATGTAGATTTGGATGCAAAACTTCCTGAAAATGTATATGATGAAAATCATCCTGGAAGAATTATAGAAGCTTCGTATCCGTTGGAGAATGGCGATGCTCATACCCATTCAAGAGGAGATGAAGGCTATGATTGGGAAAACCCATCTGAAGACGATATGAATGGATTGGTAACGGAAAAGGGTGTTCTCTTTAGACCTGATGGGAAAGTTCTTGAATATGATAGAAGCGGAAATTCGTATGAAATTGATAAATAAAATCTTTTTTCTTTTTGCGTTTTGTGTGTCATCATTGATGGCAAAAGATGAAATTAATGTAAAACAAATGTATGGTGCTGATATAGCGTTAGTTAATATTTTTTGGAATGAATATTCAAAGAATAGAAACGATATTTTTTTAGATGATTACTTTTTTTCTGTAACGGAAGATGAAAACTTTTATATCGTTAAATGCAATTTAAATGTTGAACGAATAAAAAATCAGCATAAGAAGGTTCACCCCGATGACGATATGAAATATTTTAGTGTAAAAGGTGGTTGTGGCTGGGGTAAAATATCAAAGGATAGCCTAAAAATTATTGAAAAAAAATATTACAAATGAAGAAGAATTTGGCGGTATAGAGGTAATCGTCGCCTACGATTCCGAGGGCAACCTCATTGAGGACAAGTCCAAGTCCCTCAAAATTTCCTATGATTGGAGGGGTATGCCGGTGGAATTCCTACATGAAACAGGTGACAACTCCAAGGACTACAAGCTCCTGATGGCCTACGACGGCTCCGGCCGCCGCATCTCGAAGACGCGCTACTCCAAGAACGTACAGTACGGCTACTGGACTCGAGACGTCGTGACGCACTACACCGGCATCGGCACCGAGGTGCGCGAAGCCATGCGCCGTTCCGGATCCCCCAAGACGACCGTCGTCGTGAACTTGCCTCAGGGCCTCGGCCGCTACCAGCCGGAGGACGCCGAGAAAACCGCCCTGTCGACGGCGACGCGCGACGAGAACGGCAGACCGACCAGCTGGAGCGTCATCAATCCGAAATTCGAATGGTACCTCAAGAACCACCAAGGCGAGCCCCCTTCCTCAGGTCAAAATGTCCGCTTTCAGCTCTTAAACTCGCAATAGCGCTTTAAGCGACTTTCCATTCGCCGATAGTTCTCTTTTCCGCATCGAAGCTGACGCCGATTTTGAACAACTTCTTCGGCGTGCCGTCTGCGGCGAGAGTTGCAGAGTAGGGGATTAAATACCCCTTGTCGTCAATCTGCTTTAAAGCATCCTCGGCGGAGCCGTTTCCGTTCAGTTTAAATTCGAAGACGTAAACTGAGTTTGCCGTCTCGACGACAGCATCGGCGCGGCCTGCGGCACTGCATTCCTCGGTGCGTACAACATAAGGCGTACAGAGTTTGAAAATCAAGAAGAACAAGGTCTTGTAATGGTTCTCGTCCTTGTGTTCGGCGTTGTAGGGAATGCTGCTGAGAAATGCTCGAAGTTGCGTGAGCGCATCTTCGAGGTTGCCTTTGCGCATGGCGCGTGTGAATGCCAAAATAAAGGTGTCGTTCGCAACGACGTCGTCGAAGGCGTAGTGCGGAATCAGGCTTCCGCAAAATCCGACT
>JAZLIJ010000167.1:0-35550 GCA_045617325.1 Fibrobacter sp.
TGGCCGACGATTTATTCTCACAACAACAGCCTTTCTTCGTTTTAATTGAATAAACATCTTGCTTATGGCCATTTTATTGCGTTTTATCCATTCGTCTTTGTTTTTGCAATTTGTTTTGCCACGGACTTTATCCAGTGAGCCAGTTTTATGCAATTTTTATTGAGTGTGGATTTTTCCATGTGCTTAACGCGTATTGAGCCTTCATCTCCATAAAATGCTGCTTTATCGTGTAATTGGCAACAGGGTGTTCTTACTAAAAAAAATCCTTTATTTTGAGGTAATGCGTTACACCATTTTTTCCATTTGTCTTTTGTTGCTGTTGAACGGCTGTACTATGCACCCGCCTAGCGCGAGTGCGTTTATGGGGGCTGCTGAATCTTATAAGGTTCGGACAGTCACTGTTCGTGGTGAGACTTCAAAATACGAAAGTAAAGATGACGGATGGGATGTCCCCGTCGCTGTTGATGTTTTAAAAACGGATGGTGTGGGTTTTGTGTGGGGGTATGGTTTTTTGCCGTCTCCGTATGTGACTTGGGGACGTGTTTCCGAATACTTTGGCTTTCGCGTTTGGCTTTCGGCTCCGTGGGCGATAACTACGCTTGCGATGCTTTGTCCTGTATGCTTTACGGGTGAAGAGGATGATGAAAGTTCCGAGGATTGGTATGAAAGTGAATCTGATGATGATGATGATGATATGGATTATGTCGAATTTTTGGGATATTGGGCCGGAGCTTTTTCGGGAGGTTCTTCCATTATTGAGCAAATCCCTATAGGAAGTGTCGTTCGAATAGGATTCGAGCAATACATCGCAAGAAGTTTGAAATTTTTCAGCAAAGATGAGGACACTGTCGCCGAGGCTGGCTTTGGAGGTTACCTCAGTTTGAATTTCAAGTATTTGTCTGTTGGACTCGACGTTCATTATGGCTTTATGAATTTTGATTCGAATCGTAAGCGAATCGCGGCATCGTTGAATGTCAGTTTCCATTACGGACGTGAGTTTTCTTCGCATGTGAAGTGATAGGACGAATTGCGCATTTGTCCTAAAATTTGATAAATTTGAAATATGAATTTAAGTCAGGTACACCATATTGCAATTATAGGAAGCGATTATCAGAAGTCAAGGCATTTCTATGTGGACCTTTTGGGTTTCCAGGTGATTCGTGAAAATTTTAGGGCGTCTCGCGGTGATTATAAGATTGATTTGCAACTGGATGGGCTGGAATTGGAGCTGTTCATTATTCCTGGGCGCCCCGCTCGACCGAGCTATCCCGAGGCGAATGGCCTCCGACATCTTGCTTTCAGAGTTGCTTCCGTTGAAGAAACTGTCAGGGAATTGAATGCTATGGGAATTGAGACGGAACCCATCCGCATCGATGATTACACTGGCGAGAAGATGACTTTTTTCAGCGATCCCGACGGTCTTCCCCTGGAAATCCATGAGTAGTTTGATGTTAAGATGGTTGATGAAAGACGATAGAGATGCTTTGATAGTGGTTGGTAAGCAGGAATGCAGAAATAAACTGCTGAATTATCCAGGAACGCTGAAACCATCAAACCAGCGCATTTTCTTGTTGCAATTCCTAACCACCAGCCACTAACCACCAACCACTATTTTATTATATTATTCCTAGAAAAATTTTGGAGTTGCTATGCGTTGTTTAGTTACCGGTGGTGCCGGTTTTTTAGGAAGCCACCTTTGCGAAAGACTTTTGAATGATGGCCATGAGGTTATTTGCCTTGATAACTATTTTACGGGGCGCATGGCAAATGTGGCGCATCTTCGCGATAACAAGAGCTTTGAACTGATTCGCCACGATGTGACGGAACCGATTCTTTTGGAAGTGGATCGCATATTTAACTTGGCTTGTCCTGCAAGTCCCATCCATTATCAATTCAATCCGGTAAAGACAATCAAAACCAGTGTGATGGGGGCTATCAACATGCTCGGTCTTGCGAAGCGCGTGAAGGCCCGCATTTTGCAGGCGAGCACTAGTGAAGTTTATGGCGATCCGGCCGTGCATCCGCAAACCGAGGATTACTGGGGAAACGTGAACCCGATTGGTATCCGCAGTTGCTACGACGAGGGCAAGCGCGTTGCGGAAACCTTGTTCATGGACTACCACAGACAAAATAACGTCGATATCCGCATTGTGCGCATATTCAACACCTACGGTCCGCGAATGCTTCCGAACGACGGCCGCGTGGTCAGCAACTTTATTGTGCAGGCGTTAAAGGGCGAAGACCTCACCATCTACGGCGACGGCAGCCAGACACGCAGCTTCTGCTATGTGGATGACCTCATCGAGGGTTTTGTCCGCATGATGAACCAGAATGAAATTATCGGTCCCGTGAACATCGGGAATCCGGGTGAATTTACGATGCTGGAACTTGCGAACGAGGTGCTGGAACTGACTGGTTCCAAGAGCCAGATTGTGCATAAGCCGCTTCCTGGTGACGATCCCAAGATGCGTCGTCCGAACATTGACCTGGCGAAGAAGGCTCTTGGCTGGGAACCGACGATTCCTCTGCGCAAGGGGCTTGAAAAGACGATTGTCTACTTCGATGAATTGCTGAAAAATAGCGAGAAAGCCTAAGATGTAGAAAACGTTTCTGACTGAAAATTTTCAATGGACTCCTCCAAGGAGTCCTTTTTTGTATTGAAATCTCGTTTACATTGGGTTCTATTTTTTATATTGTTATCTGTTCCATAAGTATTGTAGAGGTATTTCTTATGAACCAGGTCTCAGAACACCCTGTAAAAAACTGTTGCAAGTCGCGCGTAGATGTGAAATCTAAAAGGCGATTTGACTGTTTCTCAGGTGGACATCGGGTTGGTTTGAATGATTGGCTGTTGGGCTTGACTGGCGCCTATTGTGTCATTTCTGTCATGATGAATCTACTTTGTATGAAGCCGATGAGCTTTGGTACCGATTTCATCTGGATGGATGGCGGGCTGCTCATCAGCTGGATCGTTTTCCTGATTTCAAATGTCATCACGGAGGTTTATGGCAAGCGGCAGGCGATTGTTGTTACGGGAATTGCTACGATTGTTGCGTTTTGTATGAGTGTTGTGGCTGCTGTAGAAACATACTTGCCGACACTTCCTGAATATGCCGAACAATCGGAGCATTTTGCGAATATTTTTAGCAATGGACCGAGAACGATTGTATCCTCAACGGTTGCTTTTTTTGTTGGTAATGTCATCAATGTCGAAATTATCGACCATTTTCGCAAGCGTGCTAAAAAAAATAATAACGACAATGGAGTGCGCTTCACTTTTCGTGCTATCATTTCGACGATTGTTGGACAGCTTGTCGATAATGGACTTTTCCAGACACTCGCCTTTGCCCCAATAGGAATTTCTTTGTATGAAATGCGGCTTGTGGATATCGGCACTGCGATTTTGACAAGCACCGCTTTTGAAACTGTTGTGGAGTCGTTCTTTGTCGGTTTTGTGACGATTCCGTTGACGAAATACTTGAAAAAACTAGCGACTAGGGAAACCCGAAATTAAAACCTTATTGAATCGATTTGATTTGCGATAGCGACGATAGATTCAATGTAGTTGCTTATGTTGTTTGTAATTTTTTGAGAGTCTTTGGTGGTTTGGGGAATGCGAATTCCTGGAAAAGCTTCGTAAATCGTTTCGTGATGATCCGGGTATTTATGGTATATGAGACTGTAGATTCCGTATAAAATGGGAAGTAATGCGGAATTGGTTCGACTGAAAAAAAGGTACGGATTGATTCCCTGTAAAATGTAAATCAGCTCATGTCTGCAGTGCATCAGGAGGCCTCGGAGTTCTCTTGAGCATTCTTTTCGCAGTTGTTCTGGATTTGGGGAAAAATCCTGAAGCGGAATTTCTCCAAGAATTTTTTCGTTTCTATTGGATATGTGCAAAAATTCCAATGGAAATTCATCTTTTAATGAGGCTATTTCATAGCGTGAAAAAATGTAGCTGAATTCAATGTTTTCGCGCTTTGCCTGTTTCGCGAGATTTTGCAAGGGGGCTATATCGCTTGTGGAATTGCTTTTTAAGATGAGAGCGATTGTCCACGGTGATTCCAATGCGGAGAATCCTTCCATGAGGCAATTCCCGTGTACAAATGCTGAAATTAGGTTCTCCTTGAATGCGTCTTCAATGCGTTTGGGCCAGTTGGAATTTTTGAGTTCCTCAATGCTTAAAATTTTTTTCATAGCTACATTCCTCCGCCGAAACCGCCGTTGAAATTATTTTTGCTGCCGAAGTTACCGCAAAAGCCTTTTGTGCCGCTGTCTTGGCTGTTTTTCTTTGCAATGATATTTCCTGCTAAAAACCAAAGCCAGCCTTTTCCTCGTCCTCCGCCGAATTTGGCTGCAATCAAGAAGAGGAATACGACCGCAATGAACAGAAAGCCACCTGCGGAAACATTGCTGCTTTGCTGCATGATTCTTGGCTGTATGTCGATGGCTGTGTTTTTCGCCTTGCAGATTGCTTGCGCTAGTTCCCACGTTAAATCACTGACTCCTTGACTATACTTTTGCTGGCGGAATGCTGGAACCAGGGTTCTTTGTTGGATTCTTTCAACAAGAGGGCCAGGAAGGTATGTTTCTGTTTTGCCGCTTGTTTCAATGAATCTTCTTTTTTGCTTTAATGCCGCAAAAATGAAGATGCTTTCGGATGTATCGGTGACTCCCCATTTTTTTGCCATGGCTGTTGCAAATTTTCTGAAGTCCGCGTCACCGATGTCATCCAATAAGGCGATTGATATTTCTACACCTGTTTTTTGTTGAAGTATGTTTGCTAAGGAATCAACGAATTGGATGTCCTGGGGGCTGAGAACGCGGTCCTCGTCGTAGATGTGGGTGTGGCTTGGATGTTCCGGAATGCTTGGCCATCCGTGAATGTTTGCAATGGCAAATTGGGCGGCTGTCAATGTGAACAGAGCTATGAAAAGGAAGTTCTTATAGAGATTCATCTTCCTAGAATTTAGAAAAGATGAGGGCGCTGCATGAGTCGGAACTATAGAGAATGAATGTTAGTTGCTGACTTGTTTTTTGGGGATGATTCTATTGATGGTTTCAGGAGAGTCTGTTTTAGCCGATAAGTTTGAAACATCGATTTCGAGGGAATTGCTTTCGTTTTTCTCTAAATGATATCTTTCAAACATTTCCCTTAAAGAATTGCAGTTTATGTTTTTTTGTTTGCAAAGCAATTGTTCTGCTCCGTTATTGCGTTGTACGCTGTAAAATATTTTCATTTTTTTGTCGTTGCCTATTTTGCTTAAAATTTCAGGTGGTAGGCTTGGTTCTATAACGATTTCGTGGGGACCGTCTTCAAAATTGAGATTTTGAAGAAAAAATGAAATTTCACCATTGGTTAAGGTTCTATTTTCATAAAAGAACTTGTCTTGCCTAGCTGTGAGGGGAAAGTTGGGAAGGGGACCAAAGGCGTCGGTAACGCGAATTCGTAAAATTGGAATTTCTGGTTTGGATTGATTTCCATTGGAGTTGTTTGCTTCAAGAGTGATTCCCGAAATTCTGCTGGTGAGTCTTTTTTCCAGTTCGGACAGATTTTGCTTGAATTGCTGCATGTTGTTGAGAGGCATGATGCTTGCGTACAATAGAAGATACTGCTTTAAAATTTGGTATTTTGTTTTGGCAATTTCCAGATCCTTTGCTGCTTTGATATAAAGTCTATTGTTAATGAAGCGCTCTGTTGTCCCTTCAAGCGTTTGTATTTCGCGATGCAAGTCGCTCATTTTGGTCTGTAAGTCAGATAGGAATACATCAATGTCCAGGATAGCTTGTGCTTGGAAACCTGCATCCGTATTTACCGTTTTTACAAATAATCCTTGGGGCAGCAACTTTGGATTTGCCTTTTCTAATTTTTTTATGGCGTTAGTGTTGTAACCTTGTTGGGTAAAAATTCCCTGAACGGCGCGATGATCTGCGTCTATTTGTGAGATATTGGAGTTGGCAAAAAAGGAGACTGCTTGCCCGGCTACAGTCTGCATAGCTGATAAACAGAAACATAAAACGAAATGTTTCAAATTCATGTTTTTTTTACCTCAGCTCTGCTAGGCAGTCTAAAAAACTGCTTTCTTTTTAAAAAGACTGAATATTGCTCCCCTTGCAACTTACATTTTGCTTACCTGGTACTATAAAGCTACCTCAAAATGAGTCAAAAGTCAATAGTTTTTTTGTTTGAAGTGTTGTAAGTGCCCTTTTTGGAATGAAAACGAGGGACGCTTCAGAAAAGGTGTGATTTTTGTCAAGGGAATAAAAATTGCAGGAAATGTGGCTATTCCAAGTTGAAAAAACTTTTTTTATTGAATGTTTCCAAATTAAAAAATCCAGTATATCTTTTGTTAGTAGATACGTAATAATTGTGGAGTATAGGTTATGAGCGAGAAATGGACATGGGTTCCTGATTGGGCTTCCGATCTTTCTCTATGGGAAGATTACTTAGTGGATGTGTCGCCTTCCGCTGACCACGTTTTCGTCTCGTATCCGGAAATGGCGGCTGCGCTGGATGATATTTTTAGTATTTCCTGTGTAAGTAAGGCTTCTACTGTTGTTGGGTGGGGGCTTGGCGCCTTGGCGCTGATGATTGCTTCGGAAAAGCGTCCCAAGGGGCAGAAATGGATTCTTCTGTCGCCTTTTGCCGATTTTTGCGACGAAAGCAGCGAATGGACTGTCCCGAACTTGAACTTCATGGCTCATCAGCTGCATGTGACGACCGAGCCCGCCTTGAACGCCTTCATGGAACAGTATGACAACGATTTTGGAGATTGGCAGGATGACTGGCTTGCCAATGCGAAAAAGTACGATGCGGATTCTCTAGCCAAGGGGCTTGAGTTCTTGACAACGCACCATGTGGAGGAGCCCTTGAAAAACGGGGCGGATATCCAGGTTCTGTACGGCAAGATGGATTCTGCTACAACTCCGGAGCAAACGCTTAAGCTTAAGGCTTTCTTGCCGCAGGCTGAGTTCAAGGAGCGCCCTAAGGCTGGCCACTGGCCGCCGATGCTCCTTTTGTAGCGATGGCGAGAATTTTTTTTCCGAAGAGTGCAAGCAGGAGATAGACGAGGAAGAACCAGAGAAGGAATGTTTCTACGCTATCGCCAATTTTTGAATAGAGGGTGTCCCTGGTCTTGAGGGGCACCTTTCTTTGTATAACTCTGTCCGTGAAAATTTCGGTATTCATGTCGTAGTGGCCGTACTGGTCGATGAATGCCGAGACGCCGCTGTTCGCAAGGCGTGCTGCGGGGTAGGCGTTCTCGATGGCGCGGTAGCGGACTAGGTTCAGGTGCTGGTAGGGAGCCGTGCTGCGACCGAACCATCCGTCGTTCGTGATGTTCACCATGAGGCGCGAACCTTCGCGGATGGCTTCGCGGACGAGGTCGCCGAAGATGGCGTCGTAGCAGATGAAAGGCGTCCACTTGTAGGGGCCGTAGACTGGAGTCTCCTTGCCCGGGACGAAGTCGCCCTCGCCTAAATCGACATAGTTGAGAATCGGGAAAACCTCGTCGAAGGGGATGCGTTCGCTGAATGGGACCAGGTGCTTCTTGATGTAGCGTTCGGGGAAGAGGCTGTTGCTGTCCGGGTTGAACAGGAATGCGGCATTGTAGATTTCAAAACGTCTCGGGTTCTTGATATCGTTGGAGGTTCGCTTGAAATCCAGGGCTCCTGTGAGAATGCTTGCGTTTGTCTGCAAGGCCATCTGATGCAACTGCCTGATGATTTTAGGCTGCCTGCGAATGTGGTCGGGGACGGCGGTTTCTGCAAGGACGATGAGGTTCACGTCTTTGGCGGAACTGTCCAGCGCCATGTTGAATGTCTTTGTAATTGTGGAGTCAAATCGCTCCTTGTTCCACTTGTTGCCCTGCGCAATACTTGGCTGGACCATCGAAATCTTCGGATTTTCTGCGGCGCCGTCGTTGTAGAAGGGGGCTGCATCGGGTGCGGAAAGAACACAGGAGCCGTGGATGAGTAGAAGTGCAAAAATCGCAGCAGGGACTGCGAACGGCCATTTCTTCTTGAATCCGTATTTGGTGATTGCCTGTGCCACTATTTGATTTGAGGCGATGATGAGGATGGTGTAGCCGAAGATGCCGATGATGGATAGCGTCTGGAGCAGTTCCAGGTGGTTTCCGAAGACGTAGCCTAGGTGACTCCACGGGAAGCTGAAGTCTCCGCGAGTACGCGTCATTTCGAGGCCTGCATAGAATATCGGATAAAGAATCAGCAGCAGGCTTCTGCCTTTAATCTTGAAGTCCCTTGCGAAGGAGTAGGCGACAGCGGCGAGGACGTTGTAGGCGCTGAAGTAGGCGATGAGGAGAAACACCCCGAAGCAAATCAGCCCGGAGGGTGCCGTCTCCACGTTCATGACATTGTAAATCCAGTAGTAGTTGATGGTATTGTAGATGATTCCCGACCAGAATGTGGCAAATACAATGGAGTCGCGCTTCCACTTGTTGAGGACGATGAACCAGGGGACGAGCAGGAGAAGCGAGGCGGGGCCGAGCGGAAGAGGCGGAAACGCGAATGCTATTGCTGTCCAAGCGATTGCGGAAAGTGCGAGCGCCGTACGCGACTCCTTCTGCTTGAACTCCTTGTAGTTCCAAATGGCGAAGAGAACAATCCAGTACAGACCGACGGGGCAGAACGTCGTCGTGATTTGCGCGAGGCCTGCATGCTCCAAGCTCAAATAGTCAAAGGCTAGAAATGCAAATGAAAGACCCGAGTAAGTATAAATGAATCTCTTGAAGTTTGAACGAATCCTTTTGGCAAAAAGGAAGGGGAGGCTCAGGAAAAACGGAATGTACTGCATATTCATGCTGTAGAGCCCGGGTGCATCAGGGCGCATGCAGAACTGGGCCACTTCGGCGATAAAAATGACAGCGAAGAATATCCAGTAAATCTTCGGCAAGCTCTTAATATATTTTACAAATCGATCCATCATCAATAACAAACCACCTTAATCCCTTTTCACTATTCCCTATACACTATTTATTACAGTCCGCTTTTATCCTTGGGATTGAATATGAGGACGAATTCTCCTTTGGGCGGATGAACCTTGAAGTGCGCGGAAATCTCGGTCGGGGTACCAATCAGGTGTTCCTCGAACTTCTTTGTGAGTTCGCGCATCAGGGCGATTTTGATGTCTCCGAAGACGGTCTTGATTTCTTCGACGAACTTGTCGATGTTGTGCGGACTTGCATAGAAAATCTGCGTCGCCTCTTCTTCTTTCAGCTTTTCGAGGAGGTGGATGCGCTGGGCGCTCTTCTTCGGCGAAAAGTATTGGAATGCAAAGTGGTCTGTCGGCATGCCGCTTGAGACAAGGGCGGTAATCATGGCACAGGGCCCCGGAATGGCGCGCACGTCAATTCCCTCGCGGACACATTCGCGCACGAGGTTGAAGGCGGGGTCTGCGACTCCCGGGGTGCCGGCGTCACTTACGAGGGCGATGTCTCCCTGGTTCTTCAAGAACTCGACGTACTTGGGAGTCACTTTCTCCTTGTTGAAGTCGTGGTAGGCTTCCATCGGCGTCGTGATGTTGTAATTGTCAAATAGAATCTTGGAATGGCGCGTATCCTCTGCCAGGACGAGCGGCACCTCCTTGAGTGTGCGCACGGCGCGGTAGGTGATATCTTCCATGTTTCCGATGGGTGTTGCGACAATGTAGAGTGTATGAGACATCTTGATTCCGATTGGAAAAAGTGTAATCCAAGTGTCAAAATAGAAAAATCCAGTTTGTGCGTTATTGCTAGAAATCGCTTAAGCTGTTGAAGTCCGCTGGCTTGTTGTCGTCAAGTTCGAATTCCAGACGCTGTACCAACTTCCGATGCATTTCTTTTGATGCCTTGTTGGCGATATCTGTGCGGAGACGTCCGTAGAATGTCGCCTGGACACGTTCCTGTTCCTTGAATTCAACATTTCTGACAAGGACTCCGTCGCAGTAGATTTTCGCTTGCAGGTTGTATGTCCATGTTTCGTCAACGGGGAGGACTGGCCAAAATGGGATGAAAATGACGCCGAGGTTCCAGGCGCTCTTCGAATTGTTCTCCTGCATCTGCGCCTGGATGGTCGCGTGCCCGCGACAGCGTTCCCTAGGGAACGCCTCGGCTTTTACCGCTGCGGTATAAGCCTTCAGCAGACTCTCTTCTAGTTCAAGCGTGTCGCTGCCAAGGATAAAGGGAATTTTGCCGAAGAAGCTGTATTTCTCCTTAGTCAGCGGAATGCCGTCCAAGTCGCCCTGCGTCAAGTTCAAGGTGCAGCCGGTGAGCGCAATCGCGATTCCCAGAAAAATGTGTCTAGCGTTGAATTTCATATAAAATCTCTTACGGTACACTTAAATTTAAATTTTTATAGTAAAATGAGGATGAGTGGCTAGTGGTTGGTGGTTAGTGGTTGACGCCTTTGGCGTCCGTTGCTTCGACTCGGATATAGAAATGAGCGAGCTCATTTCTGCACCACTCGTCTTGCACACTTTTGGTAAGCAGGATTGCCGATGCGAGATGCTTTAGGAATGCACAAGTGAGATCTCGGCACGAAGGCCGGGATGACAGTACCCTTGATACTATCGCTGCTGTCGCCCTGGAACGGAACGAAATGAAGTGATAGGGTCCAGTATGATGTTGAAGGGGAATTGCAAAATACATCTCAAGCAGCACAACTAAATCCTTGATCCTAGCCACTAAATCCTAACCCGTGCATTTCTAGATGCAAATCTCTGTTCCCTAATTTCGCATCTCACCTCAACAAAAATTGTTCATTGTTAATTGTTCATTGCCCCTTCGGGGCCAAAAGCACGCAAAGTTATGAAGCAGCAAAATGCTTGCATTTTTATTTTCGAGCGCTAGGTTTGGCGTTTATGCCATGTCCAAGCAACAATGCGCAAGCGAATCAAGCAATCGTAAACTCGTTTACGATTATTTGTGAGCGCAGCCATAGACGCTGAAAGCGTCCACCTCGGCCGTTTCACTCGCCTTACGCATTTGTGTTAATTGTTAATTTATTTCACATTTCGCATCCGCAAGATTCTCCAGAAGCAAACTTCATCCTACATTGCAAAGTAGAAGCATATCAGCGCGACGGTCACACCGCAGATAAGAATCACGGCAGGAACAATAGGACGCCGCATGGATTTCGCCCCGAGGAAAAATACCAGCGCCCCCTTCGTAAGCGTATTCGCAAGACTTGCGAACAATAACGCAATCGCAAGTTCCCGCACCGGTAGTGTCGATTTGATGGTCATGTCGATAAGGGAGAACGCCACGGCGTCCATCTCGGCGGCACCGCCCAAAAAGCTGCATGCAATGAGCGCCCCGTTCCCAAGATACACACGCGCCGCATTCGCGACAAACATGACCACGGTGAAAATCAGGCCGAACTTGATTGCCGGCAACAGCTTGAAAGGATTGCTGAAGTCCGAACTTTTTTCGCTATGGTCCTTACTCTCCTTCACTTTCAAGTAAAAGGCATAGCCAAGACTCGGCACCACAGGGACCAACAGCGGTAACGCAAGCGGTAGCGCAAGGGCTGGCATTAGGAATACGCATATCAGGTAAAGTCTCGCATACATCACCGCCCAGCTCAGCACAATGCTCAAGGTAAAGTCACTCGCATAAGATTCATTTTCACGGCTGCGCCCTACCATGTTGAGCGTAAGCGCGGTGCTACTCGCAAGCCCTCCAAAAAGTCCCGTAAGCCAGATGCCTTTCCCCGGCCCAATCACCTTGATTAGCACATAGCTCACAAAGCCAATGCCGCTGATAAACACCACAAAAAGCCAGATCGTATGCGGATTCAACACTTCCAATCCTGGCGGGCCATAGGCCTTGTTCGGCAGGAACGGTAAAATCATCAGCGATATCACGGCGAACTTCACCGTCGCAGTAATATCCTCAGCCGAAATCCTGTTCGCAAAATCATGCAGTTGCTTTTTTGCACTCAAAAGGAACAGGAGCACCACCATCACCACGCAGGATTCCAGCAAGCGCCCAAACCAGCACAAGCCACCAAGCAGGTACACTAAAATCAGCGCGATGCTCGTTGTAATCCCCGCAGAACCTTCCTTATGGTTCAAGCCAAACGACACATGCGAAGCCGCAAGCAAAACGCCTACGACAATCAATCCGGTGATAAACGGCGCCACCGATTCCATCGAAGCACCAAGGCAAGCCGTAATGGTGCCGCAAAAGCCGACCATGGCAAACGTGCGGACACCCGCAGGATGTCTGTCCTGCGAGTCAAAATAAGTATGCTCGCGCTGCATGCCGATCAAAAAACCGATTCCAAGCGCAGCGGCAAGCCTGTAAAAAACTTCAAATTCAACCATGATGCACCTCCTGGTTCAGCGGAACGAGGCTCTTCAAAATGAATCTATACTAAAATTTTAGACGAAACAATTTTTTCAAGTATTCCAACATGCAAAAGGTGCAAAAAAGCAAAAGTTACGCGCGTACTTTTTTCGAAGCAGCCTTCATTTCATACATCTTTTCATCGGCAATCCGATATACATCCTTCGCCCTGGAGGCCTCCCCTTTTTTACGACAGGCGAATCCGTACGAAGCACCCAGCGGAACCGGCAAGTTTACGGAGGACTTCTTCTCGAACTTTTCAAGCTGCGACAAGGCAAACGGCAAATCGCGCAAATGCTCCGCTCGAACAATGACGACAAATTCATCCCCACCGATACGAATGGAGGTTCCGATTCCGTCAAACGACTTTTTCAGCACATCTGCAAAGGAGGATATAAACTTGTCACCCGAATTGTGACCATACGTATCGTTCACGCTCTTGAGTCCATTCAAGTCAAGACTGATGACGGCGTATTCAAGATCCTTTTCGTCCAGAATCTCAAAAATCTGTTCACACTTTGCACGATTATAAAGTCCTGTCAAGACGTCACGATAAGCCAACTGCGCAAGCATATCCTTTTCCGATTTGTCAACAACCATGCCATACACATACACGAGGAAGCTTGCGACAAGCGAAAAAATGAGCAGAAGCGTTCCCACAGGCAAAACCGTCACATTCAAATATTTTTCAAACAATCCAAAATACTTCAGCAGATTATAACGGAACAGGTCAAACACAGCAAACAAAAG
The DNA here is from genome assembly GCA_045617325.1 of Fibrobacter sp. Classification (GTDB taxonomy): domain Bacteria; phylum Fibrobacterota; class Fibrobacteria; order Fibrobacterales; family Fibrobacteraceae; genus Fibrobacter. The sequence continues at coordinate 13,098 of JAZLIJ010000167.1, forward strand.
GAACAAGCTGAGCCCGGCGGTAATTATTTTTTCTTGCAGGCCAGCCCTACGATTGAAGAGAATTTTGAAAACGAAGATATAGACGAAAGAAGCCAGTATATAGACATGAAAGAACAACAACGTTTGCGGATAATGGACAACATTCAAGATGTGCATTACAGTTGTCACACCAAAAAACACCAATCCAAGCGCCAGGCAAACATTAAGCCCCACGCGTTTCCATTTTTCGATATGATTTGCAAACATCAGCAAAAGAAGGTATTCAAATACAATCGGGCCAAGATAAAGCGAAACATACTCCAAGTTCGTATTTAAAGCGAAATTTACCGAAAAAGCCTGAATGGTCTTTGTATAGCACAACGTCCAAACACCCATCAAGAAAGCGAACAAGCCGATAAAAATCAACTGGACGAAATTTCTTTTATACATCAAGGCCAAAAAGCCAAAGCAAACAAGGAGGGCTCCAAAGATACCGAGGAACACGCCCGAACAAAGCGATATGGCATGCCTCGCGGAATAATCGGAAACCGCATTTCGCGGTAAAATTTCCACCGTCAGACGCGTATTGGCAGCGGCGCGCTCCCTCACATCAAAAAAGATTTTCAATTTTTTGCCAACCACATCCTGGGGCAAGTTGACATAATGGAAACCGCTCCCGACAAGTTCTCCCTTTTGCAAATTTGGTCCGAACTGATACAGGCTTTCATCGTCGAGATAAACGGATACAAAGGAATGGTAGCTTCTGAATTTTAAAGTAGAACGCGGAGCAATCGCACTGTCCAATATATTTTCAAAAACAATCCGGGAACCTATTTCAATATTTGCAGGGACTTTATAATCCCTGACATCCATTGATTCATAAGTCGAATCGGAATCCGTTATTTTCCACTTTTTATCAAGCAGAACGATTTTGCGGTCAAAGCCGTTCGATGCGACAAAGATAAAGAATAACGAAAAGAGGGCAAGCGAAAAGCAAGCCATCAACAAATAGAGGAATTTGCGATTCCTTATCTTTTTCAATAGCGAACTCACAAATTCCTTAAGAACCATCTACTTTCGGCTCCACACTTGGAAAGTTGTAGCAAAGTCATTTTTCTCGTCCGCGGGGAAAGACTCTTCGCTTTCTAGGCTCCAGCCCTCGCCCCATTTCGGGAAAAAGACATCGCCATCGACATCGGACTCCACACGCGTGAAGTAGAGTTTCTGCACAAGGGGCATCGCTTCGCGGTAAACCGCGGCGCCGCCGATGATGAAGCACTCCATCTCGCCGGCGGCGCGGGCGGCCTCCAGGGCCGCCTCAAGCGATGCACAGACGATGCAGCCAGGAGCCTCGAAAGAAGCATTCCTCGTCAGCACATAATTCGTGCGATTCGGAAGCGGCCTTCCGATATCCTCGTAATTCTTGCGACCGAGGATAATGGAATGCCCCGTGGTAATCGCCTTGAAACGCTTCAAGTCAGCGGAAAGATGCCACGGCAAGTGTCCGTCGCGCCCAATGACATTATTCGAAGAAACAGCAACAATAGCAGATATTAACATAAGTGGTTAGTGGTTGATGGTTAGTAAACAGGAATTGCTGCTGGAGATGCTTATGTTAGGATTTAGTGGCTAGGATCTTGGATTTAGTTTTGCATCTAGGAATGCTTTTTGAGAATGCGAGAGGCTTCCACGTTGCCGTCATTGCGAGCCTGCCGGCAGATAGGCCCGCCTGTCGGTGGGCAAGGAGCGCAGCGATGAGGCAATCTGTTTGGGCATCCCTCGCGCATCTCGTATCCGAGTAAAATCGCGCGAAGCGCCAAACTATTCTACTGCGTACTGCCTACTGTTTACTTCCTACTAAACGACAGTCATTCCGTGCGCATCCCTACGCATCTCGTTTCAGAATAAACCTGCGCCGAAGGCGCCTAACTCCTCCCTAGACCCTAGATTCTAGCCCCTACATTAACACCTCCATAAGCAAATCACACAGCAATCGGCGCCTTAATTGTCGGCCACGGATCGTAATCGACAAGTTCAAAATCCTCGAACTTGAAGTCGAACAAGTCCTTCACATCCGGATTCATCTTCATCGTCGGGAGAGAACGCGGAGCGCGGCTCAACTGCTCATGCGCCTGGTCAAAGTGGTTGCAGTACAAATGCAGGTCGCCAAAAGTATGCACAAACTCGCCAGCCTCGTAACCACAAACCTGCGCAAGCATCATCGTCAAAAGCGAGTACGATGCGATATTGAACGGAACCCCGAGGAACATGTCCGCACTGCGCTGATACAACTGGCAACTCAACTTGCGCTTGCCCGATACACCGACGCCGCCCACGTAGAACTGGAACAGGCAATGGCAGGGCGGCAGCGCCATCTTGTCCACTTCAGCCACGTTCCATGCGCAAACAAGATGCCTGCGCGAATCGGGATTGTTCTTGAGGCTGTTAATCAAATTCTGAATTTGGTCGATATGTCCACCATCCGGAGTCGGCCAACTACGCCACTGATGACCATATACCGGTCCAAGGTCGCCATTTTCATCGGCCCATTCATCCCAGATAGTCACCTTGTTATCGTGCAGATACTTGATGTTCGTGTCGCCCTTCAAGAACCAGAGCAGCTCATGAATGATACTGCGCAAGTGAAGTTTCTTTGTCGTGAGGCACGGGAAACCCTTCGACAAGTCAAAGCGGATCTGACGCCCGAAAACAGAACGCGTGCCTGTACCGGTTCTATCCGACCGATCGACGCCATTGTCAATAATATCCTTGAGTAAATCCAGATACTGCTGCATAATTACATACCCATAAATGAGATTAGAACAAAAATCATTCTGCAACCGTTTCCGCCGAGGCATCGCCCCCCGCCAACGGAGCTTCACCAAAAATATCCCTGCGACGGTACGGAGTCTCCGGCTTCGCAAGCAAGTTCAGAGCCTCGACAATAAGATCCTGCGTATGATGCGGCACAGCCTTCTTGCCCAGGCGCGCCTTCTGCACCATCTTGTGATTCAACTGGCCGGGCAACAATTCCACAAGCGCGTGATTTGCCGCATTCATAGAAGACAAGATTTCATCAAGTTTTGTCATATCAAGAAACTTCCGAAAATAAAAATGAAAATTCAAATGATGTCTAAAATATAAAGAAAAAAGCCCCGGGCAATTGCCCAGGGCTTCAAGTTTCAGCAATTAACGCTAATTACTCAGCCACATAGTTGCTTTCACACTTCATACCGTCGTTATCCGGAGTGACAAAGTGCATTTCAATACGGCGGTTCATTTCGCGTCCGTCAGCAGTCGAGTTGTCATCAACCGGGCAGGTTGAGCCAAGACCGATGGCCTTGATGCGATCCTTCTTCACGCCATACTTGGTAAGCATCTTCATAACTGCCTTAGCGCGGTTTTCAGAGAGCTTGAGGTTCTTCTTGGCCTTACCCTTGTTATCGGTGTGACCCTGGATAACAATGTTCAGATCCTTATAAGCTTCGTCGCTCACAAGCTTCTTGGCAACACCCTTAAGAATCTTCTTAGCGTTGGATTCGAGTGTAGCCTTGCCGCTCTTGAAGGTCACGCCTTCGAGGTTTTCAACAGCCTTCTTCGGGCAACCGTGTCCATCATCACCAGCGACATCCGGGCAGCGGTCAATGCCTGTACAGATGCTTTCGAAGTCCTTCTGGAGTTTCTTCGTTGCAACCCATTCAGAGCAGACACCATCCTTATCCGGATCCGGGTCATCCATCGGGCAACCCTGAGCCCATGCTTCACCAGCTTCGCTCGGGCACTTATCGATACCCGTGCAAATACCGTCGAACTGATCCTGCATGCTCTTTTCAGCAACCCAAGGATCGCACAAGCCGTCCTTATCGATATCCGGATCGCCAAGCGGGCATCCGTCATTAGCGGCCGGACCGTGTTCGAGCGGGCACTTGTCAAGACCCTTACAGGTCTTTTCGATGAACCATTCTCTTGCGATAGAAGTATCTTCGGCAGCCTTTTCGAAGTAGAAGCCCATCTTCTTCTGGACAACCCATTCGTCGCACATGCCGTCACCGTCAGAGTCAGGATCATCCCACGGGCAACCCTTGTTTCCAGCGGCACCAGCTTCACCCGGACACATGTCGTAGCCCTTGCAGACGCCGGCATACTGAGCAAGCTTGTTCTTGTCCGTCACCCACGGAGAGCACATACCATCGCCATCCGGGTCCGGATTATCTTCCGGGCAACCCTTAGCGGCTTCCGTACCCGGTTCAGCCGGGCAGTTATCAATACCCTTACAGATATCAGCAAACTTTTCGCTGAGCTTCTGCTGGCTGACCCAAGGATCGCAAATACCATCCTTATCAGCATCCGGATCGCCGAGAGCGCAACCGGTTTCGCTGTCGCCCTTTTCGTTCGGGCACTGGTCAACACCAGAGCAGATGTTCGTGAATTCACCCATGAGACCCTTTTCAGAGACCCAGGCATCGCAGACACCGTCTTCGTCGGTATCCGGATTACCCAACGGGCACCCCTGGTTCAAGCGATGACCGTAATCATCCGGGCAATTGTCTTCGGTATCAACAACGCCATCGTTGTCGCGGTCCTGCGGAAGCAAGAAGCCGCTCCAAGTGAGGCCACCGAAAATGGAGAGAGCCGGATTGACGCGAGTCTTGTAGGTTTTGACACCAAGCGGACGGTCCTTGTCTTCCAAGACACTGACGCTGTGGATTTCGTGGTTGTCGCCGCTCATGTAAGCGGAAGCACCGAGCTGAATATCGAGACCAATCGGCAAATGGAACACCAAGGCACCGGTCAACTGGAGCATGTCAAGTTTTTCTTCGTATACAGTTGGATCATACGGATCTGGCATCCAGTACTTGAACTTGTTCAGCTGAATATCGTAGTAACCTTCAACAAACAAGGAAAGGAAGTCCATCGCATACAATTCAAGAGCTGCGCTTGCAAACGCGAAGGATTCATAGTCCTTGTTCGTAGAATAGCGATAACCACCGTTCAAATGGAAAAGAAGCGGAGCTGCGTCAACCTTGCTCAAGTCGGCGGTAATAGCCAAGCCAACTTTTGCAACCATGTTGGATGCACCGAACGGATAAGCGACACCGTTATTCTTGTTGATGTATTCAGGTTCACGAACCCACACACCCTGCTTTTCATCGCTAGCAGTGTGAATCGTAAGACCTCCAAAGAGAGCTACGTCAAGAGGCTGATCTTCAGGAAGCGGAGCACGGAACTTAGCATCGAAACCGAGGTTACCGATGTAACCGGTCTTGGTGTTACTAATTGTCGAACTCGAGAACTGATCATAAAACACGGGGAGTGTAAAGCCGAGATCGATGTAGTTCAAAATGCCAATGGAGAAGCCAACATAGGCACTCAAACCTGTATAATCGGCAACCTCAGACTGTTGACCGTTATAGTTAAGAGCAGGTTGCCCTTCGCTACTGGGGAACATATCATCACCAAAGGTAATCTCCCCTAAAGATTTAAATACAAGTTTAGAATGCCCAAGCGATTGGCCAGATTGAGTTTTGTTGACACCAACAAAACCCGCACGGTTTATCGTTTGGGGATGTTGACTTGCGAAAGCAGAAACTGCCATCGCAAAAGCCAATCCCATTGCTACTCTTTTCATAGAGTCTCCTTAGATATTTTGCTCTACCCTTGAATGAGTAAAGCGGTAAAATAACATTGTGTATTTATGCAAGAATATAACTTATTTATATGTATATGTAAAACCTGTAAATGGTAAATTCTTAAAAAAGCATTTCCAAAAAATCAATAAAAAAAAATTTACATTTTAAGATTTCAGAAAGTACTCTCAAAAAGCTCCGGTCGAAGCCTGCAAATGCTCGTAAAACCGCGTTTCCCGACGATAATATGGTCAAGGACTGGAATTTGCAAGACCTTCCCCGAAGCACAAAGCACTCTCGTAATGGAATAATCCTCATTGCTCGGATCCGTAGAACCCGAAGGATGATTATGCGCAAAAATGACAGAAACAGCCCTATCCTCGATGGCTTTTGCAAAAGCCTCCCTTGGATGCACAGGGGTCTGATTCACAAGCCCTGTCGTAATTTCATGAACGCGGATGATATAGTTCGCAGAATTCAGCGACACCACTACAAGATGCTCTTGTTCCTCATATTTCATGTAGGAAAGACGCGACAGAACATCCTCCGGCTGCGCTACAGGAATCGCCTTGTCGCTAAGAATGTAGCGGCCAGACAATTCGAGACAAGCGATGATTTGAGCGGCCTTTACCTTGCCAAGACCGCGAATCCGCTGCAATTTTTCAAGGGACGGTACCGTAGTCTCGCTTGAGAGGAACTGAGCAAGCCTGCGCGACAGCTCAAAGACATCGCAATCATGGCATCCACTCCCAAGAATCAAGGCAAGCAATTCCTCATTACTCAAGCTAGAAGCCCCACATTGCATCAGTTTTTCGCGAGGCATCAGTTTCAACGGTTTGTTTGTACATACATCTTCCCCACTTTTAACAATTTCGCTTTGTACTTTTACGATTTCGTAACGCGGCATAGAATCTCCTTAATATAGTCTCCTATTTCTATACACGCTTTTTTTGAAAAAAAAGCACAAAAAAGCCCCCGATTTTTTTTCGGAGGCTCTTTGACGCATCAAAAATGTCGTTAAATGTTAAAAAGCATACCATCTGGCAATGAACTGAATCATCCACATACGGGCTTCATTTCTTGCACTTCGCCTGATGTACTCGTAATCTCTGCGGTCGTAATAATGATCTTCCATGTCATTCAAGTCAAGAACAAGTCTAAGTCCCACATCGATTCTACGGTTTGCGGCATACATCGTTCCACCCAAACCTACATCAAGAGAAATGAGGGAATTTGAGAAATTCCAGCCTCCCGGAGCAGAACGCATGCCCAAATCATCGGCATAATAGTCATCGCTCTTGTATTCAAGAGTATGATCGTCAGCCAACTTGAATGTAAACTGCGGACCCGCTTCAATATAGAACGAGGGAAGCAGATTCACACGGAACAGCAAAGGAATTTCAATATCGAACAAATAATTGTTTTCTTCTGCTGTGTAATAAACATGGCGATAATAGTCATAGCCATGATCGACATCTCTAAAGTAGTCGCGAACACCGAAGCTTACTTCAGGAGCAATGCTCAAGAAAGGAAGAAGGTTGAGGCTCATGGCAAAGCCCAGGTTGAACTGAACACCAGTCCAATGATCAAAGAGCGGAGTACCATATTCCTGGTTAAAGTCGCCGGAAACATTTCTCAAGCCACCGAAACCCACGCCCAAAACACCACCAACACTAAAGGAAGGATACTGCATTTGGCGACCATGACTCCTGTGGTGGGCCGGAGGTGGAGCTCCGTTACGGACGGTTCGGACGCTTCTGTAATCGTCGTCATTACCATATCCGTCATCGTAAGCAAAAGAATTGGTGCCGAGACTGAGCACTGCAAACAAAGCTGCGATTAACATTTTTTTCATACTGAATCCTCGCTTTTGGGATGTTGAATTATTGTAAGCAAGGATAAAATAAAAAAAAATTTTTAAATATTTACACACCAATCCTATTTTGGAGATAAAATGCACATTTTTCTGTTTGAAAGGTAGGATTTTATCTTGGACCACAAAAATCCATAATTTTCAAAGTCAATCCAGCGTCCGCGGCATCCTTGGAATACACGTAATCCGGCTTGAATCCGCGGGCATCACCCAAAAGTTCAGAACCATCCTGAATAAACCAGTTACCTTTCATAGCCACGTAGCCTAAGGTGGAATCAACGGGGATGCCATCCTCATCAAACAGGCGGTACAAATTAGCGGAGTTTTCGACATTGAAGACATTATTTTCAACGACACAAAGTGCTGAATCGGTGCAATCAAAGCCGGATGCGCCAAGGTTCATAAAGAGGTTGTCGTATGCATGCAATTTTCCGCGCCGAGCGTAGAAGCCGCTCCTGCTCAAGTTCATGAACAAGTTGTGGTGCAAAGTCACCGTCTGCGCCGTATCCACGAACAAGTCGGGCTCAAGGCCGAACAGGATTCCCGTCTGCGCATTCACGAACCTGGACCAGGAAATGGTTACATTGTGGGAGCCGCGCTTGATGTCCATTTCGTACAGAGGATATTCTTCGAAGGTGCAATGGTCCACCCATACGAAATTCGTTTCGTTATGAATCGAAAGTGCCCTGCGCGAAGAGGTATCCTGGGCGGTAATGGCGGGGACAGCGAAAGTCACGTTTTCAAAAATCAGATGCGAGGTGACCTCGGTGCGGATTCCCATTCCCGTAATGCGGACATTCCTGCCGCGGCCATCAATGGTCTTGTAACTTTTAATGCGAAGCGCTCCTTCCAAATTGTAGGTACCATCCTTGGCAAACAAGACCCATGTAGCGGTATCCCTTGTGGCGCAGTCGCGAAGCGAGCCCGGGGCAACAATCGTAGAATCGCCTTGAACAATGTAATCGTCGGTTGTCGTAACGATGCAGATTTCGCCATGGGAATTTTCATCGGCACCGGCGCCGCCGCGTGTACCGACGCCATAGCCCTCAATTTCCTTCAGCAATTCGTCGTGCTTGCTCCAGTCGCCATCGGGGTATTCCGTAGAAACTTTCCTTTTCGTCGTTGTGATGTTTTTCAAGGAGCTTTCGTCAATACCGTCCAGAAGCACATCGTCAAGATACAATGTTCCGGAGGATTTCGTCTTGAAATCAACACGGCTAAACTTGAGCATACCCGAAGCAGCGCCGAACGGTTTCATATCGGCAACCGGAATGGAATAGGCCTGCCAGACTTTCGAAAGTATCACTTCAGTTTCAAGGCCAAACTCGCCGCTTTCGCTATCACCAACCAAGGCGACATGCAAAACGCCTTCACCGCGGGCGGAGAATTTCAGGGCATTCAACTCGGACAGGTCATAATTCTTGTTCCACTCACCCAGCATGAACCCGATGCGCTGATTGGTGCGAACGCATCCGCCAGAAGCACATTCCTCGTTTCCGGAGAACGACCGAAGCATCGCGCTATCCAGAAGCGGCAAGAGCTTTTCGCCGGCGGCATCTTCGGAATACCACCAACCGTCGCCAAGGATTTCGCCTGTCGCCGTTTTACCCGAGAACGTTTCAAAATTTTCAAGTACAAAACCGCGTGGAGAGCCCAAATCTACAGTCGGAATGGAATCGCCCGAAGACGCCTGCACCGATACGTTTCCGCGGTTCGAACGGCTTTCCACATAGACTTCAAAACTTCCTGGCGGAATGGAATCCAGAACAAAGTGGCCAGAGCTATCGGGGACGACAAACCGCTCCATGCCGGGAATGCGGACAACGGATGGGCCCTGCCCAGCAACGACAAAGCCTTCGATTCTAGAAAGTTCGTCCATGGAAAGCGTATCCTTATCCGCTCTGGAGTTTCCATCCAGAACAACATTCGCTACAGCCCCAAGAGCCTTTTCATTGGCGATATTGCGCGCCTCAATCAGATACTCGCCGATTTTTGCAGTAAATTCAGCCACGCCCGATTCGTTGGCGTTTGACCATTCTGCAGTCGCAATTCCATCGGACAGGTACGATTTCGGAAGCATGCGGACACGGGCATTCGCAGCGGGCGTCCCGTTCGCAAGCTGGATTTGCACAGCAATTGTCGATTCCGCTTCGGTACCGCCGGCGACTTCGTTGTCGGAACAGGCGAAAAGGAAAAGTGAACAAAATATGAGGCTTAATGAGAACAACTTATTCATCGAAAGCCTCCGCGTTACCATCGAATGAATCCGTCGTTTCAACATTCGGTGCATCCGAGGCATTTTGAATTTCTTGACCACGAATGCGGCGTTTTCGACCGCGACGAACCGGAGGTGGATAAGGGTCCGACAGCGGAAACAGCTGTATGCCCAGCTGGAATATGCGATTCGGCTTGGCACACGAGTTCACTTTCGCCAAGACTTCTCTGCGGAATCGCCTGACCATTTCGACAAGTTCCGCATAAGTATTTTCATCGCAACTGAACGCCAATGTAGACAAGTTGCGTTCACCACGGTCAAACCTATCTAACGCCGACTGAGCCACTTCCAAATTTTGCTGGATATACGAGTTTACAGCGGTGCTGTACGATTCGGAGCCGCTCGAGATGAGGCCTTGCGTCTGTTCGTAAAAACCGGTTTCCTCATTCTTGCGAATCATGGAAAGGCGTTCCAGAAGCGCAAAGGAGCTTTTCACCTGCGACGCGGTAATCGGCGGTCGCACCATCAAGCCTAACGCGGCATCGTCCCCCACATACGGGTAGAACGTCACCAGTTCACGGACGACGGCATGATACCAGTGATCAAAATATTCAAACTGGTCCTTCGCCAGCTCTTCCACCTTGCATTCCTTGGTCGCAACAAGCTTTTCAAGATAGCGACGGCTTTCGGAATGCGTTTTCGCCTGGTTGAAAGCGACCATGTTCGCGAAATAAGTCTTTTCGCGTTCGTCCTTGCAGAAGATATCGGCAAAAACGGATACCAGCCGCCCGCTCAGGTTGCGCTTCCCTTGCAAAATCTTATTGAACATCGAAGAATCGAAATCCGCCTTTTCTGCGATAAAACGATGACTGAAACGCCAGTCGAGAGCATGGCGTTCCTCATACGCATCCTTCAGAAATTCGCGGTAATTCAGATATTCAAAAATCATGATTTAGTGGTTGGTGGTTAGGAAATTTAATGAAAGATGAAGGGTGAAAGATGAAGAATGTTTAAAGCATCTTGTTCTCGTAATTCATAACTCATAATTAATAATTCATGATTTAGTGGTTGGTAAGCAGGGACTCGGAAACGAGATGCAAATTTAATGAAAAATCAATTCTTTGAGGGGCGTTTTTTGTTTCCCTTGTTAGTTGCGGATGTAAATCGGGGCTGATTGGAGCGCTAGGCGACCGTTCAGGCGGATTTGGACGAAATAGCGGCCTTGAGCGAATTTGCGGGAACCAGAGAATAGGCTTGTAGAGCCCGAAGAGACGTTTCGGCGTTCCTCAAGGACGACTTTTCCCATGGAATCCATCAACTTCACATTCAAAAGGCCTCCGGCAGAATTCAGCGTTAAATTCTTAGCATCCAAAGAGACGAGCGAGGCATTTTCGGCAAATTGCGGCAAATGAGTCCTAATAGTATCAGTCACTCCTTCCACCTTGGCAGGATTGCAGCCCGTGCGGTAGACGCCCTTGATGTCAAAGGCAATCATATCGATATTCGGGCCGCCATCGCTTGTCGTTGAAGCAATTTTCATCTTGAAGTCAAGCGCATCCACCCAGACATTTTCGATATAGGCGGTATCCCACTTGTCCCAAGAACCCGTCGGCGGGAAAGCCACATCGTAGGTGCCGTTGTCAATCGTAAACTTCATATCGCGATTGGCGGAGCCATCAAAGGAATAGCGCACCATCACGCGCGCCTTTTCGGCGCTCTGGTTGGAAGTCAAGCGATAAGTCGCCGTACTGTAGGCAGAATTAGAGATGTTGTAGAAGCCCTGCCCCGTAAAGCCCTCATGGTTCGTGTCAGTCGTTCCATCGGAAACTTCCGGGCTCGACATGTCAATCGGAGAAGGCCATGCGGATGTTGCGGTTCCATCAAAGCAAAGCTTCTGGTTAATCGGAGTGTCAGGAATTTCCGTTGAACTGGAGCTCGTCTCCGGATTCGACACATCACCGGAATCCACGGCGTCGTGCGCAATTTTTTGGCAGGCGGAACCACCGGCAAACATGGCCGTATAGGTGATGCTGCGGGCTGGAGTCTTGAAGCCGTAGTAAATCATCTTGTCCGAAAGTTCGTTGCAGTCGTCATCCACCCACTTCTGGAACGTCTGCCCATTGGGCGTCACGCGAAGTGTCATCGGTGAACCGGCCGGGAAGTACTGCGTCTGCGTAATGAGACCATTGTAATTCGGGAGGTTCGTCTGCACCTTGATGGTGTAGCGTTTTCTAATGGTAGAAACGAGAGTCGTGAGTGCGGCTTTCGCTTCGTCAGAAAGATTCGTATTCTTGCTTAAGTTATCCGCAAGTTCCTCGGAAATCATCACGGCATGGCCCATGGAACCCATCTCCTGGAAATGCGTCGTTCCATCGCTTACACCATCGGGATAGTTCGGATACTCGCCCTTTTGCAGCGACTTGTAAAGATAACGAGTCACATAGTCAGGAATCGCCTTGTATGTGCTGTTGTACATATTGTACGACTTCATGTTCAAATCGACAAAGGGAATCTTGTTGTTCTTCGCGACAGTCTGCATCATGCCACGGGCATCATAGTTTTTGTCACCTGTCGAGAAGACGTTGCGACTACCGTTCAGATTCATCGGCGAAATGAGAATCGGATTCGCGCCGGCCTTCTTTGCAGCATCTACGTATTTCTGGATGTAGCCGGGGAACTGCGAAGGTTCCACATAGCGTGCGGCCTTGCTGTAGTCGCGATCATTGTGACCGAACTGGACAAAGATGTAGTCGCCCTTCTGCACCGATTTCATCAAATCGTCAAGGCGGCCTTCCTCGATAAACGTCCTGGAACTACGACCGCCGATAGCGACGTTGTTCACCTTAACGCGAGCTCCGTCAAAGAAATTTCCAAGAACCTGTCCCCATCCAGTTTGCGGATAGGCGTTATCCTTGTACGTCTGCACGGTGGAATCACCCACGACATGAATCGTGAACGAGGTGGAATCACTGACAGCGATTCCTGCAAACGCCATAGCAGCCAAAGAAATCATTAGAATTTTTTTCATAAAATTTTTCCTCAAACAAGGATGTTCTTGGTTTACAAATTACTTTACAGCAAATGGCAAATTCTGAATATGTCCATCATGACGAACAACAACACGATACAGGCCGGCAGACTTTACCATGGCGGAAAGGTCTATTGCAACGGCACCTTCACCCTGCTGAATAAAGCGGCTGGCAACGCTCTTGCCTTGCATATCGTAAATATTCACACGCACATTCGATGCATTAGAAATGTTCAAGATGTTTCCAGCAAGACGCAAGTCGCGCTGATTCACTACAGAAGGCAAACTCGTACGAATCGTATCTTCCGAAATCTCCTTGCAGCCTTCGCTCACACGGCACACACCTTCCATGCTGAAACCGAACATATCGATATTCGGGCCGCCATCATTTGTAAGGGAAATGAACTTGAGTTCAGCCTCACCTTGGGGCGCATCAAGGACAACGTAAGCGGTATCCCACGTAGTCCAGCCGCCTGTAGGCGGAACGCTGATGAGGTAATCGTGATCGAGATAAGCGTTAATCATGCGGTCGCTCGTACCCCCATTGGCATAAATGATGGAAAGCGTCGTATAGCCTGCGCCAGGGAACTTCACCTTGTACGTTGCCGAAGAATTCATCTCGTTGGCAAAGTTGAAGAACCCTTCGCCGTGGAAACCAGCGTTGTTACTTTCGGAGAAGCCATTGCCTTCGTCCGGAGTGTAGGCGTCAAAGTATTTTTTGATATCCTTGTCGACCTTGACCGTAGATTCTTCGCTACCTTCGGACGGGGTAAACGGGACAAATGTCACATCGTCGAGGCTCTTCGGAGTCGTCGTCGGGAATGCGGTAAGTGCAGCGCCATCGCCAGTGTACTTCTCAGCAGAACCGCCTTCGTAAACGGCAGTGTACTGCGTAGATTTATCGCCCATCACAAACGTATGGATGTATTGGGACTTCACGTTGGAGCGGCTCGGGGCGCCGACCTTGTTGCCATTGCCATCATACCAGCCGAGGAATTTTTTGCCGCTCTTCGGAATCGTCTTGAGCATCACGGTCATTCCCTTCGGATAGTAAGCGCTGATGGAAGTCGCCTCGGCAGCATCGGCCGGACTCACTTTCACATTTACCATGTACATGGGAGCCATGTAGTCACCCAGTTTCTTGACAGTCGCATCCTTGTGGGCACGCATCTGTTCGGTGATGATTCGGCCAAATGCGTTTGCGCCGTTCATCTGCAAATGCACTTGATCGGCCTGGTCGGAACCGAGGTTACTGTACTCGCTCTTGGTCGCATAGTTGAAAATGAACTGCTGGGCATAGCGCTCACCCACAGAAATCATGAGATTTGCGACCTCTTCGCTCATGTCGATAAACGGGACGCTCAATTCTTCGGCAAGTTGCTTGTTCAAAGCCGGGTAGCCACGATAACTATTGTGGATTGCCGTCGGGGAATCGTAATAGCAGCGGCGAATCGGGCTCATGATAATCGGGTTCGCACCCTTCGCCCTGATATCGCTCACCATCTTTTTCATGTTGGACTTGTAGAAGTCCTCGGTACTGTAGTTGACGTCGTTAATGCCGAACTGGATAACGACATAGTCACCGGACTGGAGTTTTTCGGCAATGCAGTTCCCGTTGCTGCAGCCCTTCTTAAAAAACATATCGTAATAACCCACAGCGGTACCGCCACTCTTATCCTTACCGCCACCACCAAGCGACATACCGCCCTGGCCGCGGTTCACAACACCGGCGAGGTTCACATCGAACCAGTAATGGAAATCCTGCCCTTGTCCCTGCTTGGGGTAATAGCCATCGGCCCAGTCCTGCATGGTAGAATCACCACACATGTAAATCGTGACTTTCGCCCAAATCGCGGGAGCCACCACCATCGATGCGATAGCCGCACCTTGCCAAAATTTGTTCATGAAACCATTCATCCTAAGACCCTTTTAAAAATACGCCAACGCCTTCACCGAAGGCGTCAGCATTTAACATTTAACGATTAACAAAGATTTCCTTTGCAATTGTCCTGCCATTCAGTTTGACGACCGTCAAGAGCGCCCCCTGAGGGAGCATTTCATTTGCAAGGGAAATTGCCGATTCCCCGGCGGTCACAAACTTCGAGATGCTTCCGACAACGGCGCCATTGGTGTTGTAAATGACAACTTCAGCGATTCCCGATGTGGCAGCATGCAGCACTCCCGTTACAGGATTGTAAATCGAATTATCTGCAAGGAACGGAGTCACGGAAATCGAAGTCGGCTTCAATTCCTGAGTCCCGTCATAGAGTTCCACACCATCAACACCAAAGGTGAACATATCCACATTCGGGCCACCGTCACTTGAAAGAGAAACAAGTCTAAGCGTATTGACTCCCGCTTTCAATTTGACATCAATGGAAGCCTCTTCATAAGTTGTCCATGCGCCTGCCGGGAAGGATACCGTACCAACAGAGACATCGTTCATAGACAACATCATATCTCGACCGGATGTTCCACCATTTGCAAAGCGAATTTTGAGAGTCGTCTTCACATCAACTGGGGAGAAAATTTCCCATACGCCATAACTTGAAATATTGTTTTCAAAGTTATAATAGCCTTTTTCGAGGAAGCCTGCATTGGTCGCCTCGAAACCGCCCTTGCCCTCCTTAGGTGCAGAAGCGTCCAGCACGGACTTTCCATTATTCACCAGGGGAGTCGTATCGGGAACGACAGGTTCAACAGGAGCCGCCCCCTCGCCCACTACATAGATATCGGGTTTCTTCAGGTTCTTGATCGCATCCGGCAGGTAGTAGCCCAGGTGCGGCGGCTGGTTGTAGGCCGTATTCTGCCAGGCAATCGCAGTGCGGTAGGTGGCATCGTGCATCAAGGTGTAGACGCGGTGCGGGCTTGTGACCGGAGTCGAGACAATGTAGAGAACGGACGGATCCTTCTCGTTACGAAGGACCATTTCTTCGCGCCAGTCGCCAAAGAGGTCTGCGACAAGAGTCGGCGTATTCTTGGTACCGTTGCAGCCGGCAGCACCGAGAGCTGCGCCTGCGTCGAAATACACAGATGGATTTACCTTTGCAGAAACATACTTGGTTATGTAGCCACCATCCAGCAGTTCATCATAAACGTCGCCATCAAAGTATATACGGAAATTCATGGAAAGTGCGGGAGATCCAAGAACCTGTCCCTTGATATTGTGGAGTCCGCCACCCTTCGACGACCAAACCTCGTAACCGCGCTGAGTAGAATCGATATCGGCGGCAATGCCGCGACCATTATCGTCGCCATGCTGAGCGCCACCCCAAATCACCTTGCCATCCTTATCGCGAAGGTCGTCTGTATATTTCGCATCCTTGTGTTCCTGGACGCCAAAGAATTCAAGCCCCGGAATATCCGGGTCCAAATCGCCCAAGTGGCCGGCATCGCCATGACCAAAACCGGTGCGGTAGCGAAGGGAACCATCGTGATTCAAGGCCGCCGCGCCAAAGACTATTTCATCGTAGCCATCGCCATCGATGTCGCCCGTGGTAATGTTGTGATTGCCCTGTTCGTAAAGTCCCTGGCCCGGGTCTTCGGATTTGTGGTACCAGCGTTGCTTGAGCTGCTTGCCATCGAAATCGTACGCAACGACGTAAGAGGCACTGTAGTAGCCGCGAATGAAAATGGCGCTAGGATGGACGCCGTCGAGGTAGGCGGTTGCCGCAATGTAGCGTTCGCAGCGGTTGCCGTAGTTATCGCCCCAATAGCCCTTGCCGTTCTTACCCTTCACATGCTGATTGATGTTGCGGTCAGGGACGTAATTGATTGTAGTAATAGCGGCACCAGTTGAGCCTTCAAACACCGTCAAAAATTCGTTGCCCTTCAAAACGAGGCCGTTTCCGTCGCGATTGTCAATAGAAGCGTTACCGATGGCCTTGCCTGTACCATCGATGGTTCCATCAGCGGTCTTCACAATCATTTCAGCCTTGCCGTCGCCATCGTAGTCAAAAACCTGGAACTGAGTATAATGTGCTCCGGCGCGGATGTTCTTGCCGAGGTCGATGCGCCACAAGCGTTTGCCATCCAGCTTGTAAGCGTCAATAAAAACGGTGCCTGTGTAGCCCGTCTGGGAGTTGTCGTGGGCATTGCTCGGATCCCACTTCAAAATGATTTCGAGTTCACCGTCGCCATCGAGGTCTGCGGCGCTTGCGTCATTCGGCGTATAGCTGCAAGTGCTGCCGTCGGGCATCGTCTGGTTCTTCGGAACATCCATCTTGATTGTGCGATAAGGAACGGAGCGACCGCTATTGGAAACAGTCTGGTCCAGGACAACGGAAAGTCCGGCCATGGCCCCTTCGACACCGTCAACAACAGGGGCTACGGTATACTTGGATGTAGTCTTGCCGCTTGCATCGAGATAGTTGGTCCCCTGCGTCCCGGTGATGGTTGCAATTTTCGTCCCATCGCGATACAGGTTGAACTCCGTCGTAGGAGCATCGTTCCCGAGCAGTCTCCAGGAAACGAGCATTCCCTTCCCAACATTCGAGGCGACAAGACCGCGACTCAGATTTTCCATCTGGCGTGGAGCCGCAAAAGAAGGCGCAGCCAAGCCAAAAGCCATTGCGGCACAGGCAACAGCAGCAAATGTTCTCAAACCATAACCCATATTTCACTCCGTTAAATGAGCAAATTCGTATAACAAGCGGAACATGCCTCAGCGGCATATTCGACATCTCTTCCTTAATATAATTCCTTTTTCTAAAACATGTCCACATTTTTATTATTATTTATTTCATAAAGCCATCTAAAAAAAGTCAACAAAATTCAATAAAATCAAACGGAGTTTCAAATCCCACCAAAAATACATGTAAAGAATATACTATAAAAAAGTCCACACTTATAATTAAACCGTTCATTTTCGCCCACCCCCCATTTTTTATAAAAAAAAGAACAATCTTCTTTATAACAAGACTTTACAAAACGACATACTCTAAAAGCATCTTATATAACTATATTTAAGGGGCAATGCCGAATTGGTGGAACAAATTTACTTGGGAGTGGCTGTTTGATAATATCGCAGCACGTTCTCCGACGTTCGTAAAAGTGATGGTCGTCACAGGAAAGTCCTTTCTGTACTATCACGGTTTGACGCGAGCCGCGGCATTGACTTACACAACACTTGTCGCTGTAGTCCCGCTCCTTATCATCTTGACATCGATTACCATTGCTGTTGGATTTAGCGGAAATGCAATTTCGGACTATTTGCCAATGCTTTTTGACATTTTGAACCTCGACTGGCCGACAGAACCGTTCATGGATATTGTCAAAAATGCGGAACACATTCCCTTGGCTAAACTAGGATTCATTGGCGCCATAGGACTTTTCGTCACCTTCATACTTGCATTCGGAAGCCTCGAGACGAATTTCAACGTTATCTGGGAAAACAAGACCTCAAGAACTTTAATCCGCCAAATCAAGCTTTACACGCCCTTTTTGCTTATCGGAGCTATTATCATAGGCATGTTCGCGGGATTTGTCAGCCACGTGCAAGAGGTTCTTTCGAGAATTATCGTCGACGGGCTCCATTTTTCACCTTCCCTCCTGAAAACGATGATTACCGCATTCTGGTACTCGGCATTCCATTTGGCGCTGCTGATATCCATATTCCTTATGCTTTTCGCACTTCCCTCTCGTCCCAAGCACAAAGGCTACTCCAAGAAAAAACTTTTCCTTTCTTCGCTCCTATCAACCGTTATTTCCTGGCTGGCCATCAATATCTACGTAAAAATTCTAATGTTTATCCAGACGGCCATGGTCACACGAATGTCTATTTTCTACGGCTCCCTCGCATTTATCCCACTATTTCTCTTCTTGCTGTTTGGAATTTGGTCCATCATCTTGTGCGGCAACAGTCTCGTATGGACAATCTGCCATTGGCCAGATGCAGGAAACAAAATTTGGAACTGGAAAGCTAAATCGGACGAATTATGATTCACAAATTTATTACTACAACAATTGCAGCCCTTGCGCTTAGCGTATTTTCTCATGCAGAACTTCAAGGAATGCAGGATTATAAACCGGCAGAAATCGTCAATAGCGGCTGGGAAGCGTTCGTAAGCGTTGGCGGCGGAAATTCGCTCATCGCTCGAGACGGAACCATTTTTATGGACATGCGAATCGGCGTAGAATGGAACCACTTCATCGGTGCAGGGTTATACGCATCATTCATCTTGGACGACATCAAGAATCCCAATATCAAGCAGTTCAAGCAAATGATTGACTACAACGCCTTTGGAGCTTTCGCAGAAATCATTCCATACAACAATGGATTTTTCTCTGTCTCCGTTCCCGTTGGTGTTGGCTTCGGAACAGTCAATGCGATTTTCGAAGGAGACGAGGAACTGGAAGTATCCGACAGATTCTTTGTCGCAGATGCCGCAGTGCATTTCAACTTCCGTTTGACACACTTACTCGAAGTTTCCATCGGTGGCGGTTATCGCGCATTTGCGGGTATCGAAGAAAACAACCTCGACAATATTGACTTTTGCTCCCCGTTCGGCGTATTGCAGATTTCGTTCAAAGGCGCAGGGAAGAAAAAATAAGGAGAAGCAACAGCGGAAAGCGTTTGGAATTTCAAAAAAAAGTTAAGTTAGCTTGGAGAAACATCCAGCCACTAACGAAAAGCCTCAAAATCCAGATGAATATTTCCCTTCGCGGTTGTCGCCTACATAATTTGAAGAATGTCGATGCGGATTTTCCGCTCGGTAAAATTACCGTCGTATGCGGACCTTCCGGATGCGGCAAATCAACATTGGTGCTCGACGCGCTGCATGGTGAAAGCAAACGCCGCTATCTCGAGACGCTATCGCCTTTTGCGGCGGACTTGCTCGGCGGAAAACGCAACATTCCCCTAGATAGCGCGGAAGGACTCCCGGCGAGTTTAGCCATCGGCCCGACACGTGGAGAAGCCCCGGCAAAATCATACGCACTTTCGATTGCAGAATGCGACAACGCACTGCGCACGTTGTTTGCATCATTTGCGAAGCCTGCATGTCCCATCTGTGGCGCCCCTATGAAAAGCGAGTCGCGCGAAGAAATCATCCGAGCCATCGCAGGCAAGGCTATCGGGACAAAACTGCAATTTTTTGCAGCAGTTGATGCCGCAGGCAACACGCTCGACAAGCTCTCCGCAGTGTTTCTCTCGCAGGGTTTTACACGCGCCTTCGCCGATGGAACCATGTACAGCCTCGCCGACTTGCTTCCAGGCGAAAAGAAGCTGAAGCCGAAGGAATTTTTCGTCATCGTTGACCGAGTCATCGTCCGAGAAAATACGCGAACACGCATTGCAGAAGCGTTCGATGCGACACTCAGGCTCACCCACTCGACGGTAACGCTTGACATCGGCGGAACCCGCGAATTTTACAGCACGCAGCCCTACTGCCCCAACAGAAATGACGATGCACATAAAGCGACTTCCGCAGAGACCATCGCAAATCTGGAAGCACGATCCTTTTCGCCTTACACGCGAACAAGCGCATGCGAATATTGCCAAGGAACAGGACTCGTTGGCGAAATAGAAAACGAGGCGGAATGTCCGCACTGCAACGGGCTGCGCCTAAAAGACCCTTTCCTGAACGCATCTGTTGACGGAATCAGCTACAGACAAATTTTAAACACACGATTTGAAGAACTCGCAGACTTACTGCATCAAATTTTTGACGGAAAAATCAGGGCAAATCTTGCACCGACGTTTTCAACATTAACTGATAGGCTACAGGCCATCAACGAACTCGGCATCGGATACCTCACCCCTGGGCGCATCGGAAGGACGCTTTCCGGTGGCGAAATGCAGCGTCTCAAACTAGCAAGCCTAAGCACAGGGCACCTGAATGGTCTCCTTATCGCCTTGGACGAACCCGCCAGCGGTTTGCACAGGAACGATGTAGAAGCGCTCTGGAATGTTCTTGAAAAAATCCGTAAGCGCGGCAATACGCTCGTGCTCATCGAGCATAATCCAGGTATCATCAGTCGCGCCGATTACATTATCGAAATGGGGCCAGGCGCAGGCGAAAAAGGTGGCAAAATTCTATTCCAAGGAGAACGCGAAGAAGTCCTCGGGAATCCGGAATCGCCTACGGGAAAGTGGATTAAGGAATTAGACGATAGATTTTCATCAGCGGGGATGCAGGATGCGCAAGGGCGGTCTCAGCTCGGGAGCCGTGATGACGTTGAAGGAACTTCATCGACATCCGCCCAAGCCACAAGTTCCGCGCATTTCCAGAGGCAATGGCAACAGTCTAACTCCATCGAAATCCGCGAATTCAGCATGTTCGACATGGAGCCAGTGAATGCGAACTTCCCCATCAACAAGTTCAGCGTCATCACGGGAGAAAGCGGCAGCGGCAAATCAACGCTCCTTTTTGAAAATATCGCAAAGCGCGCCCAAAACGGCGAATTCAAGGAACTCGGCATCGAGGCGCTCTCGATACTCAGCGTCGGCGACTTTCATGGAACACGCCGAAGCACCGTCCTAAGCGCCATCGGTCTTGCTACACCTCTGCGAGACCTGTTCGCCAAGCTCCCCGAAAGCAAGGTGCGCGGTTACACGGCTTCAAAATTCACCACCCACGCTCCCGGCGGTCGATGCGAGAACTGCAAAGGCGAAGGATTCATCTACGACCCGAGCGGTTTCGAAGAAACGGAATGTCCCGTCTGCCTCGGCAAACGCTTCCGCGACGAAATTCTTGAAATTCGCTTCAAGTCGCTCTCCATCGCCGACATCCTCAACATGGAAATCGGCAAGGCATACAAGCTTTTCGAAAACATGAAGCCCATCGCCGACAAGCTCAAGCCTCTTGTAGAAACAGGGCTCGACTATTTGCGATTGGGGCAAACGACATCGCATCTTTCGGGCGGCGAACGCGCCCGATTGCGTCTTTCCATTGCGCTTGCCCGCGCCAAGGCACCCAACACGCTGTTCCTTTTCGATGAACCCGCACGCGGATTGCATCAAAAGGATATTCAGCTTCTGCTGGGCCTCATCCGCAGACTCACAAACGCAGGGCACACAGTCATCGCCATTGAGCATGCGCAGGACTTTGTGTACGCCGCAGACTATGTCGTAGAACTCTCCCGCAAAAAATAACGTTAAAAAAATTTTTTCCGCTTTATGCTAAAAACGGTTCCCATCACAGGAACCGTTTTCAAATTTTCATTATTCCCTTGCGGGAACGAATCCACTACTTAATCGAGATGACCTGAGTGAATCCACCGATATTCACCATATAGCGGCCTGCGCGAGACACGGACAAGGTCGTATTCGAATTCTGTACGCGGCCAGAGTAAATCACGCGACCCTGCATGTCAAACAGAGCAAGGGATTCTCCGACACGAGCGCCCGAAACGAGGATTTCGCGACCCGAAGTAGCAAGATTGAAGTGCGCAGCCTTCGCGATTGTCGGCAAAGCTTCAGGAGCCATCTTCACCCAGGACTTGTCCTTACATACAACGACAATCTGTTCATCCTTGATGAAATACATCAAGCCACTACGCTTGCTTGTGCAATTCACGAGATCCTCTTCTGTAGCCACTGTTTCGATTTCTTCCAAATTAATGGAGCTGGAAGACGTTACAGAACTGCTAGAATCATCCTTCTTCTTGCTGGAACTGGAGGACTTGACGGAGCTGCTGGAATCATCCTTCTTCTTGCTGGAGCTAGAGGACTTCACGGAGCTACTGGAATCATCCTTCTTCTTGCTGGAGCTAGAGGACTTCACGGAGCT
>JAZLIJ010000168.1:0-15235 GCA_045617325.1 Fibrobacter sp.
TGCATTTTTATTTTCGAGCGCCAGGTTTGGCATTTATGCCATGTCCAAGCAACAATGCGCAAGCGAATCAAGCAATCGTAAACTCGTTTACGATTATTTGTGAGCGCAGCCATGGACGCTGAAAGCGTCCACCTTGGCCGCTTCGCTCGCCTTACGCATTTGTGTTCATTGTTAATTGTTCATTGTTAATTGTTCATTGTTAATTATTCACTCTTCACTCGTCACTATTAACTATTCACTAAATAAACGCCACAACCTTTTCCTTGAACTGCTCCGGAATGCACTTTTGCAGCATGTCGCGAATATGCTTCTCGGAATACTTCATCGAAAAGTGGCTGAGGATGATCTTTTCGCATTTGACGCTGTCGCCAAGCTTGTTCAGGGTCGCAACGATATGCTTCAGGTGGCTGTGCCCCTTCTTGTAGCTCATCGCTTCGTCCTCGTCGTCGAGGAATGTGCATTCCGTGATGAGCACCCTTGAATCGAAAACCCTTCTGTTGTCGAGGAGGCTTTCGCTGAGGCAGTCGCCCATGAAACTCACGAGAGGCTCGTAAACCTCGCGCGTGATTTCCGTGCCGCTTGTGCGGAGGGCGATGATTTCGTTCGGCGTGAGTCCGAGGTATTCGTCCTTGAGCTTCTTCTTGTAGCGGTAAAGCGTGCCGCCCATGGTCGGGATGGAATGCTTCACGTCAAAAGTCTCAAGCGCAATGTCCTTGCGATATTCCAGGAACTGCAAATCTCCCGCTTGCACGGGGATGATTTCCGGGTAGCGGAATTTCGTCTCGGAAACGCCTTCGAACATGGCCTCGGCCTTGATCCATGCCTTTGCCCCTTCGCTGATTTTCTCGGGAGTGTAGTAGACGCTGTCGCGCTCGACGCCCATCATCTTGCGGAGGCTGTGGTGACGCATGAGGCACCTTGCGTGGTCGCCGTGTGCATGCGTCAGAAAAACGTGGTTGAGTGGAGTCGCCGAAAGCGGGCATTCGCCCATGTCGATGCAGAAATCCAGCTCAGGAAGCTGAATGTAGGTCGCAAGTCCTGAAATGGAAAAACCCGAAACAGTAGAGACGGATGTTTCCAGGTGGACTTGTCGCAGCGCGTTGTGTATATTCTTGTTTTCAGTCACTTTTTTTACCGAGCGCAAATTTAGAAAAATCAGAGCGATGGCGTGCAATTTCAAATAAAAAAGCCGCCCGAAATATTTCGGATGGCTCCAAAGCGATTGATGTTGGGTGAAGTCAAATCACCACTTGCCGGAGACGATCTGCTCGAAGTCGCTGCAGCTAATCATTTCGATATTGTTACCCATGGCCTTGCTTCTTGTCCTGTCGTTACCACGTTTTTCGGGGATGCGGAAGCAGTAGTCGTACTTGTTGCCACGATCTGTCGGGATCGTCATCTTGAAAATGCGGATACGCTCTGAACCCTTGTGATAAATTTCATGGTAGTCGTATTCGTTCTTGATTCGCTCCAGACGCTTGTCTGTGTTGAATTCAATTTCGTTTACAATAGGACCTGTCAAATCAATAGGAAGCGAGTTCTGGAAACGAAGCTCAAGTTTGTTGCCTGTTTTGACAATGGATGTTTCCGAAGGCTTGATTAGGTATCTTTGCTGCGGTATGTTCTTATACGCTTTGTTGTGCGATGTGCGAACTCCACAAACCTCCCTCATGTCAGGGTACATGGAAAAGTCGATGTCTCGACAAATAGGAGGAAGGTCGGTTGGAACTTCAAGATTGTTAGAAGAACCTGCGCAGCCTGCCAAAAGGGAGACTCCCACAACACTGGATAACAGCAAAATTTTAAATTTCATGTGTTAAATATAATTTTATTATTAAAGTTTGTGCTTTTTTTTTTGCTTTACTGACAAATGTTTTAAAATAAAATGAAATTTTCTACATTTGTAAAAATAAAATTACTTTTTGCTGCCGTTTTTGGAATTTTAGTCCGCATCACCTTTAATTTAAAAAATAAAAAGCTATCTTTCGCTCGGATAGAAATTGGGTTGTAAATGAAAATTTATAGTTGGAACGTCAATGGATTACGTTCTGCTGCGAAAAAAGGTTTTGAACAGTGGTTCTCGGTGACGGACCCTGATATTCTTTGCTTGCAGGAGGTGCGTGCCGAACAATCGCAGATCCCTGATGAACTGGTGCATCGGGACGGGTTCTACACCTATTGGAATGCCTGTCGTAAGAAAAAAGGCTACAGTGGAGTTGCCATCTATTCGAAAATTGAACCAGATGAAGTGAAGTATGGTTTTGACATCGAGGAGTTCGACGAAGAAGGTCGCGTGTTGCAGCTCGTCTTTCCGGATTGGGTCCTCAATAGCATCTATTTTCCGAACGGTGGCAATGGGGACGATAGGCTGGACTACAAGCTCCGTTTCTATGATGCTTTCCTGGATAATTGCAAACAATGGGTCCGAGATGGAAAGCATGTGGTGACGGTCGGTGACTACAATACCTGTCATAAGGAAATCGATATCGCCCGCCCTAAGGAGAATGAGAACATTAGCGGATTTTTGCCAATTGAACGCGCTTGGATGGACAAGTACGTGGAATGCGGCTATGTGGATTCCTTCCGCATGCTGCATCCGGACATGCGAGATGCGTATTCCTGGTGGTCCAATCGCTTTGGCGCTCGTGAGCGAAATGTCGGATGGCGTCTGGATTATGCTTTTGTTGATGAGTCGCTTGTTCCAAATATCGTGAATTCCGAAATACACTCGTCTGTCATGGGCTCGGATCATTGTCCTATTAGCATTGAGCTGGAACCGCCTTTTGCACCGCTTCCGATTGTGCCGAATGCTGTTGGCGATTAGTACTTTATAGAAAATAGATTGTAGAAAATAGATTGTTTTCGCTTTTGTAATATCGCGATAACTTTGTCTATGTTCGATAAGTGGACTGAGCCTCTTAAAAGAATGTTTTTTATACATTTTAAGAAGGTTTTTTGTAACTGAATCGTACCTTGTTCAGCTTTTTTTTTAATTTTACCTCAAAATTTTAAGAGGGTTTTAATGAATATTCTTCTTACTGGTGGTGCCGGTTTTATCGGTAGTCATACGATTATCGAACTGGACAAGGCCGGACATTCGGTTGTTGTCGTTGACAATTTGAGCAATTCCTGCGATGAGTCGGTACGTCGCGTGTCCGAAATCATAGGTAAAAAGGTTCCTTTTATCAAGGCTGACGTCCGTGATGCTGAAGCGATGAATCGAATTTTCAAGGAATATTCTATAGATGCTTGCATCCATTTTGCCGGTCTCAAGGCGGTGGGTGAATCCGTCGCAAAACCGCTGGAATATTATGAAAATAACATGAATGCCACGTTTGTGCTATTGGATGTGATGCGAAAGAACGGTGTCAAGAATTTCATCTTTTCTTCGTCGGCCACGGTTTATGGCGACCCGGCCGTGATTCCTATCACGGAAGAATGTCCCAAGGGCGACATTACGAACCCGTACGGCAAGACCAAGTCCATGCTGGAAGAGGTCTTGATTGATGTGCAGAAGGCTGACCCCGAATGGAATGTCGTTCTTTTGCGTTACTTCAATCCGATTGGGGCGCATCCGAGCGGTCGCATCGGTGAAAACCCGAATGGCATTCCGAACAACCTGATGCCCTATATTACGCAGACCGCTGTTGGCATCCGTAAGGAATTGGGCGTGTTTGGCAACGACTACGATACCCCTGATGGTACTGGCGTACGCGATTACATTCATGTGTGCGACCTTGCCGCAGGACATGTCTGCGCGCTTAAGGCTATAGCGTCTAAGTGCGGCCTCGCTATTTACAACTTGGGTACAGGACATGGGTACTCGGTTCTTGATGTTGTCAATGCTTTTGAAAAAGTCAACGGAGTGAAAATACCATACAGCATCAAGCCGCGTAGAGCCGGGGATATTGCGACATGTTACTGTAATCCTGAAAAGGCTTACCGTGAGCTTGGCTGGAAGGCGCAATTTGGCATTGAGGAAATGTGTCGCGATGCATGGAATTGGCAAAAAAATAATCCGAAGGGATATTAAAAGTTCGATGGCGATGTAATCCGTAACGAAAATTTTTTTAATGTGATTTATTTTTACATTTGAAGCACTTAAAGAAGGTGAAAATGATGAAAGAAAATGAGGTGAACGACAAGAATAACGTCGTGGTCATGCAGCAGGCGAAATTGGGAGATACCATTACTCTTCTTGAAGCTATAGGAATTCTATGGCATAAGAAGAAGTTTTTGGCGTTTTGTATTCTTGTTGGGATTTTCTTTGGCTGGTTGATTGGGGCTTGGCAACGACCTGTGTATACGAGTGATGCTCTGTTGCAAGTGGATGAGATGAACAACAGTCGAAAGCTGAATCGAGCTATGGGTGAAATGTGGGCCGTGGTGGATATGGCAAGTCCCGCTGATGCCGAAATTGAACTGATTAAGAGTCGTTCCGTCTTAAGCGCCGTTGTTGACAAGGAACATCTCCGTTTTAGCGCCACTCCCGTTGGTGCCAAGGACCGCCTGTTCCACAAGGAAGGTCGAATGGATCTTGATACATTGAATATTCCTAAGGCGGCCCGTTTAGGTGCATGGCATGCCGTTGTTGTGAATGAAAAGGAGTATGAGGTTCTTGATTACCAGGACAATGTGGTGCTAAAGTGTGAAGTGGATAGAACTTGTTCCCAAAAATATGCGGATGGTATATTCACGATTAAGTCTAGTCTCATGTTGGCTCAGCCAGGGCAGAAGTTTGTAATAGGACAAATTTCCCATTTGAAAGCGACTCGCATTTTAGCTGGTAGTTTAAGGGTTTCTGAAAAGGGGAAACAGACCGGTGTCATCGCTGTTCAATATGATTATCGTTATCCGGATAGGGCTGCCGACATTGTGAATTCAGTTGCGAACACGTATTTGCGTCAGAACATTGAAATGCGTAGTGCCGAGGCTGAAAAAACGTTGGAGTTCTTGGAAGAACAGCTGCCCTTGGTCAAGTCTAAACTGGATAGCGCTGAAAAGGTCTTTGCCGATTATCGCTATCGCATTGGCTCGGTGGACATGATTGGGGAAACGAAAGTTCATTTGGATAGGGCTGTTCAATTGCAAAGTCAAATTATGCAGTTGGAACAGGAAAAGCAAACTGCGATGCGGCTGTTCAAGGCGAATCATCCGAATGTGGTCACACTTGTTAAACGGCAGAAGCGACTTGAAAATGAACTTTCCAAGCTGAAGAAAAATGCAGAAACGATGCCGATTACGCAACAGGAAGTGCTGCGTTTGCAAGAAGAAGTGGCTGTGAACAACGCTGTTTATACGGGGATGCTCAACAGAATACAGCAGTTGCGTGTGGTTCGTGCCGGTGAAGTAGGTAATGTCCGCATTGTCGATTATGGTCAGGTGGAATCGAAACCTTCCAAGCCGAAGAAATTCAACATTATGATTTGTTCTGTCGCTGCGTTCTTTATGATGGGTGTCTTGCTTGTGTTCCTGCGTCGCATGTTGCGCAATGGGGTTCGCAGTTCCATTGAAATTGAAAAGGAGACTGATATCAGCGTCTTAGCTAAAATCCCGCAGTCTAAAAACAAGAAATTGAGAGGACATGCTCACTTGCATCATGGAACTCCGTATGTCTTGGAAAATTCGGAGGATCCTGTGAGTGAAGCCTTCCGCTCGCTTTTGACTGCGGTCAACTTTATGATATCGACGGACATGGCTCCTGTTATCATGGTGACTGGGCTTATTCCTGGTGTCGGAAAAAGTTTTGTGTCCCTGAACTTGGCGTCGCTTATCGCTATGAGTGGCAAGAAAATTTTAATCATCGATGCTGATATGCGTCGTGGCGTGATTCATGGAAAGGCGAAGTTCGGACTTGCCGATGTGCTTGCTGGTAACGCCACTATTGAAACCGCATCTACAGAGCATTTTACAAAGAACTTGTTTGTGATGGGAGCTGGCAAATCGAAAATCATGGCGAGTGAGTTGCTTCGAAGTAATGCAATGAAAAATCTTTTGGATGAAGCTCGTCAAAAGTTTGACATGGTCATTGTCGATACTCCGCCGTTAAGCCTTGTGACTGATGCCGAGCTGATTTGCCCGATTGTCGATTATACGCTTCTTGTGCTTCATTATGGCAGACACGGAATGGCCGAAATCAAGGAAACGGTTGAAAAGCTAAAGCGTTATTCCGAAGATAAGCCGATGTCTTTTGTATTGAACCACTGTGTGCATGATTCTAGCCGCTACTACGGTTACGGCTATGGATACGGTTACGGCTATGGTTATGGTTACGGCTATTACAAGAAGGGCTACTACAGCAAAAAGAAAGATAATGAATAGGCTTTAGCCTTTAGCGGTAAAGGCTGATTCCTTTTAGCAGTCTTCTAGCGATTTTCGATATGCCCGGGCGACCTCGTCCGGGCAGTCGCTTTTTAGCCAGGTGAGTGTTTCCGTGCCGCGGTAGCTCCAGGCGAAGATGTTGTCTATCCCGGCCTTGCGGCTTTCGTCAACGGCGATGGCGAGGTCGTTTTCTCTGCCAGCCTCTATCTGGTATGCCTTGATCCACATTTGCACTGCTTTGCCGTACTTTGTGGCAATACTTACGAGTTTGTTTGCCGTTTCCGTGTATTTTTCACGTACCCATTCCTCGGTGGCGCCACGTTCCCAATAAGGGTCGCTTGCGAGTTCATCAACACAAGTGAGTTGTGCCACCTTGCCCCAGTCGTCAAGACCCGCAGGGAACCACGGGGGGAGCATGCAAACGCAGTTCCTTTTGCCGTGGCTGTGTACATCTTCGGTCATCTCTTTTAAAAAGTCAATGAGGCTGTCTTCGCGGAACGCTTTCACGTCGTTGGTGAGTTCCGCGGGCATCTCGTACCCGAAACGCTTCCGGAAATTTTCACGACATTTGTCGCAGCGGCAACTCCAGTTTGAAAGTCCGCCTTTTTCGAAGTAAAAGTGCGGCTCGTCCCAGAAGATTGTGCTTACTTTTGTTGCACAGACTGCGTCAATCCATTTGTGCATGTAGGCTCGAAAATCGGGGTGGTTCGGACAAGCTGCGACTTTGGGTTTGCCGTCCAAGGCGACCTGGCACAAGTCGTGGTTTCTAGCCGTAAGTTCTGAGTAAGCCTCTCCGCCGAATACACGTCCGATTCCCCATGGATTCACATAGACGTTGAGTCCAAGGGTTGCGGACCCATCGATGATGTCTTTCATGGAGCCGTAATAATAATGCAAGTCTTCTTCGCTCCAGGTGTGGAGCACCGCGTTAAAACCTGCCGCCTTGATATCGGCCATGTCAGCAAGGACGTGCTTCGGTGAACGCACGCCAAAATAACTTACGCCTTTGATCAATTTTCTACTCTTTATGCAAGATGGTGAATGTTGCGTGCCCATTGGGGCGTTGCACTTTTGTGGAGTACCAGTTCCAACGTCTGGTTCCATTCAGCTTCGCTTACGGGGCGCCGAATCCAGAACATGCTGTCTTCGCTGTTTTCCGGAATAGGCATGTCGTCCGGTATGATTTCGATAATCCATGATTCCGGAATGCCATTGTGGAGTTCCCTGCTGAATTTCAGATTGGCCTCTGTAGCGCTGTCTGCATGGTCGAAAATAATTAATGCCGGCGATTGACCGATAATAAGGGCTGACTCCAAAAGGCTTTGGGCGCTTTCGATGGAATTGCATGTACAGAGCGTACAATCGTCAGCATCCTGACCGTTCTCGAGTAACCAGCGGAATGTCCACTGACAGAGTTTGTCGAGGCTTCCGGGAGAAGATGGAGTTATGAAGAATATATGACCCACGTCTAAATAATAGAAAAGATTTTTGGAAAAGAGGAGTGTCCCCTAGTAAAGAAGGCATCTTTTATGTCGATTCCCTGTGAATTGAAATGGGGTGAAAATGTTTGAAACTTTTTCTTTGAAAAAACATGTAAGATGATGACTGTCAAATAAATAAGGTTTTGCTGCGTTAAGTGTTGCCAAAGGCTTTGAAAGCGATTTTTTCACATTTTATTCGCCTTGTATAGCCCTCTGCCGCGGACGTCCCGAAGCCGAAGGCTATAGGAAAAGCTGCAATTTCAATGATCAACAACGTGTTAGTAAAACTGTGCCTATCTAAATTTGTGGCTGGAGAACAAATAGGAGCTTTTATGCTGAATCAGGAGATGCTCGATTTCCCGGAACTGGGGGAATTCAAGTTTGTAAAAAAGGTTTTGAAGGATGCGTTCCCGTTGCAGAAGAATCCTCCGCGGTATAGGGATTGGCTTTCGGCGGGGGATGATTGCGCCATTTTTGACGGCTGGCTTGCGACCAAGGACATGTCTGTAGAAAATGTTCATTTCCGCATGGATTGGTCCAGTCCGGAACAGGCGGTCGAGAAGCATATTGTTTCTAATGTTTCCGACATTTCTTCGATGGGTGGCGTTCCTCGTATTGCGCTGCTTGGGCTTTGTGTCAACAAAAACTGGAGTGCAGACATTCGTAATCGGGTCGCAGCGGCTTTTTCGGAGGGCTTTGCCAAACGGGGGATAACGCTGATTGGCGGGGATACCGTGTCGGGCGATGTGGGGATGTTTTCGACAACGCTGCTTGGTGCGCTTGGAGTGAATGAACCGCTTTTGCGAAGAGGTGCTTGTCCTGGAGATGCTGTTTGCGTTGCAGGGACGCTTGGAAAATCGGCGGCTGGACTTTGGGTCTTGATGAATCATCCTGAGGACAAGAATCTTTTCCCTGATTTGGTTGAATATCATCTTTCTCCTCGGATAAAGGAAATGGCTGGGGCAGAGCTGTTGCGCTGTGGAGTACGCGGTGCCGCTATGGATGTCAGCGACGGCCTCAGCTCCGAATTGAATCACCTTGCTCTGTCTTCAAAAGTTTCCATCGAAATTTTACAGGAAACTTTGCCCGTAGATCCGTCCGTTGTAAGGATGGCTGAATATTACGGCCTCTTGCCGATGAATTTCGTGATGAATGGAGGCGAAGAGTATGAACTGCTTTTTACTGCTCATGATTTAAGCTGCATCGCCCGTTGTGACAAGTCAAAAACAGGTGAAATTTACAGAATAGGAACTGTTTTGGAAGGGAAAAACGTTTACATTCAACAAACAGATGGTTCAAAATGCATCGTAAATGCACAATCTTGGTCCCATTTGTAAATATTTTTCCTAAAATTAATAACATAAAGTATATTGTTCTTGGAACAAAAACCAGTGATGACTTTTTAAGCTCAGGTGTGGTCTTGTTGATATGAATAATGCAAAAATGAATTTGGGACAGCTTCTTCTTCGTCAAGGTGTGCTGGACGAAGACCAGTTGGCTCATGCAATGTCGGAACATCGGCGTACGGGACTTGCTCTTGCAAAGATTATCGTTCGCTTGGGAATGGTGACTGAAGATACGCTTACCAGCATCCTCGGTGTGCAGATGCAGTCTACGACCAAGATGCGTATTGGTGAAATGCTCCTTGCTCAGGGATACATCAACCAGGAGCAGTTGGACAAGGCTCTTGAAACTCAGAAGACGACAGGTAAGCGACTTGGCCGCACGTTGGTCGAGCTGAAGTTCATGCCTGAAGAGCGATTGGTTGAAATCCTATCGCGTCAATTCGAAGTTCCGTATGTCAAGCTGGATAATTTTGCTATTGATGGCGAAGCTTACACCTATTTGCCTGAAGACCAGTGCCGTGCCTATAAAATAGCTCCTCTGTACATCTCGAAGACCGAAGATGATTTGCATCGTGTTCATCAGACTTTGACTATTGCTATGACCGACCCCACGAATATGCGTGTGCTCGACATTGTAAAATTCAAAGTCAAGATGGAAGTGGATGTCGTCATGGCGTCCGAAGCTGATGTCATGAAGACGATTGACCGCATTTTTGCGGGGCATGGTCCTGCCGAAGAATCCTTGGCCGAACTTCTCGGAGCGTCAAAGGATGAAGAGCTGGAAACGGTTGATCGCAACAACGCGAATAACGACGAACCGGAACTTACCGATGAAGAAGGTAAGCAGGTCGTGAAGATTGTGACGACCTTGATTCATGACGCCATTGCCCGTAAGGCTTCCGATATTCACCTGGAGCCGCAGGAGACGTTCCTCAAGCTCCGTTATCGTATTGATGGTGAATTGCAGGTGATGCAGCCGATTCCTGCGCGCCTCATGCCGCAGATTTTGTCCCGTATTAAGCTCTTGTCCAAAATGGATATTGCTGAAAAGCGTAAACCCTTGGACGGCCGTTTTACAGTACGCTACAAGGGTTCCGAAGTGGACCTTCGTGTGTCTTCCTTCCCGATTTCTCTTCGTAAGCGCGGTGTTTGCGAAAAGATCGTTATGCGTATCTTGAACCCGAATTCGGGTCAGTTCCCGCTGAAGGACATGGGCTTTGACCCGCGCGTCCTCAAGCAGTTTATCGACGCCATTAACGCTCCTAACGGAATTGTCCTTGTGACAGGTCCGACGGGATCCGGTAAGTCTACTACGCTTTATGCTTCTATTCGTGAGATTCTTGACAGTACAATCAACATTTCTACCATGGAGGACCCGGTCGAATTGAATATCGACGGCGTCAACCAGGGGCAGATTAACGTTGCCGCTGGGTTTACTTTTGCTGCGGGCATTCGTGCACTTCTCCGTCAGGACCCTGACGTCATCATGATCGGTGAAATGCGTGACCAGGAAACCTCTACGATGGCTATCGAAGCTGCTCTTACGGGTCACTTGGTCTTCAGTACGCTTCATACAAACGATGCTGCTGGTGCTTTCCCTCGTTTGCTCGAAATGGGATTGGAACCGTTCCTTGTGTCTACCGCTATCAAGGGCGTGCTTGCACAGCGACTTGTGCGCCGCATTTGCAAGAACTGCAAGGAGCCGGTGGACATTTCGCAGGAATTGCGCGATGAACTTCACCTGACTCCCGAAATGCAATTCTATCATGGTAAGGGCTGCGCCAAGTGCGATGGTTCTGGTTACAAAGGCCGTTGCGGTATCTATGAGTTCCTTGTGCCGAACGAAGCTGTTCGTAACCTCGTGATTAAGCGCGCCTCCGGTGACGAAATCAAGCGCGAGGCCATCAAGAGCTGCGAAATGATTACACTTCGTGTGGACGGTATTCAGAAGGCCCTCGACGGTCATACGACCTTGGAACAGGCCCTCGGCGCTTCTACCGCCGATGATTAGTCTTAGGCGCCTTCGCGCGTCTAACACGCTATAGTCTACCAAAAAATAAAGCCATCCCGGCCCCCGAGCCGGGATTCCTCCCGTTGCATCCCAAATGCATCTTGCCTCCGAGTAATCCCGCGCCGCAGACGCCAAACTTTTCCCGAACCGCCAACCACGAGCCTCTATTTTTCTATTTTGCACATTTGTGTAATGATACCTGCCGTCGTTGGCGGGCGGTCGATGATTGGAGTTTTTGAATGGCGAATGTAGTTGATGCTAGCGTACTGGACAGGGAATTGAATGCGGAACAGGCTGCCGCAGCAAAGAAAATCGACGGCCCCATGCTGATTTTGGCCGGTGCCGGTTCGGGAAAGACTCGCTGCATCACTTACAAGATTGCACATCTGGTTTCGCAGCATCATGTGGAGTCCGACAGAATCCTGGCGGTGACGTTTACGAACAAGGCTGCTCGCGAAATGAAGGACCGCATCCATAAGCTTCTGGATTGTCGTCTGCCGTTTACGTGGATGGGCACGTTCCATTCTGTGTGCCTCAAGCTTTTAAAACTTTGCCTTGCGAAGGATTTCGTGGTGCAGACGCTGGGCGGCACCTGGTACGATGCCAACTTTTCCATCTATGACGATGACGACCAGAAGCGCATTCTCAAGGAAATTTTGAAGGACGACCTTGGCGAAGACTACGATGCCGCTGAACTCAAAAAGGTGCATAGCGCCATTTCGCATTTCAAGAACACGATTCTGTATCAAGGTGGCTCCGCCATTTTGCAGACGCCGGATGTTGTGCTGCAAAAAGCTGAATTTGCCGACGAAGAGCGCAAGGCCCGCTACTATGCCGCTTACCAGAAAAAGTTGAAAGAGTCCAATGCGATGGACTTCGACGACTTGCTCTTCAACACGGTGATGCTTTTGCAGAAGGTGCCTCAGCTGGCCGCGCAGCTTGCGAATCGTTTTCAGTATGTGGTGGTCGATGAGTATCAGGATACGAATGATGTTCAATACGAACTTCTGAAGTTGCTCATCAATCAGCAAACTAAAAACGTGACCGTGGTGGGCGATGACGACCAGAGTATTTACGGCTGGCGTGGCGCGAACATCAAGATTATTCGCAACTTCCATCGTGATTTTGCCCCTGTGACGATTGTGAAGCTGGAACGCAATTACCGCTCCACATCGAATATTGTGAAGGGCGCTGGTTCCGTAATTGCGCATAACGTGCGCCCGCAGGAGATGCAGAAGGTCGTATTCTCCAAGGAGGAGGCTGGCGACCCGATTCGCGTGCGCTTCCTCGTGGATGATCGCGCCGAAGCGACGACGATTGCAGAAAATATTTTGGCGGCAGGCCCCGAGTTCTATTCTAAGACGGCTGTGTTTTACCGCACCAATGCGCAGTCGCGCGCCTTGGAAAAGGCTCTCAACGATATGCGAATTCCGTCCGTCATTTTCGGCGGCACGAGGTTCTGGGACCGCAAGGAAATCAAGGATATTTTGGCGTATTTGCGTCTTCTTGCAAACGAGAAGGACGATGCCGCTTACTTGCGCGTCATCAATACGCCGCCGCGTTCCATTGGCAAGACGACTGTGGAAGGCGTGCTTGAAAAAGTCCGCAACGGTGTCGGTTCCTTCTGGGATAATTTACAGGCCGAAGCTAACGGTCTCAGCCGCGGCGGTCCGAAGCTGAAGGGGTTCGTGGACTTGGTGAAAGACTGGCGCGAACTTGTGAATGCCGGTGAAACGCCGCTCCCGATTTTAGCCGAAAAAATCATCAGCGATATCAGCTATAAGGATTTCCTTCGCAAGGAAGATGAACTCACTGCCGAGGAACGCATTGGCAACTTGGACGAAATGGTGAACGCCATTCGCGAATTCGACGAAGAACATCCGGGGGCGACTTTGGATGCCTTCTTGCAGGATATTTCACTTTTGACTGATGGCGACAAGAAAGTCGATACTTCCAAGGGGCTCGTGACGCTCATGACTATCCACATGGCGAAGGGACTCGAATTTAACACGGTGCATATTGCCGGTTGCGATGACGAGATATTCCCGCTTGTCCGTGGAACAATTATGCTGAATGGCGAACAAATTCGCGAGCAGCTTGAAGAAGAACGTCGCCTCTTTTACGTGGGCTGCACACGTGCAGAAAAGAAACTTTATCTGTATCACGCTGAACGCAGATTCTTCCAGGGAAACATTCGCCCGTTTGCGCCTTCGCGTTTTTTGAAGGAACTGGATGCGAGCGTTGTCGAGTTTACGCCTTGCATGGAATATCGGCCGCAGGCGCCGAGCTTCGTTGGCAATACGCGTCCTTCTCCGCGTTTTTCTGCTTCGGGTAGCATCTATAAGCCGAGAACCGCAGAAAGTTCAAGCGGTATGCATGCATCTGGAAACTCCTTTGGCTCTCGCAGTTCGTTTGGCTCGAGCTCCTTCTCCGGACGCTCCTATACGCCTGTGCGCCCGATGAGCGCTTCGTCTTCTATTCGCAAAAACGATAAGCATATTGTTTATCGCAACCCGATTTCTGTCGCAAAGCCCGCTGCTCCGGCTTCGTCTGGTCCGCATGTGGTTTATGACGAGTACAGCGAAAATCCGTATCATGTAGGAGTTCGCGTTCGCCATACCAAGTATGGTGTCGGTGTCATTTGCAAGGATGCTTATGGCAGCGGCGACAACACGCGCGTCGATGTCCGCTTTGGCGACAACGTAACGAGAACCATCATTCTGAAATACGCCGCTCTAGAAATTGTAGGGTAGTTTGCTGCGTTAAATCTGCGGAAGGAGTAAACAGTGGTTAGTGGTTTGTGGTTGGTGGTTAGTATGCAGGTTTGTTGATGCAAGATGCTAATTTAATGAACAATGAACAATGAACAATTTATTCGTCTGGAGATGCGGATAGGGACTAGGGTTTGTAGGGTTTATGAATTATAAATTATAAGAGGGAATTTGGCGCCTGCGGCGCGGGATTACTCGGATGAGAGAAGCGCTCGGGATGCATCGGTGTGAACCCGTGTCGGAGCTCGGGATGACGGTTCCCAATTTCTGCGTTAAAAAGCGGATGAAAGTAAGCCGTGGTTTGTGGTTGGTGGTTTGTGGTTGGTGGTTAGGGGTAAGTTTGGCGCCTGCGGCGCAGTTTTACTCATAAACGAGATGCGTTTGGGATGTTGCTGTCATGTCATTGCACTTCGTGCATGATTCGGCGGCTCAGCAATGCGAATGCAAGCATTCGCGCTGCACTCGCCTTGTACGGTCATTGCACTTAGTGCATGACTCTGCGGTCGTCAAATGCGTGAGCAAGCTCCCGCGCTTGCCAACCTTGTACGTCATTGCGAGGAGCGAAGCAACGAAGCAATCTGTTTGCGCATTCGGCGTTAAACCGCGAAACTCTGGATTCTATCGCCCTTCGGGCTCCAGAATGACGGTGCTGAAGTTAGCC
Organism: Fibrobacter sp.; assembly: GCA_045617325.1. Lineage (GTDB taxonomy): Bacteria > Fibrobacterota > Fibrobacteria > Fibrobacterales > Fibrobacteraceae > Fibrobacter. Next base: position 14,592 of record JAZLIJ010000168.1, read on the forward strand.
GAAAAAACACTCAACCCCCAACCTCCGCGCATTTCCAGCCGCAAATTTCTGTTCACTAATTCCGCATCTCGCATACGCAAAGCTTCTCTAGATGAATCAATTGTTCATTGTTAATTGTTCATTGTTAATTCATTCCGCATTTCCTGCCGCAAATCCCAGCCCCCAGTCACCACCACCAGTCTCTTTTTGTATCTTTAGCTTCGAAAATTAAGTGAGGCTTTTATGCTTGAAAATAATGAAGTTTTGAAATTGGCTAAGCTTTCCCGCTTGAGCATCGCCGAAGAGGACATTCCCGCTATCAAGGGGCACTTGGACAACATGCTCAACCATCTGGATGCTTTGAAGGCGCTTGACCTTTCGAACGTTGAACCGATGACCGCTGTCGAAAACGGCGCCACCATCCTCCGCGAAGATGTCCCTGTACAGGGCTTCTCCCTGGATCAGGCGTTTGCGAATGCTCCGGCTGTCGAAAACGACCACTTCGCCATTCCCAAGGTCATTGGCGGCTAAGACTCGGTCATCCCCGTCATCCCCGTCATCCCCGTCAAGCGAGGACAGGCGCGAGGACAGGTGTCCGTGCAACAATGCGCAAGCGAATCAAGCAATCGTAAACTTGTTTACGATTATTTGTGAGCGAAGCCATG
>JAZLIJ010000169.1:0-1782 GCA_045617325.1 Fibrobacter sp.
GGCACCGACGTTCTGATGGGCGATCTCGTCGTAATTATTCAGGGAGCCCCTCTCGAATACGACCTGCAGCGACTTGAAGCAGCTGCCGTCATTGAGCTCAATGAAACCGAAATTCTTCATGTCGCGGACGGTACGAACCCAGCCGCAGATCGTCAGAGCCTGTCCGTCAAAAGCGGAAGCGTCGGCGTAAATGCCGGAAATTTTCTGTCGTTTCATAAAAGGAAGCGTCCTTTCCTTATTTTTTCGTAACAATTTATTATAAGCAGATTTGTGGAAATTTTCAACAGTTTTTATTTTGCGGGGGAAGTACGTATTTGTAGGTATTACAATGATGTGTTACAAAAGATAAGAAAAAAGATAGCGAATAGGAAAGACCTGTAGTAAGGTTGAGTAGCTCACACAAAACCGAAAGGCAGGTCACCTATTCGCCATGAACAAGATAACACAAACCGCCCGGTATAGGCAATCCCTAATTTTGTATTCGGAGAAATACGGCGTCACAAAAGCGGCGATTCGTTACCATACGAACCGGCAGTATATCTACCGGTGGAAGAGACGGTATGACGGAACGCTGCAATCGTTGGAGGATCGCTCTCACCGACCGCACAGCCACGCGAACCAACACCGCCCTGAGGAGATCAAACTCATCGACGATATGCGCCGACGCAATCCCAACGCCGGTCTGGTGGTGTTCTGGGTAAAGCTGAAGCAACGTGGTTACAGCAGATCCATCTCCGGCTTATACAGGTTTTTAAGGAAAAGAGGGCAAATGGCAGTAAAACTGTCCAATCCCAAGTATAAACCAAAGACATATAAACCCGCAGATTACCCCGGTCAGAAGGTGCAGATCGATGTGAAATTCGTTCCGAGCGCTTGTCTCGTCGGAGCTGCCGCAGAGGAAGCAAAAGAGAACGGCGGTTACTTCTACCAATACACTTTCATTGATGAATTCAGCCGTTTTCGTTATCTGGAAGCTTTCAAAGAACATAGTTCATATTCTTCTTCCGAGTTCATAAAACACTGTGTGAAGCGCTTTCCCTACGCCATCGAATGCGTTCAGACCGACAACGGCCCGGAATTCACCAATCGTCTGAATAGGCAATGTGCGGATAAGCCGACACTTTTTGAAGTGACTTTGGACAAGCTCTCCATCGTTCACAAATGCATTAAGCCTTTCACTCCCCGCCACAACGGCAAGGTCGAACGCAGCCATCGCAAGGATAACGAGTATTTCTACGCCAACCATACCTTCTTTTCCTTCGACGATTTTCAGTCTCAGTTGGCTGTCTGGAACAAAAAATACAACGATTTCCCTATCCGTCCCCTGAACTGGCGCTCCCCCAAGCAGGTCTTATTCGATTTTCCTAATTCTGTAACGCATCATTGACAAACCTACAGAATTTCGTTCCCCTGCGGAAGGGGGCCGTTTCAAAGCCGGGCCGCAGGGATACGCCTTTCTGCAGAAGACCGCACAGCACACACGCCGCACATTGCGCGGCAGGGCGCTTTTCTTCAAGCAAAAATCTTCCAAGCGCTTCTTTGCATAAATCCCCAGTGCTTCCAAAGAATAATGCTGGAGAAAATGACAAGGCAAAGGAGTTTTAACGATATGAAAGCAACAGGAATAGTCCGCCGCATCGACGATCTGGGGCGGGTCGTGATCCCCAAGGAGATCCGGCGTGTTCTGCGGATCCGCGAGGGCGACCCGTCACAGATGACATTGGCGCTGTGGGAAAAACTTTGTTTAACTCTTATGGAACTTGAACAACGCGCAGGGCTGCA
>JAZLIJ010000170.1:0-9032 GCA_045617325.1 Fibrobacter sp.
TTGCAAAAGCACGAGTGGTCTACCGTGAGCCTTAGGCAACGCATCGTAATGTGTTGTCGCAGGCGAGAGCGAGTGCAAATCACATCTTGACGTTGCAATAGCGCGAGCGGTCTACCGTGAGCCTTAGGCAACGCATCGTAATGTGTTGTCGTAGGCGAGGGTGAGTGCAAATCGCATCTTGTTGTTGCAAAAGCCCGAGCTGTCTACCGTGAGCCTTAGGCAACACATCATAATGTGTTGTCGCAGGCGAGAGCGAGTGCAAATCGCTTCTTGTTATTGCAAAAGCACGAACGGTCTACCGTGAGCCTTAGGCAACGCATCGTAATGTGTTGTCGCAGGCGAGAGTGAGTGCTAATCGCATCTTGACGTTGCAAAAGCACGAGCTGTCTACCGTGAGCCTTAGGCAACGCATCGTAATGTGTTGTCGCAGGCGAGAGTGAGTGCCAATCGCATCTTGTTGTTGCAAAAGCACGAGTGGTCTACCGTGAGCCTTAGGCAACGCATCGTAATGTGTTGTCGCAGGCGAGAGTGAGTGCCAATCGCATCTTGTTGTTGCAATAGCGCGAGCGGTCTATATAGGGTATTTGTCTTTTGCGGCTTCGAGTTCTGCGCTCTTCACTTCCCAGGCTTCGTACAAGTTGTCGATGGTCTTCTTGTTTTCGTCCATGTCTTTCGCGATGCTTGTGATGGCGGCTCCGTCTGCGGATTCGGAAGCGGCGACGAGTTTTGCCTCGAGTTCCTTTCCCAAGTCTTCTGCCTTTGCAATGTCTGCTTCGATGCGGGCGATTTCCTTTTCGAGCGGCTTCACGACTTTGCTGCGTTCGGCGATGTAGTCGGCGCGTGCCTTGCGGTCTTCCTTGGCGCGGGGCGCTTGGTTGCCGGCATCGGTTGTGACGTCGATATTTGAAACCTTGATGTTTGCGGATTCCGTTCCGCCGGGTTTCTTTTCGCTTGCCCAGCCGACCTTTTCGAGGAAGTCTGCGTAGCTGCCTTCGAAGATGCGGCATTTTCCGCCATCGAAAACGACGAGGCGGTTTGCGAAAGCGTGCAAGAGTTCTTCGTCATGGGTGACGACCATGGCGGTTCCGCTGTAGTCTTCGAGTGCATCGATAAGGCTTTCGATGCTTTCCATGTCGAGGTGGTTCGTCGGTTCGTCGAGCAGGAGCATGTTGCTTTCGTTCGCGAGGATTTTTCCGAGGAGCACACGGCTGCGTTCGCCACCCGAAAGCACTTTCACCTTTTTCATGGCGGCATCCCCGCTGAACATCATGAGGCCTGCAAGCCCGCGTGCGCGGCTCTTCTGCGAAACTTCGGCGATGGCGGTTGCGATTTCTTCTTCGACGGTGTTGTCCAGGTTCAGGCGGTTGATGTTTGTCTGCCCGAAATAGTTTATAAGCAAGTTCGGGTTGTGGCAAATCTCGCCGGAGGTGGGCTCGAATTCTTTTGCTATCAGGTTCAGGAGCGTGGTTTTTCCGCGCCCGTTCGGCCCGATGATGCCGATGCGGTCGCCCTTGAAAACTTCGAATGTCAAGTCCGTGATGAGTTCCGGACCATCGTTGTAGCCGAAGTGCAGACTCTTGATTTGCAGCATGCGCTTGCCGGGGAATTCTGCTTCCTTGAAACTGAAGTCCAGGTTGCGTTCGTGGCTCAATCGTTCGCCATTTGCAAGTTTTGCCGCGGCCTTGATTTTCGATTGCACCATGGCGGCCTTTGCGGCCTTGTAGCGGAAGCGTTCGATGACTTTTTCGAGTTGTTCCTTTTTGCGCTGCTCGTTTTCCTGGGTGCGCATGGCGACTTCTTCTTCTTCGGCAATCGTCTCGCGGAGCTTTTCCACGGAACCCTTCACCTTGCGCATCTTGTGGCGGTGAATGCCGACGGTATGTGTGCAGACTTCGTCCATGAAATGGTGGTCATGCGTAATGAGCAGAACTTCGCCCTTCCAGGTGCGCAAAAAGCGGCTGAGCCAGCGCATGGAAACAATGTCCAGGTAGTTCGTCGGTTCGTCGAGCAGAAGCATGTCCGGCTCGGAAGCGAGAACCTTTGCCAAGTTCAAACGAATCTGGAAACCGCCCGAAAGGAGCATCGGGCTTTTCTGCATGCTTTCTTCGTCGAAGCCGAGACCGAAGAGAATGGCTTCGACTTTGTGTTCTTCCAGCCAGCCGTCTTCGTTCACTTTAAGTACGCTGCAGGCTTCTTCGTGGACCGTTGCGTGGGTGAAGTTGATGTGCTGCTGCAGGTAGCCGATGGTGTAGCCCTTGGGAATGTCGATGGAGCCGCTATCGATGCATTCCTGACCGAGAATCATCTTGAACAAAGTGGACTTGCCGCAGCCGTTGCGCCCCACAAGGCCTACGCGTTCGTGGTCGGCAACGAGCATGCTCGCGCCATCGAGGAGAACCTGCTCTCCGAAAGACTTGGAAATATTTTGAACTTGAATCACGGCGCTAAAAGATAGAAAATAGAAGGCTGGTAAATGATGATGCGGAAAACGTAAATAGAATCAAAGGCATCCCTGTTTTGTACAAGGATGCCTTTCGAAAATCGTTTTTCGATTCTACCGAAGTTTTAAAATGGCGTGTTCTTCTTTTTGTTGATTTTACAAATTCTGCTTGTGATTCTATGGTGAATGTTTTTCTTTTGTTTCGACATCTGCTGCGAAAGCGTAAGTCGCAATGGCGAGGATGGATATGATGAGATGTTTTTTATGAGTTCATCTCTTGTTATGCTTATAAAAAAGTCTTGGCGTATGCGGACTGATACTTAGTTTGTTTTGAAATATTACTTTTCGTCATACCACCAGGGCTCATCGAGTTCCTGTTTTTTGCGTTCTAGGCGATTTTCAATTTTTTGGTCCCAGCTGAATTCTGGTTCAAAATTTTCGCGCCAGTTGCGCATATCTGTTTGGTTCATCAATTTCTCCTTGCAGGGAATGTTTTTCTCTGCGTTTTTTACTTGCGTATAAATTGTAATGTAAATAAAAATGTTTTTGGAGAAAGAATAAATTAGGTAAATCTTTGTTAGTCAATAAGTTGGTGACTTTCTTTGTGGTTGTCTTGGCTGTTGATAAAATGTTTACTTGTGGTGATGGTCGTTGACTGATCTGTTTTCAGCTTGTTGTGATGGTAAAATTGGATGTCTGTCAATACTTGTTCGACCCACGTTCTGCGAAGGGGTTCCTTTTTCCAGTTGACATTGTTGTTGCGGAAATCCTTGTCGGGAGTGAAATTGGCGATAGCATCTTCCAAAGTTGGGGAATCGGTCAGGTATTTTTTTAGCAGGTGTGCCGCGATGAAAATTTGTTCGATTCCTTCACCGGAATCCAGAGATAAAATGCCTGTGTTTTTTTTGCGGTCTTCAAAATTCAGGTTGAAATCTGAAGTGTGGCGGATGATGGACATGAGTAGCGCTGGATCGGTTTTTTCGCGGATGGATGCTTCGAGGACAGGAAGGCTGCAGAGCTGTTCATTTCCCCAATCAGGACCTTGATAAACGATGCTTAACGTGTGTGTCGTTCCCGATGATGCCAGATCGATTTTGTAACGATTTCCAAGTTTCTTCTCCAGCGATTTTAGAAGTCTAGCTCCGCGATTTTTGAATTGTTTGTATCCGATGAAATCAAATTTTAGTGTATCGCTTATGGATGTGAGAATGGGCCTTGTCGGCTTTTCGACAATTTCGTAGTAGCTTTGTATAATGGATGGCAGGATGTAGGATAGTTCGGGTTTCGGGGTTTCCAAGTTACAGCTGCTGCCGATGATAAATTTCCCACTTTTTTCAATTTTTTTTATGACAGAAGCTGAATATTTTTGAAATTCTTTTTTTTCGTCAAGAGGAGGAGACTCAAGTTCTGCTGGATGCAGTGCGTACGTTGTCGCTATGGCTGCGATAAGGAGTATTGTTGAAAGTGCTGAAAACTTTAGCTTTCGGCTTCGAGAGATGATACGCAAATAAGCCTTGCCTTTGGCTGTTCGCACAATGCGCAAGAGCAATAGAATTATCAGAAAAATCCAGGGCAGGATAAAAATCACTTTACCAATATAGGCAAAAATTAGAAGCGTGTTTTACTCTTGTTCTCGAGAATTCTATTTTTTGTGCATGGTTAGCTGTTTGAAAAATATTGTTGTCATTGGGGATAGAGTCTTGATAAAGCCGTTGGAGGCGTCCAATCGCACCGGTGGTGGGCTCTATTTGCCCCCGAGTGTGCAGGAGCATGACGCTGTACATTCTGGTTTGGTTGTCAAGGTGGGCCCTGGTTTTCCGGTTCCGTCTGCACAGGATTCCGATTCCATGTTCGGAAATGAAACGGAACATATAAATTACGTCCCCCTGCAAGTTCATGAGGGGGACGAGGCTTTGTATTTAAGATCGAATGCTCACGAATTGGAAATTAACGGTGAGCAATACATCATCATTTCGCAGAATTCCATTTTGATGGTTGTGCGAAGCGAAATGGACTAGCTTTTTGCTACTTTCGCGGAGCGGGTTGCTGCGCGAGAAGCTCGCTTGCTGTCTTGATTTTCTTGATGGTGATTGTCGTTGCGTCGAACAACCCCTTCGTTTCGTTTTGGAGCGTATTGAACAGCTGTTTGTAACAGAACAGATCGTCTTTGGATTCCTTGATAATCTTGTAGGTGTCACGAAGGGCGAATAGGTTCTTTGTCTCCTTGGCCATGGATGCCTGAATTTCCTTTTGCAGGTTTTCGCGGATAACCTTTTTCCGGTCAATGATTTCAGGGGCGTTTTCTTTCAGAATATAGGTCGGGAGAGATGCGTAGTCTTCAAATTTTCCGAGATTCGGAGATTGAGATCTTGCGACGGAGTTGCGAAGTCCTATAGTCTTGATGGACGTGTCAATGGCGATGGAGCAGTTTGATGTTCCGTGGAAATTGCAGGTGATACGTTTTTCTATCTGGCGGAGTTCGTTGTAGGGATTGAAATCCTGGTCTGTTTCTATATAACGTTCGGGGACGTAGAGCGGTGTATTTTCGCCAGCGACCGTGATGCGGTAGCTTAGGCATTTTTCGCCATTGAAATCCCTGGTCTCGTAAAGGTTGTTTGAACGATGTATAAGATTTTTCACTCTGGTAAGTAAATCGTCTGCATCGTAGGGGGTTTCAAGTGCGGATGGCGTTTCTTTGAGAAGGGTGCGCTTTACGATATCCTTGTAGCTGTCGGAGATGGCGCTGTTGGACATGCTGCGTCCCCAGATGGATGTTCCGAGGAAGAATGTGTCCGTAAGTTTTGTCTCGGTGCGCCCGTTGAAGAAGGCGATGGCCTTTACCATATTGGCAAGTGCGAGCCATTTGCGAATGGGAACGTAGATGTTGTTCTTTTCGCAGTTTTCTGCCACCTTGCCGATGACATTCATTGTGTCGTCGGATAAGTTAATCTTGCTGATTTCTTCGACCCATTGGATGCGTTCTTCTTGAGAAATGGCTAGTCCGAGTGGTACGTAGACCTCGCTTGCTGCGCCTTGGCTTTTAAGAAGGGTACAAAGCGCACTTGGGGAAATTGTGTCCGGAAGCATCAGGGTTAGCGTAATCAGGTCGGAAACTTCGGCCCTGTTCAATGCGACCTCTGGACGTTGGCTCCCCGAAATGGCGACGGCCTTTTTGTTCCTGTTAAGGAGCGCCTTTTGAAGACGAGCCTTGCTTTCGTCGTCTATGGGATCGAAGTTGCTGAAGATGATGAAATCGAAGGAATTCGGTGCAAAGCTATCTTCGGGCTTGTCTTTGCTAATTGTCAGAATTTTGGGATTCTTGAACGCTTCGGTTATGCGCTTGGTGATAAGCGTTCTTCCGGAACCGGGCCTGCCGAACAGGTAAAAGGGCTCTCCAACAATGGAGGAGAGAAAGCCTAGCTCAATGAAGTATTCTCTTTCCGGAATGTCCTTGGTGATAATCTGAAGTAGTTCGAATATGCGTTTCGTTAGTGTCATATTTTTGATCCCTTCTTTGCTGTACTTAAAAATATAATATCTATAAAGGAAAAAAGGTGCTATCTTTGTTGACAGACTAAATCTATTGAGCCTAATACATCAAATTTAACAGTAATGGATTGGTAACTGATGAAAAGATGGGAATGCCTTCTTGTTTTGTCGGAAAGCCTGTATGAATCCTTCTCGGAGACGATGATTTTATTACCGCGTTGAATTTCTCTTTCTATAAAGTTTGCGAAATGATGGTCGTGGTCCTTTCGAAAAATGGCCGAGTAAGTCTTGTTTTCCGCTTTTTTTACGTCTTGAACGAAACGAACCGGATTCCCTAGTCCGCAAACAATTGTTGCGTTGGGAGGTGGCGATTGATGCTTGCTATTCTCTATCTTGACAATAGAGAATGTGATGTCTGGGGATGGAATGTCGCAATTCAGGTGCAAATCGATGTCGGGGTGGTCTTGCTTAAGGCTTCGGTTTACGCCTGATGGCCATAAGTCTTGTAGCGATTGCGGTGAAGTTCCCCAATCAAGGCATATCTTTATGGCATTTGAAAATCGACTGTCTTCAAATCCGTCGTCGCAAATAACGTAATCGAATTTCTCGTCGATTTTTCGTGCACATGCATAGCGATTGTCTGTTGCGAAAACGACTCCTTCAGGGATTTTTTGCTCCAGCATGATGCATTCGTCCCAGGCGGCCTTGTGGCATAGCACCGCTACTCGCTTTCCTGTTTTCAGAATTCTGTTTGCTAGCCAAATGGTGAAGGGGGTCTTGCCGGCGCCTCCGGTTCTATAGCTTCCGATGATGATGACTTTTGCGTGACGGAGTGGCGCCTGCGGTCGTAGAAACAGGCGGTGGTGAATCTTGTAGCTGCTCCTATACAAAAGAGAGACGAACAGTCTAATGTATTTGAACATAGCTACGTCAGTCAGTGTTTTCGACTGCTAGAGGCAGTTGCGTTTTTGCTGAAGATATAGGTCGGCCAGTACGAGGGCTGCCATGCTTTCGACGATGACTGGGGCGCGGACTGCGACGCATGGGTCGTGTCGCCCCTTGGCGGCGAGAATCCCGTTTTCACCGTCGCGGCTGGCTGTATTTTGCTGTTGTGAAATCGTGGCTGTCGGCTTGAATGCCATCCTGCAGAAGATGTCTTCTCCGTTGGAAATTCCGCCGACACATCCTCCTGCGTTGTTTGTCCGTGTATGGTAGTTCTTTCCATCGAAATAGATTTCGTCGTTGTGTTCGCTTCCGCGCATGTGAGCTGCGGCGAAGCCCGAGCCGATTTCGAAGCCTTTGCAAGCGGGAATCGAGAGCATTGCCTGTGCGAGAAGAGCATCGAGACGGTCGAATACGGGTTCACCCAAAGCTACAGGAGGCCTTCTTATTAGGAGCGAAACGCATCCGCCGATGCTATCTTCTTTGGACTTGCACTCCAAGATGAGTTCTTCCATTTTCTTACTGGATTCTAGATTAGGACAGTGGACTGGAGATGCTTCGATTTGCTCAAGTGTCAAGCGGTTTGGGTTCAACGATGGACTATCGATGTTGCCTATGGAGGAAACCCATGCTAGGAACTCGGTGCCACAGATTGTAGAAAGGAGTTTTTTTGCGACGGCGCCAGCGGCGACTCGTCCAATCGTTTCGCGGGCAGAACTTCTTCCGCCACCGCGGTAGTCGCGAAAACCGTATTTGAGGTCGTAGCTCAAGTCGGCATGCCCCGGTCTGTACCACTTGGCGATGTCTGCGTAGTCTCCGCTATGCTGGTCTTCGCTGAAGACGACGAATGAAATCGGCGTACCGGTTGTTTTCCCTTCGAAGACGCCTGATAGAATTCGGACCTGGTCCTTTTCGTTGCGAGGGGTGGTCAGCTTGCTCTGGCCTGGACGTCTACGGTTCAGGTCGGCCTGAATATCGGCTTCGGTCAAGGGAAGGCCTGCGGGACATCCGTCAAGGACGGCGCCTACTGCAGGACCATGGGATTCGCCCCATGTGGAGACGGAGAAAATTTTACCAAATGTACTGGACATGTGCAAAATATAGATAAAGGCTAAAATATCGTTTTTTTTTATTATGGGTTTTACGTTTATAGGAAAGTTTATTACATTTTACATTGTACAGGAGACTATCGTGCATAGACTTGGAATTGTTATCTCTTTTTTGATTTTAACGCTGGCGTGCAGTGTACTTGCGCAGCATCAAAATGATTTTGCGGGGATTCAATTTGGATCTTCTCGTGAAACTGTTATCGAAGAAATCATGAAAAAGGGTTACGAGCCTTATGGACAGTCCGGTGAGGGCGAACGCGTTGTGATTCCTGTGTTTATGTTTGGCGATCTTCCTGTGCAGGTTGATTTTATTTTCAACAAGAATGACAAGTTCTATTCTTTTGAAATTCGTACGGGACGTCTTGAAAGTTCGCGTTTGAACAAGACTTTTGAAGCGGTTGCCTATATGTCTGAGCAGTTTACGCTTAAGTACGGAAAGGCTTCATCATCGCCTGCCATTAGCGATTCAAGCGCTTTAAAGGATAATGTCCAGAATTTCTATCAGCAGTGGTATTCTGTCAAGGCGTTGAATGCTTATACGGCGATTGTGAAAAAGAATAACCGCTATTTCGCTATTGGTGCGGTGACGCATAGGCAGCTTTCGACAGAGGCTGTCGTACAGAAACGAGAAAAAGAACGCTCTTCGAGTGGCGTTGTCTTTTAGGGAATTTATCTATTTCTCTTTGCAATCGATGCTGTCATGGCATCGATTTTTTTATTTGGACTTGCAGAATTGGTGTGAAAAAAAAGGTTCACCTGCAAAGTTCCGTGTTTTAATGCAAAAGTAAACTGCTTGCAGGGCGGGGTCCCAGCTCGGAGTGGGGTAAACCCCAAATCCTAGCCTCTCCAGTATCCAAACAAGTTTGGCTGTTGGCTTCGGCTTACGGATTTGTGCGAGGCCGCACGGACCCCTCTCTCCTTCGAAGACAATTCACACTAAGAGCTTCCACAAAGAGGATAACTCAACTAAACTCCTAAAGGAGTAAGTTTCGTATAAAAGCTCTTGTGTTCATTAGCCTCTCCCCTCCCCATCGTTGCGCGAGCGCCAACTT
>JAZLIJ010000171.1:0-5238 GCA_045617325.1 Fibrobacter sp.
CTTGAAGGTGTAGCGCAGCATCAAAGCGGTGGAGAGAATCTGGGCGAGCGGGTTAGCGATGCCCTTGCCAGCGATGTCCGGAGCGGAACCACCTGCCGGTTCATAGAGGCCGAAGCTCCCTTCAGCGATAGAAGCGGACGGGAGGAGACCCATGGAACCGGTGAGCATTGCGCATTCGTCGGTCAGGATGTCGCCGAAGAGGTTCGGGCAGAGAAGCACGTCGAATTCACGCGGGCGCTTCAGAAGCTGCATGGCGGCGTTATCCACATAGAGGTGTTCGAGAGTCAGTTCCGGATAGTCCTTGATGACTTCGTTCACGACTTCGCGCCACAGCACGGAAGTGGTAAGAACGTTAGCCTTGTCGATGGAGGCGACCTTCTTGTTGCGGAGCATGGCGGCGTCGAAAGCGAAGCGAGCGATGCGTTCCACTTCGTAGCGGCTGTACTTCATGGTGTCGAAACCGATTTCTTCCTTGGAGCCCGGAACGCCTTCGCGGCCCTTCGGCTGGCCAAAGTAAACGTCACCCGTCAGTTCGCGGACGGTAAGGATGTTGAAGCCGTCGCCGACGATGTCGGAACGAAGCGGGCAAGCGCCAGCAAGTTCCTTATAGACGCGGGCCGGGCGGAGGTTGCAGAAAAGCTTGAAATGCTTACGGAGCGGGAGGAGAGCGCCGCGTTCCGGCTGCAGGTTAGGCGGAAGCTTTTCCCACTTCGGGCCACCCACAGAACCGAAAAGAATACAGTCAGAAGCTTCACCCAGCTTGAGGGTGGATTCCGGCAGCGGAGAACCGCTTTCGTCGTAGGCGGCGCCACCGACGTTTGCCCATTCAGCATTCACGTCGAAGCCGAACTTCTTGGAAACGACGTCCAGCACGCGGACAGCTTCCTTCATCACTTCCGGGCCAATGCCGTCGCCCGGGAGAACTGCAATCTTGTAATTCTTGCTCATTATTGAGTCCTTTTTAAGGTTTAATTATTTGAACGCGGTAAAATTTAGTAAAAAGGCGAGCGCAGCGGCAAAGCATTTATGCTTTGACATTGCCGAGCCGCTGCTAAATGCAATCTTTGATTGCGATTTTGCTAATTTGAAAGAAAATAGGCATCCGTCTTTGGGATTTAGAGTGATTTTTAGAGTGTTGTTTCTTTGCGTTTTAGCTGTTCTGTCTGGCTGCAGTCAAAATGATACATCGAAGTCCGTGAAAAAGTTTGCAGATGACAAAGTTGTCAATGAGCCTGTTTGCTTGATGACGTATACTGTGTTGGACTCCGTGTTAATCGAAAAGTTCTTTGATACCAGATTAGCTTCCTTTAGCAAGGATATTCAAAAGGTTCTTGATGATATTACAAAATTATCCAAGAAGAAAACATCGGTGAAAGATTCGCTTCAAACCGAGTCCCAGGATCTTGTCTATAGGGTTTGTTTTTCAGACGTAGATGGGGTAGAAACTCGTCATCCTTGTTCCCTGGATTCTGCACTGCTTGTGAATGTGGTGAAGAAAATGAATGGTGAAGACTCTCTAAAGGGGCTTCGCATTAAACTACAATCTATCAGCTATGCGCAATCCGTTGTTGATGGTGTTCCGACAATGTCGAAAATGATTCTCAATGAAGATGGATCTCTTGAAGCTGCCTGTGCTTCAAAGGATGGCAAGAAGTGCGATGATCTTTATGCTCAAGTAATTCTTTCAAAGAAATTTTCAATGGGAAAGTTCCTGGAAGAGGATGGCTCTACTTGGGTACCGGAACGCTACTATGTTCGCATCAATGAAAATAAATTCCCCAAAGATTTAGAAATAGATTCGCTGCTAGCCTCTATTTTTGAAAGGAGCCTTAAGCACTTCTATAGGGAAAATGAGGTTGATTCTCTGATACCCTTTGAAATGTGTTATGAAAATGGTTTTGCGGTTCCCTGTGGATTATCCCCGCAGGAGCGAGCTTTTGTGAAGGAAACGGCAGAAAATTATGGGGATACCTTAATTGCTGTTACTTACCAAAAAAGTTTAACGATGAAAGCCTTTGTTTATGATGGAATGTCAAGCAGCCATTTTTGTAAATCCCAGAATGGTGTTCGCTGCGGTGAATTGTATGCGTTGGTAAGGGAGAAAAATGAAAAATTAGAGAAATTCTGCAAAATGCTGGAAGAAAGAAATGTAAAACATGTGTGTGCGGGAGCGATGGATATGTGTGACGCTATAGATTCTAGAATGGCTCTGTTTCGCTTTAGCACGAAGGATTTTTATGCGACTAAAGAAGAGCTATCTCATGGAGATATGATGCCAAATCGCGATGGGGATTTGTACAAAAAGGATGGTACTTATCTAGGGCGTGAAAAAAATCAATAGATTAATTTTACACAATCCTCTTGTTTTGTAGCTAAAAATTGGCTGTATTATTTGCATGTACGTTGTGATAGCAAAACGTTCGGTTGAAAAAAGTATTTTGAAAATGCCAGTAGCCGAACAGAAAAAATTTACTCATTTGAAGCAGTTGCTCAAGGAAAAGGGGCCTGAACAACCTACTCTTATGAATTATTCAAAACTTGGCCCTGACAAGTTCCACTGCCATTTGTCTCGTAAGTGGGAGGCTTGTTGGACTTGTAAAAATGGAACGTTGACCATCGAGGTGCATTATGTTGGCTGTCGAGAAGGCGCCCCCTATGCACGGCACTAAGGAACCTGTGGCTTTTCAGATTAAGGGCAATATTCCTGATTGCGTCATTGGAATTATGCGTAGTCTTTTCCCTTCTGTGGAAACTAGCGATGATGACGAATTCATTGACTTGGATGATTCGGAAGTGCTGAAAAATATTGAAGCGAAAATGACTCCTGGCGATGCCGTAAAGGCAGATCGTGAATTACGCGGATGGACTCAGAAAATTCTCTCTGAAAAGCTCGGAATCTCTGTTCAGAACTTTTCTGAAATTGAACGTGGTCGTCGTGCAGTTTCTAGAAAAATGGCTACAAAGCTTGCTAGCGTATTTGATGTAACTCCGGAATCCTATTTTGATTTTGGAATGAATCTCGTGGACGCGCAGGCAAAGTACAGTGCGAAGAAAAAATAGCGTGAACAGCTGCTTTCGCGTTAGCAACCTGGAGGGTGGCGCATGCGCCAGTGCGAGCGGGCGAGCACCGACCGGAGGGTAGCCCGTAAGACTGCGACTCCGGCCTTTGAAAGTTTCTGCTGTTATTTTATGCGTAATTTGCTGCTTGGCCGGAGGAACGCCCAAAACAGGGTGACTTTAAAAAATGGACGCTTGTCTTTGCGCGTACTTTTTTAGTACCTTACGTCGGTGCTTTTCTCGTAATCCTTGTAGAGCTCGAGGCCTGCTTCGCGGTCGCATTCTTCGGGCTTGAGCGGGTTCTTGTAGAACTGGTCGTCGCGGAAACCGATTTCCTCGGTGTCCTTGAGGTTGCAGGCGTAGTAGCACTTGCGCATGTTGGACCACTGGATGGCGCCCATGCACATGGGGCAGGGGTAGCCGGTGGTGTAGATTTCGCAACCGGTGAGGTCGTGGGTGCCGAGGTTCTTGCAGGCGTCGCGGATGGCCATCATCTCGCCGTGGCAGGTGGAGTCGCCGTTCTTGAGGACTTCGTTGTGGCCTTTTCCGATGATTTTTCCGTCCTTGACGATGACGGCTCCGAACGGTCCTCCGTGCTTGTGGCTGATTCCCTCGTAAGCTTCGTCGATTGCCTTTTTCATGAAAATGTTGCTCATCGCTAAACCTCCAAATTGAATATAATAACAATAAAGAAGGATGTTTTGCTGCGGGAAATGTATCCTTAGTAGAAAATGAATGGTGATTTTTTGCTTCGTTGTAAGTGGCTATTTGAAAAGAACTATCGGAGTTTTTTCTATCACACGCTGCACTATTTGACGCACGGTATCGTACCAACCCTGTTCTGCCGCAACTTCGTCATGATGAAGCTTTTCATCCAAGTGACCATACGCTAGGCGTTTTCCTGTTTTCACATCGTAGATGACGTAGTTTGCAGAACCGAAAGTTTGTTCCCCTGATTTAAAATTATAAGTATAACACCCTGGCGCAGGAGCGACATCAGCCATTTGGCAAGAAGATGGAGCCGCGCCGCCCACGAAAAGATTAGTTTGTCTGTACGTGTTTTTCAAACTCATTTTGATATTGTCCAAAATCAAGTAAACATCAAAACTGTCCGACATGGACTCAATCTTTGGAATCTGGACGTCCACCCCGTCCATATCTTCGCTCTCGTGGGAAATTTCGTTTTCCGGCACAAAAGCCACATCATAAGGGACGTTCGAATTGAACTTGAGTGTATTATCCACTTTTTCCTTGAACCAATCTGAAATCGGTTTCATTGCGTTTGGCAATCCGAGGGTATCGGCAAAAACTGGCTCGGTGAACAAGAACTTTATCTTTGCAGGTTTTTGCGACCAGGACGGATCCACAAACTGACGAGTTTGGGAACAGCCCGCAATAAAGAGAACGACGATTCCAGCAAGGAAATATTTTATCAACGATTTCATGTTCATACAGCCTTTGAAAAAATTCACACATTAAATTCTGTGATATTAAAAGTAAAAATTCCGAACAACTTCGTCTATAAAAAAGCGCGAGTGTAAAGTTTTTTTTTACAAGAAGAAAACTTTTTTATTAACAAAATAATTCGAATTTTCGAAAAAAAAGACTGAAGGAGTGAATCCTTCAGCCTATAAAATTTGCGGGGCTTTCTAGTCAATCCCTAGACTACGGGCAAAGTCCTTCGCCCAGGATGGCAGAAAATGGCACTAGCCTTCGCTGCGGTAGTTCGGAGCTTCCTTCGTGATGGTCACATCATGCGGATGGGATTCACGGAGGCCAGCGCCCGTAATACGCACAAACGTTGCCTTCTTGTAGAGTTCGTCGAGGTTTGCGGCCCCTGCGTAACCCATAGCGGAATGGATGCCGCCGATGAGCTGGTAAACGGTGTCGCGGAGCGGGCCCTTGTACGGCACGCGGCCTTCGATGCCTTCTGGAACAAACTTGCGCGGTTCCTGGACGCCACCCTGGAAGTAGCGGTCAGCGGAGCCTGCCTTCATGGCGCCGAGGGAACCCATGCCGCGGTAGCTCTTGTAGCTACGGCCATCGGCGAGGATGACTTCGCCCGGGGCTTCTTCGGTACCGGCAAAAAGGGAGCCGACCATCACGGCGTTACCACCGGCTGCGAGAGCCTTCACGATGTCGCCAGAGAACTTGAGGCCACCGTCTGCGATAATCTTCACG
>JAZLIJ010000172.1:0-5180 GCA_045617325.1 Fibrobacter sp.
TAAATTGGGCGAACAAATGTCAATGTTTGGTAAGTAGTGCCCGTTTACGGGCGGCTTAGTAAGGACCCCTGCAGGTGGCAGATTGTCGTGCGTGCCCTTGCACGCCGCTAGTATCCTAGGGCTACGCCCGTATATGAAGAACCACCGGCTTCACCGGTGGGTCGCTTTTTTTGATAAAATGTCCATGAAAAGTTTGTGCTTGGCCTAAAATTTAAGGTGCGAAAAGGTAGTTTTATTTGTGGTTAGGGCAAGGGAATAATATGAAGAGTTTAAAGAGCATGGTGGCTGCGCTTCTGGTCGCTGCAGGTGGCCTTTGCGCTGCGACGAACGAGTTCCGCGGTGTGAACTGGGCGGACCCGCGCGACAATTTCGTGAGCGACAAACTTGTGCTTACGGGAATGTCTAAGTCGGATACTTACGAATCCGCTTCTGTTGTCGCCGATAGAGTCATCGGGCAGTTCCAGGAACTGCTGGGGACGAACAGCGTCCGCATTCCTGTGAACGAAGCGACAATTCTTGACTGGTGGAATACCTATACGGGCGTCATTGACATGGGGCTTTCCAAGGGCCGCATGATTCTCTGCTACTGGGGCCCGGCGCATGGGGCTGGCCCTGCGAATATGGACCGCTTCTGGTCCATGTGGGCAAAGCTCGTTGAAAAATATGCCGACGAACCGAATGCGTATTTTGAAATTTTCAACGAACCCAACATGTACAACAAGGATCAGCTGCGGAATCTCTATGCCACGTGGCTCGAAAAGTTCCCGAGCGTTCCCCGCGACCACATCATTCTCGACGGCACCGGCATGGCGCAGAACGTCCCAGAAATTGGCGACGACAGCCGCTTTGACGAATGCCTCCTCGCTGTGCATGACTATTCCATGTGGGGATTTTTCGCTACCGAGGAACAGTGGATGGGACACATCAGCGGTGAAGTGGGCAAGTACGCCGACCGTACGATTTGCACGGAATGGGGCGGCGCCATGAGCCCGGGCACAAAGAACGGCGAATATTTCGACTATCAGGATTACAACAAGCCCACCGCCAATTACTTCATGGCCTACATCCGCGGCATCACGGAACAGTTGCGCAAGTGGGAAATGGGAAGCTTCTACTGGGTCGGCCTCAAGGAAGGCGACTGGTACAGCATGACTAAAAAATCCGGCGAAGGCGCAAACCTCAAACTTGAAATTGTGAACCAGTCCGGTGTCGATCGCATGCAGTATTCTTGGACGGATACTGTGGAAACCGCCCCTGCAAAGCAGGATCCGTTTGGCGGCAAGGCATGGGCAATTCCCGGAAGCATCCAGGCGGAAGATTACGACGAAGGCGGTTCACGCGTCTCGTTCTACGACAAGAGCTCTGCAAACGAAGGCGGCGCCTACCGCGAGGATGCCGTAGATATTGTCGCGATAGATTCTACCGATGAATCGAAAGGCTTTGCCGTCGGCTTCACCGAAGCGGGCGAGTGGCTGGAATACACCGTGAATGTGGCGAAGGACGGCGAATATATTGCAAGCATCCTGATGGCGACAGCCTCTGAAAAGACAGGCGTGCAACTGTATGTCGATGGAAATGCCGTGACCGACAGCGTCATTGCAAAACAGGGCGAGGACTGGAGCGCGTATGTGGCGACCGAAGCAAAAATGGGAAAGCTCACCGCTGGCGAACACATCCTCAAAATGCAAATCGTCGGAAATTACGTGAACATCGACAAGCTCGAAATTTGCGCTGACTCCTGCGTTGCCGAAACGACTCCGCTCCCGAATTTGAAATACGACACCTGGAATTACACCGAAGTCAAGGTGTTCGGCGCCACTGGAAAGTACTTAGGCATCGTTGATATTTTTGACAGGAACATCACAGGCTCCCTGAAAAATGCAGGGTTTGTCCCCGGCGTTTACTTTGTACGCTTCTCAAACGGAAACATGGAACGCGTCAAGTTCTGTCGCTAGATTTTTTTTCTTCATAAACACTCCACACAATATGACGCCTTGGCGAAAGCGGAGGCGTCATTCTGTTTGCGGGGTCATGGCTAGGGAAGGTCTTTCCGTCGAGGCGATTGCCTGAGTGGTCAAGTACCCCGTTGACGAGGTCAAGACTATTTTGGCGAAAGCTGAAGGAACTGCCAGGTAGTTTTTGCATCAGAACATGCCATTTCCTCTGCGTATTTAAAACGCTTCGTTTGTCAATTTGACAAAAACAAAAAGTTTACCCGTCTCTTTTCGTGGATATTTCCATTTACATTATAGATAGCAGCCGTCGGAATGGAGTTTGATTGCTGCTAAAGGGGTTTGTTGTATGGAAATGTATAAACAGATTTTGTCTGTGTTGGCGCTTGCATCTTTTGCTAGTGCCGCTGTGAACCTGAACGTCAGTCTTGGTGATAGCATCAAGCCTGTGACGCATGTGGCGACGGGCTCCCTTTACGGGCTCACCGAGACGCTTCCGAGCAATATCGAAAAGGATGTGGCTCCGCTGAAACCGAATGTGTTCCTGAATCCTGCCCGCAGCGGTAACGGACGACAGCAGGGAATCGGAGGCGCATTCCTCGTTGCGCCCCGCGTTGCCGATATTGGCGCAAAAATCCAGATTCGCCTTGCGGATGTTCTGCCCGGCTGGCCTTACAACTTCAAGAATATGGATCACTGGTTTAGCGAAGTGACTTCGGTGGTGAACGACAAGAAGGCGGCCAAGACGCAGAATTTTGACGGCTACGAAATCTGGAACGAACCTGACGGCACCTGGAAAGACGCCAATGGCGATTTCAATTCCGGCTTATGGAAAAAGACTTACGATTTGCTGCGCAAGCTGGACCCCGATGCAAAAATCATCGGTCCTTCCTACTCGTGGTACAACTCCTCGAGAATGGAGGCGTTCGTCAAGTACTGTGCCCAGAACAACTGCATGCCCGATGTGATAAGCTGGCACCAGTGGGGTTCCGCGGGCTTTGTCGGCGCTGTCGAAAATTACCGCAGCCTCGAAAAAAAGTACAATGTTTCCCCTCGTAAAATAAGCATCAACGAGTATTCCTCCGAGGAACATTCCGAAGAAGGATGCCCGGGTGTGTCTGTCCCGTTTATCGCCAAGTTCGAGCGTTATGGCGTGGAGAGCGCCATGATATCTTGGTGGTTTGTACCGCTTCCAGGTCGTTTGGGAAGCTTGCTCACGTCAAACAATGAACGTGGCGGCGGCTGGTGGCTCTACAAGTGGTACGGCGATATGTCGGGTTACATGGCCAAGGTGACGCCTCCTAACGATAAGAGCGATGGAGTTGATGGATTCGCTGCTCTCGATCAAAAGAAGGGCTTTGCGAGCATCGTGTTGGGCGGCAATACACGTGGCGATGTGAATGTGAACATCGCGGGCATTCCTTCTTCTTTCGGAAACAAGGTGAATGTGGATGTAGAATATGTTGTCTGGGAAAATAAGGACAAGGCAGTTGCCGGCCCTACGTTTGTTTCGAGCAAGGAATACGCTGTAGAAGATGGCAAGATAACTGTGCCTGTGAATATTGCGAACACCAAGTACGGCTACCATGTGCATGTGACTCCGATTATTCCGCAGACTCCGTACAAGGATGTGGCGGCGACCATTCCTGGAAAAGTCGAGATGGAAAATTACGATGTCGGCGGTCCGAACAAGGCGTTCTCTGATAAGGATGATGACAACAAGGGCGGCGAATACCGCGAAGATGCCGTGGATATTGTTGCCGTTGCCGCTTCGGGTGATGATGCTGCCGGTTATGCCATTGGCTACACGCAGGAGGGCGAGTGGCTGGAATATACCGTGAAAGTCGCTGAGGCAGGGAAGTACGCTGTCGCTGCGCGTTACGCGACTTCTTCTGAAAATGCGGGCTTCAAGCTGTATGTCGATGACAAGGCTATGCTCGACAATGTGATTTTGACGAAGGGCGCGGATTGGGAAACCTACAGTACGGAAACTGTCGGAAGCGTTGATCTTGCTGCGGGCGAACATGTGCTCAAACTTGAAATCGTCGGAAACTACGTCAACCTGGATTGGCTCAATTTCTGCGCCGGGGAAACCTGCGAAGTGAAGGATACGGTCAAGACGTCGGTTGGCGACATGCGGCTGCAAACCGCAAGGAAAAATGCCGCGGGAACAATCTGCAATGTGTTCAGCCTGACGGGAAGGCATCTGGGGAGTGTCTCCGTGGAATCCGAAAATTTTGATGCGGCTCTGAAGCGTAAGAATCTCGCCCCGGGCGCATATCTGCTGCGCAGGAAGTAGGGGCTAGGATTTAGTGGCTGATGGTTGGTGGTTGACGCCTTTGGCGTCCGCTGCTTCGACTCGGATATAGAAATGAGCTCGCTCATTTCTGCATCACTCGTCTTGCACGCTTTTAGTAAACAGGGAAAAGTTTGGCGCTTCGCGCAGGATTACTCATAAGCGAGATGCATTTGGGATGCGCAAGTGGGATCCCGTGTCGGGGCACGGGATGACGGGGCTTGTGAGTACCCCACCGCCGCTCCCCCGCGCATCTCGCATTCGCAAAATGCATTTCCAGATGCAAAACTAAATCCTAAATCCTAGCCACTAAATCCTCCTCCGCACATCTCTAGATGAAAAAATTATTCCCTATTCCCTATTCACTGTTCACAATTCATTGTTAATTGCACAATCCCTCGAGTCAAGCTCGGGGTCCCGTACCAACAGCATGCAAGGTTATGAAGCAGCAAAATGCTTGCATTTTGATATTTCATAACCGCCGCTGCGAACGCCGTAGGCGTTCAATGCTGGTCTCGGTCATGTCCAAGCAAGCTTGGCCGCGACTCTCGACCTACGCATTTGTGTTCATTGTTAATTGTTAATTGTTAATTGTTAATTGTTAATTGCTCCCTCCCCCCTTTGATAAATTGACAAAACCATTTTCGCAAAGCCTCTTGTTTCGCTCCCCTTCTGTGAAATATCTTTTTATTAGGGTTTTGGTCGCCTTCAGGGCGGATGAGGTGAATATGAGGATGTCTTTACTTTTAAAAGTTTCTTGTGCTGTGCTTTTCGCATGGCTGAATTCGTCCGCTGTAACGAATCAGTTTCGTGGGGTGAACTGGGCCGACAAACGCGATAACTTTGTTTCCGAAGTGCTCGTGCTTTCGGGACTCTCCCTGAATGATACTTATGAATCCGCGTCAGTCGTTGCTGAGCGCGTCATCGGGCAG
>JAZLIJ010000173.1:0-1870 GCA_045617325.1 Fibrobacter sp.
CTTGCGGCCGTACTCCTCAGGCGGAATACTTATTGCGTTTGCTGCGGCACAGAGGGGGTCGATACCCCCTACACCTAGTATTCATCGTTTACGGCGTGGACTACCAGGGTATCTAATCCTGTTTGCTACCCACGCTTTCGCGCCTCAGCGTCAGTTACCGTCCAGAAAGCCGCCTTCGCCACTGATGTTCCTCCTAATATCTACGCATTTCACCGCTACACTAGGAATTCCGCTTTCCTCTCCGGCACTCAAGCTTAACAGTTTTAAATGCAACGCCGGAGTTAAGCCCCGGAATTTCACATCTAACTTATTATGCCGCCTACGCGCCCTTTACGCCCAGTAATTCCGGACAACGCTTGCCCCCTACGTATTACCGCGGCTGCTGGCACGTAGTTAGCCGGGGCTTCCTCGTCAGTTACAGTCCTTTTTCGTCACTGACAACAAAAGTTTACAATCCGAAGACCTTCTTCCTTCACGCGGCGTTGCTGGGTCAGGCTTGCGCCCATTGCCCAATATTCCCCACTGCTGCCTCCCGTAGGAGTTTGGACCGTGTCTCAGTTCCAATGTGGCCGATCACCCTCTCAGGTCGGCTACCCATCGTTGCCTTGGTAGGCCATTGCCCTGCCAACTAGCTAATGGGACGCGAACTCATCCTTCACCGAAATTCTTTGACCCCTGTACCATGCGGTACTGTGGTCTTATGCGGTATTATCAGCCGTTTCCAGCTGTTATCCCCCAGTCAAGGCCAGATTGTTCACGCGTTACTCACCCGTCCGCCGCTAAGTCACCTCAGAAGCAAGCTCCCTCGGTGCTTCGCTCGACTTGCATGTGTTAGGCACGCCGCCAGCGTTCGTCCTGAGCCAGGATCAAACTCTTTTGTTTAATCTTGACTCATTACTTTAAGTTCTTTTTTCGTTATCCTTAATGGAATTAACTTTGTGGTTCAAAACATACATCATTTTGTCTTGTTTTGACCTCTCGTTCTTCTCATCACTATGCAATTTTCAAGGAGCTTCTCTTGCCCCCGCCCGATCCCCGATCGTGCTGAGAGCCTACTTATAATACCAAACTTCCGTTTTTTTGTCAACTACTTTTTTCAAAGTTTTTTGAACTTTTTTCGCTGACTTTCCGTCATTTGGCGCTGCCTCACTGACAGCTTGCATATAATACCAAACTTCTGAAATTTTGTCAACAGCTTTTTTCATCTTTTTTTGAAAATATCCAAAGCCGTTTTTTCGAAGCCCGGCCGCCTCTCTTTCCCGTCGCCGTTCCCGAAAGGCTTGCTTATTATATGCCCGTCTCCCCTTTTTGGCAAGCGCTTTTTTGTGAACTTTTTATTGATAAAACACAGATTTTCTGCGAGCAGGTCATTTTCTCCCGATATTCCGGCCGTCAAACCTCCTGCGGTGCTGATTCCTTTTTCCGGTTCGCGTCAGGAAATCCCCCCCAAGCCCATCTTTCCAAGCAAAAAGATAGGCTTTGATTTTTTGATCATCATACCGGATGCCGGAAACTGTTATCCTTCTATAGCCGAGCCCGCTTTCACGGCGTTCCGGTTTTCCCTTATCTCTTTGCAAAGCCGATAAATGCTATGTTCCAGCAGCAGTCCGCAATAGATAAGAACCGAAAGGAAAACGATCAAAATAAAATCCCGCTGTTTTGCGTATGAAACCGTGTTGAATCCCATCACAATACAGTGCCCTATCACATAAGAAATCGGGTACAGTATGAGGCGCTCTGTCCATATTCTGACGTTTTCTTTTCGCCTGAAAACAAGCCCCAGGATCGAGAAACAAATTAAGCAGGCAAACGCCAGTATCAGATAATATCCCAGTGCCAATCCCGGCAGCGAAACGATACCGTCCTGCTC
>JAZLIJ010000174.1:0-21113 GCA_045617325.1 Fibrobacter sp.
GATAACGTAAACGGACAATTTCGAGACACGTCGTCGCAGACTGGGACTCAGGGCACTGTTGTAGACGCCGACTGGCTCAATACTGTACAGAATGAGCTTGTCAACCTGCTGGAAGACAACGGCGTGACGCTTAACGATAATAATAACGGGCAAATTGCGGCGCTGTTGCACAACGTTTTGCGCGGAATGTTTGCTCAGGTTCTGATGAGCGCTGTTGACCCGGGGAGTAGCGAAAGCATCGTAAATGAACTTGACGGGCTTGGAATGCTGCTACACGATACGGATAACGACGTTGTTACGAATTTCAGCGCTTACGGCACAAGGGTGAATCACCTAGACAACAATGTCCGCTGGACTTGCGAAATTCACCGAGACCACATCGTTTTCGAGAAAAAACAGCACGCCACAGGCCAAACAGAGGATCAAGAGACGGTACTTCGTTCTATATCCATTGACTTGAACAATGAACTGAGTGTTGACGGTTTTTTCTTGACCGTGCTTCCAGAGGGACTTGTTGTCAATAAAAAATATAATGGAGCAATGGTTCAGGTAGCAAGGCTGGACGCGACCGGATTTGCTACAGCCGGACATGCTGATGTGTCTAACGGCGAGGTGATTTGCAAGGGGCTTCGAAACGTTCCTGTAGCTCAGGGTTATCTTGACAAGTGGACGTCGTTTTTGAAAACTAGTTCAGACGTCAATCTTGCTACGTCTTTGTCTGGTACGACAAGTGATGCAGGTCAATTCGAAGCAGGGCACCGCATAGTCGTTTTCAACGAAAGCGACAATCATTCTATAGACGTTACTCTTAATGCACAAGGTGCGTCAGAAACGTTGGAACGTGGCTGTGCTGCTGAATTTATTTGTCTTGGTGTTATCAGTCACAACGCATTGTTTGTCAAGCTGTAAAGATGTTGTTGTCTATGTCTACAATAACTGTACCCCTTGAAAAACTAGGGAAAGCCCTGGAAAACGAAATCAAAAACCAAATGAAGCAGGTGAAGTTCGCTGCGATGAACGCCGTGAATGACGTAGCCTTCGGAGCTGTTCGCAAAAAATTGGCCAGCGAGTACGAAAAATCATTTACGGTGCGTAACAAAAGTTTTCCTCGCGCAATCCGTGTTGATAAAGCTACCAAGGAAAATTTGACGGCTACCGTTTCGTACAAGGAAGATTGGATGAAGTTGCACACGACTGGTGGTGTACGCAAAGCTGAACTGGCGAAACACCTCTCTGTCCCGATAGATAACGACGCTCCAGGTCGTCACTTGCCTAGCGGAAAAGTTAGGAATCGTGACAAGGTTCCTGCATTGCTCAAGTATGCGAACGCCCATCCGGAAAAGACTGTTGGCCAAAAGCGTGTGAAACACGCTTTCGTTTTGAAGACTGGTAGTTCTGCGATTGTGTTGAAACGTGATAGAGACAACACGACTGTCGCTTCTCGCCATAAAGGCAACGGAGACAAGGCTCTGTATGCATTCGCGAACAAGGCTCAAATCGATAAAAGATGGGATTTTGACAAAATAGTTGCCGATACTGCGCAAAAGGAATTGCCGAAGGCATTTGAAAAGCGACTTGCTGAAGCGATAAAAACTGCAAAATAATTTACTTGTGCCTTTTTAACCCGAATTTAAACCGAATAGGTTTATTTTGTGGTTATGCGAATACCTCATTCAAAGCACAAGTACAAGGACTGTGAACTTGTAACTGCATCCCAGCTGGCTTCGAAGCTTGGCGTGTCCGATGTCGCCGTATCGAAGGCGAAGAAAAGCGGGCGAATCGACACGTTCGACGATTCTTCCGGAAAGGAAAAGTTCCACCGCGATTTCTCCGTTGTCCAGTTCCAGCGGTCGCGCGACCGTCGCCACGTTACCACTCCTACTCGCGGGCAGATGGCTGTCGGCATGGATGGAGCCGCCGCCCAGGCCGTGGCGCACGACAGCGCCTTCGACAATCCGAAGGGCTTGTACATGCAGGCGGGGGTTCTTAAAAATCCGGATGTCGCGGACCTTGGCGAAATGTTCGAGCAAAGGCAGACTCTCGAAGTGTCCAAGGCTGAACTTGTGCAGTACCAGGCGAGAATCGCGAAAAACAAGGCCGCCGAACAGGAAGGCCGCCTCGTTGACAAGGTGCTCTGCTACCAGCGCGCCTATCAGATAGGGTCTGAAATCCAGGACAAGGTCGTGAACATCTACGCGAAGCTCGGCCCGAAAATTGTCGGGCGCGTTTCCGAGGCTCTTGCGAACATCACGACCGAAGGCGAAAACGGTGAAGCTGTCGCCGCTGAATTTACGATTGTGAACGTCCAGTCCGCTTTGAAGTCCATGGAACACGAAATCGGCGAAATGATCCGTTGCGAATGCCTTGACGCCATCCGCGAACTTAGCGAAAAGACGGAGAACACCATTCTTGATTGAGTCTCTTTCGACAACTGAGAATGTAGAGTATGCGGCGGGCGGGCTCCTTGCCGGTTTGAAGCCGCCTCCGGACATGACTATTTCCGAGTGGGCCGCAAAGCATAGAATTTTGAGCGGTGCCGCGTCAAGTTCGCCGGGTAAATGGCGCAATGACCGCACTCCGTACCTTGTCGAGATCATGGACCAGCTTTCGCCTCAGTCGCCCGCTCAGGATGTCGTGTTCATGAAGGGCGCCCAGGTTGGCGGTACCGAGTGCCTGATTAACACCGCTCTGTACTACATCATGCACAATCCATGCCCAATCGGTATTTTCCAGACTACGGAAACTACCGCGAAGCGATTCATTAAACAGCGCATGAACCCTGTGTTTACCGCCATGAAGATGGGCGACTTGTTCACGGGCGACGAAATGTACCTGCGCGAATTTCCGGGTGGCGTGATGATCACCGGTTGGAGTAATTCCGCGAGTAACCTGCGTTCCATGCCTGTGCGCATCGCCCTGTGCGATGAAATTTCTGGATGGTGCAAGGACTGCGAAGGCGAAGGAGACCCGTGCTCGCTTGTGGAAGCTCGAACGGTGACGTTCCCGCGCAAAAAGAGGTTCTGGAACTCAACGCCCGGAGTTGAAGGCGACTGCCGCGTTACCGAAAGGTTCCTTGGTGGCGACCAGCGCTATTACAACGTACCTTGTCCGCATTGCGGAGCGCTTCACCAGTGGAAATGGGAGTACCTGGTTTGGGATCGTGACGAAAACGGCGAACACCAGCCATGGACCGTGCGCATGAAATGCCCGCATTGTGGTGGCGAGTACAAGGAATACAAGAAGTACGAACTCCTGAACGCGGGCCAGTGGGTGCCTACGAACAAACAGGGACTTTATCCGTCGTACCATTTGAACGGCTTGTACGCTCCGCTTGGAGCCGGTCAAAGCTGGGAGGACTGCGTAAACGCATTCTTGAAGGCTCAGGGCGACGTGAACCTGTTGAAGACGTTCACAAACAACATCCTTGGCGAGGCGTGGAGCGTCGATGGTGGAATGCAGGTGGACAAGTTCGGGCTTATTTCTCGCCGTGAAGTCTACGAAGCCGAAGTTCCCGAAGGCGTTAGAATTATTACAGCTGGTGTCGATACGCAGGACGACCGTCTTGAATGCGAGATTGTCGGATGGGGTGCCGGACTCGAATCCTGGGGAATTGTCAACAGGGTGTTTGTCGGTGATCCGTCGCAGCCTGCCGTTTGGGAAGCTCTCGACAGGATGCTTCAATCCGGTTTCCAGAACGCTTCCGGTGAAAAGTTGTATGTTGCCGCGGCTCTCATTGACTCTGGCGGTCACCATACCGATGACGTGTACCGTTTCACGGGTCCGCGGGCTTGGCGGAATGTTTACGCCTGCATCGGTCGCGCTGGTGCCGGGAGACAGATTGTTACGCGTCCGCGCAAAACTGACAAGTCTGCCATGCAGAATGCGGCCATTGTCACCGTTGGTGTCGATACCGCCAAGGACCAGCTGTTCGATTGGCTCACTAAACAGACTCCGTGCGCGGGCTACTGCCATTTCCCGGAACGAGACGATTACAATGACGAATTCTTTGCGCAGCTTACCGCCGAAAAGCGCGTGCTGCATTGGGTCAAGGGCGTACGTCAATGGGGCTACAAGAAGACTCGTGAACGTAACGAGGCTATAGACAAGCGTGTATATGCCCGCGCGGCTCTTGACCTTGTAGGTATTGACGTGAACAAGATGGCGGAATCCAATGTGAAGTTCCTCATGAACGTGTCACGGCCTCAGTTTGTGCAGCAGCCTGTAAGAAGGACGATTTCAGGCGGAATAGAGCTGTAAAAAACATGTGTCGATTTGGCCCATTTTATTTGCCTTGATATTTACATTGCTTTGTATGGCATTGTATTCACCTGCGTATTGTCGTAAAATGATTGCAAAGTATCAGGCGGCGCTCGAAAAGACGCTTGATGCTCAAAGCTATTCGATGAACGGTCGTTCGCTTCAGCGAATTCCGCATTCCGAAGCTGCAAAACAACTTGAAATTTGGCAGCAGCGATTGCAGGATGCTCTTTGCGGCAATGGTAGTGTTCTCTGTAGGAGCATAATCGCCCATGATGGTTAAAGGTAACGCCTGGGATGGTGCAAGTTTTCTTTCTAAGGCTATGAGAAGCTTCGGCTTTTCTGTCGGTTCTGCCGATGCCGACCTTGATGTAAGTCGTGATGTCCTGGAATATCGTTCCCGCGCTCTTTTCAACAATGCGCCTTTTGCAGGTGCTGCCATTGAAACAAAATGCCTGAATGTTGTCGGTACCGGTCTGAAGTGCCGTCCGAAACTCCGTGCGGAACTTCTTGGAATTTCCCGCGAAGAGGCGAAGGAATACGAAAGAAAAATAGCGGCGCTTTTTGAAGTCTGGGCGAACGACAAGGACTGCGACGCCGAACGCGAGAATAACTTTTACCAGTTGCAGGATCTTGCTCTTAAGACTCAGCTTATTTGTGGAGACTGCTTCGGTCTGCGTTGTTTCCATGAGGTGCCGTCGAGCCCGTTCACGCTTTGCATCAAGTTGCTCGAGGGAAACCGCTGCCAGAATCCGTTTGGAATTTCTTCTAGCCGTAAACTTGCGATGGGTGTCGAGAACGACGAGAATGGCGCCGTTGTCGCGTACTATTTTTCGAAGTACCCGAATTACGATGTGCAGAATCGTTCGAAGTGTACAGAGACGGTGCGAGTGAAAGCCTTTGACGATTTTGGCTACAGGAACGTGTTCCATATTTTCAATCAGGATCGCCCGAATCAGCGTCGTGGCGTTCCTTGGCTTGCTCCTGTAATCGTTCTTACGAAAAAGCAGGGCCAGTATGTGGATTCTGAACTAATCGCAGCGCTTACGCGGTCTTTTTTCAATGTGTTTGTGAAACACAACGGCCAGCAGACGGTAACGAATCCGTTCATCGGTAATGTTGACCCGGCACAGCGTGAAACTCCGCTTCCGTCTCAGCAGGTGGACCCCGTGACCGGAGTCGTTGTTCAGGATGCAAGACGTTCTGCCGTTGAAATGAGTGCAGGCGGAATCATCGACCTTGGAATGAACGAGGAAATCCAGGTTGCCGAAAGGCGCACCGGTAACGATTCCTACAGTGCGTTTATCGATTCCGTTTTGACTGAAGTTTCTGCGCGGCTTGGAATGAGCATGGAAATGGTTTTGAAAAAGTTCAACACTAGTTACAATGCCGTTCGAGCTGCAATTCTTGAAACGTGGAAGATGTTCAGGAAGGCTCGCGCAAACCTAGCCGCAGACTTCTGCCAGCCTGTTTACGATGCGTTCCTGGATGAGTGTGTTGCATTGGGTATTCTGGAATTGCCGGGTTATGATGATCCGCTGAAGCGTAAACTATGGCATCGTTGCGCATGGATTGGTGATGCTCCTGTGATGCTTGACCCGCAACGCGAAACTGCGGCTCTCAAAATGCAGGTCGATGAACAGTTTACGACTCGCCATGATGTCGTTACGCAGATTAACGGTGGCGACTATGACGATGTTCTTGACATCCAGGCGGAAGAAATGCAGTCTCGAAAAGACAAGGGCGTTCCTGAGCCGGGGTCTGTAAATAAGACGGAATTCGTCTCGTCTGTCGTCGATGACGAGGAACAGCGTCGCAAAGATGACGAACAACGAACGCGAGACGAGGATGATTCGGGCGCATAAAATTTGATGTGTCGTTTTTCAACTAAAGTGTTTTTGGTGAATCTATAATAAAGTCATGCAAAAGAATTTGAATCAAATTTTGTCCTTGGGTAATTGGGCTATCAAGTCCAGTTTCATCGAAGGCCTTGCTTCTTCCGGATTTGACGAAGACTGGAAAAAGCCTTCCGGCGAGGTGGACCATAAGAACCGCGTCGATTTGACTGCGGATGGGATTGCCGTTATGCATATCGACGGTGCTCTCGGTTATCGCTCCAATATTTGGACAGCCCTGTTTGGGCTTGATACTTACAACTCCATTTCCGCCGCATTTGACAAGTTGCTTTCGGATGAATCTGTCAAGGGGATTGTGCTCAGCATCCATTCTCCTGGCGGATTGATTAGCGGTGTCGATGATGTTGCGGAAAAGATTTTCAAGGCCCGTGGAAGCAAGTCTGCCGGAATAGTTGCGCATTCCGCCGGTTCCATGTGTAGCGCTGCGTATTGGATTGCTTCCGCTTGCGAAAAGGTGTATGCTTCTGCAAATGCGGAAATTGGCTCCATCGGTGTTCTTTATCGTTTCAGCAATGATCCTGAAGGGAAATCCGTGCAGACGGTTCGCAGCAACTTGTCTCAAAGCAAGGCTCTTGACCCGAACACTCCTCGCGGAATGCTCGCTCTTGAAGAAGAACTTGACGCAATGGCGTCTGCGTTTGTTTCCAAGGTTGCAAAATTCCGCGGTACTGATTACGACACCGTGCTCGAAAATTACGGGCAGGGTAAGGTGTTTATTGGCGAAAATGCGGTAAAGGCAGGTCTTGTCGATGCCGTCGCTTCGCTTGACGATGTTATCGAGAATATGACAAAACAACAAAAGGAGGCCGAAATGGCTGAAAAAACAAATCCGGTGGCTCAGACTGCGGCTCCCGAAATCGACATGAATGCAGTCCGTGCGTCTGCGGTTGCAGAGGAACGTAAGCGCATTCTTGGAATCCAGCAGGCTTTCGAAGGCCTCGCTCTTGACGAAGATTGCCAGAAGTTCATCTCCGAAGGCAAGACTGTCGCCGAAGCGGAATCTTTCTGCTTCAAGGCAACAAAGAAACTTCTTGGCGAAGCTCGCGCTCAGCAGAATCCTGCTCCGGCAACTGCTTCTGCTGAAACTACCGATCCGTCTGCTGAAGCGACCGCACAGCAGCAGGCTCTTATCAAGGCCGGTATCGCTGCTAATGCCGCTGCTGCAAATTCTATTGCTGCAGGTGCAAATTCCGCTGCTGCCGACGCTGACAAGTTGATTTTTGACGCTTTCGCTGCGGGTGCGAAGGCTCGCTAACCAGGGGGAACACAAAATGTACGAACCGAAAACCGAATTCGAAGGTCGCGACCTTATTGCAGGCAATCAGATGCCTGTCATCACTGGCCGCGCCTACATCTACAGCGGCGACCTCAAGGCCGGTGCTGTCCTTGGCTCTCGCGGTGTCGCCACAAGCGATTCCAAGGCCAAAAAGTCCATCACCTTCACGGGAACGCCTGTTTCCGGAAAGGTCATCAAGGCTGTCGTGAACGGCACTGAAGTGAGCTATACGACTGGCTCCACGACTCTCGCTACCGAAGTGGCAGGTCTTTTTGCTGCCATCAATACCGCCATGAGCGATTCCGTGACTGCTTCCAGCAGCTCTGGCAAGCTCATGGTTGAAGACAATGTCGCCGGTGTTGACGGTAATGCCATGACTATTTCTGTCGACGTTGGTGCAAGCGGACTTACGGCAGGTGCGTTGACCGTTGAAACCATCGGTCAGGCTGTCGGCGACGAACTCTTTGAAATCGTCGATTCCGATTCCGCAACTTCTTCTCTCCAGGAACCTGTCGCGGTACTTCTCGAAGATGCTTCCGCCGGTGCAACCGCCACGGTCGCTTTCACGGGTGAATTCAACTCTGCAAAGCTTTCCTTTGCAACGGGTGATTCTCTCAACACCTTCATCGTTAAACTTCGCAAGATTGGCATCTTTGCCAGGGCTTGCGTCTAAGGGGGTCCAAAATGGCTGATTTTCTTAACGCCACTACCTTGACCGAACAGGTGAACAAGAACCTTCCGGCCAAGCGTTTCCTTTCTTCTTTCTTCGAAGCGGAATATCTTCTGACTCTCGATGCCGAAATCGATGTCGTTGAAGGTACCCGCACTCTTGCTCCGTTCAAGCGCGAAGGCGACAAGGGCACCGTTTCTCACCGTCCTGGCTACGGCAAGGCCAAGGTGCATTGCTACGAAATCGACTTGAAGCGTCCGACCATGGCTTTCGAAGCCTTCAAGACTCGTCCGGGTGAAGCTAACGTGAACCCCATCATGACGCCGGATCAGCGCGTCGGTTTCATGCTCGGTCAAGATGCCACTGACCTCGGCAACAAAATCAACCGTACCATCGAAAAGATGTGCTCCGACGCCATGTTTGTCGGCAAGTACGACATTCTCGATGCCGATGGCAAGAAAATCGACTCCATCGATTTCGCTCCGCAGGCAAGCCACAAGATTGTCAAGACCGGTACCGCTTTGTGGACCGGAAATGCCGCCGATGTTGTCGGCGACCTTGAAAATCTTGACAACGTGGTTGGTGAAGATTCCGGCCTCACCGTTACCGACAAGGTGTTCGGTTCCGATGCCTGGATTGCAGCTCGCAAGAACGAAGCCTTCATGAAGGATTTCGACCGCAAGTACATGACCGGCAACAGCATCGACGCTGGTGCCATCAAGAACGGCCTTGGCGCACGTCTTGCCGGCTACCACAACGGCTCCCGTATTTGGGTGTACGACGAAATCTACAAGGTCGGTACAAGCAAGCTCTCCTTCGTTCCGAAGAACAAGGTGCTTGCCATTAGCGACCAGATCAGTGCAAAGCTGAAGTTCGGTTGCGTCGGTACCATCGAAGACGGCTTCTTCCAGGGTGAACGCTTTGCCCGTACCTGGTACAACAAGGATGAAGACATTCAGTGGTACCAGCTGAAGTCTCGTCCGTTGGCTGTTATCCAGGAAATCGACGGCCTCGCTTGGGCTCAGGTTACTGCTTAAGGAATGCTCCTGTGAGTTTCAAGTCCGACATGAACGACGATCTGCAATCCGTTTTCTTCAATATTGAAGAATTCGGGGAACAGGTGACGCTTACTCGCAGCGGTACGCAGTACAGCATGCGCGGTATGTTCGACGTTCAATGTCTGGACGGAGAAACTCTAGGGAACGATGTTTCTGCAATTTCCCATAGGCCTCGTCTTTTTGTGCGCTCTGTTGACCTTCCGGAATGCAAGGCTCGCAAGAACGACCTCTGGGATGTTGCGGCGACACCTCAGCACCCTGCTTACGCTTTACGTGCTGTTGACTTCGCTTCTGAAGCCGATGGCGTTGTTGTTTACCAGCTTGAATTTAGACGAAGGGATTGATGAACAGGACTCTGCTTTGCATAAGTGATTTTCGGAATGCTGTTGTCGATGCTCTTGTGAGCGCGAATATCGATGGCATTGGAGGTAACGTTTTTGCAGCAAGGCTTACAAGTGCCTGGCCTGAAGAGGAATCCTACGTCGTTGTCAATACCTCGAATACCAATTTTGACGATGGCGGAACTCATCCCCGTTTTTACAAGGCTGTTACGGATTTGACCATTGATGTTTATGCCCGCGCTTATGTTGAAGGCGAAAACAATGTCAATGAGTTGGAATCTCCCTCTGATCTCAATGACTTTTTGGATGCTGCCGCAAAGGCTATCATAGATGTTATCGACCCTTGCAGGGATTGGAAGGGCCCGTACAATGGACTTGTTTCCAAGTGCGTTTTAAAATCTTACACGAACAACTTGTCAAGCATGGGTGAAACAGACCGCGGAACGGCCAGGATTACCTATTCCGTTTCGTTCTCTGTCCAGATTGACAAGACTGCTCCTGTAACCGATTTCTTGCGTGCAAAGAACTCTATGAAAAACGACGGCGGCGATACTATTGATTTTACAACCAACCTGAGGCCTTCTACATGAGAAAATTTGTAAAGCCTACAAAATCCGTTTATCTCCCGAAAGAAAACAGAATGATGCTTCCTGAGGGGGAATCCGTTGAAGTTGATGGGTACATTGAACGTCTTATCCTTTCCGGGAGACTGAAAGTGGTCGATGTTTCCATGCCGAAGGCTTCTGCGGAAAAAATTGAACAAGAAAAGGAGAATGAAGAATGAGTGTTTCTTTTTCTGAAATTCCGTCCGATAATCTTGTGCCTATCTTCATGACCGAATTCGACGGCTCGAATGCGGTCAAGTCTGGCGCAATGCCTTGGAAAAACCTGATTATTGGCCAACCGCTCAGTTCCAAGATGAGCGCAGACGGTACCCTTACCAGGATTACCAGCGACGAACAGGCCGATTCCCTCTACGGAAGCGGTTCCCAGCTTGCGCTTATGGTGAAGGCCTTCCGCAAGAACACGAAGAACATGGAACTTTGGGTTTTGCCCATCGCCGATGCTTCCGGTTCCGACAAGGCTAAGGGCTTGCTTACGTTTACTGTGGCTGCCGAAGACGATGATGACGATAATCCGACTCTTAAGGTTTCCGGCGCTATCAAACTGCTTATTGCTGGCCGTTCCTGCGCCGTGAACGTCTCTGCTGGCGACTCTGCACCTAATGTTGCCTCAAAGACTGTTGCTGCCGTGAACGCCATCGCGGACCTTCCTGTGACCGCTGCAATCAAGTCCGGTTCCGGAAATTCGCACATCGTCGAACTCACGGCGAAGAATGCTGGTACGAACGGCCATGGCATCGACATCCAGTGGAACTACAACCAGGGAGAATACCTCCCGACGGGTCTTTCCATTGTAAAAACGACTATGAGCGGTGGCGGTGCTGATCCGAGCTATGAAACTTCGAATGTCCAGGCTATCTGCGAAGGTACCTGGTTCAACACCATTACCATCGGTTCTGACGATGCTGATAACGTCAACTACATCAAGGGTATGCTCGATACCCGTTGGACGGCTACCGTCCAGCAGACTGGTGTCTTGATGTTCTCCTTGAATGGCGCTACCTATCAGGAAGGCGGAACGACCAAAGTCCGCATCCCGACGGAAGACGACTTTGTTGACCGTGGCGAAGATGTCGACTCCAACAAGGTTGTTCTCGCCGCTCTCCCGAAGTCTCCGACTCCTGGCTACGTGAACGCAGCAGCTTTGTTCGGTTGCGTTGCTCCGAAGGCTCTCAATGATCCTGCTCGTCCGCTTTCCAACTATGCCGTTGCTGGCGTTGTTGCCCCGCGACCGGAAGACCGTGAAGGCTTTGACGGCAACAATGCCATTCTTAAGGCGGGTTGTGCCCTGATGGTTGCGGGTGATGACGGTACGGTGTACGCAAAGCGTATTGTTACCACCTACAAGCACAATGCCGCGGGTGCTGTTGACAAGGCTTACCAGCAGCTGGAAACCGTGTTCACGCTCAGTTACTTGCGTTGGGACTGGAACAATTACCTGGCTGTCAAGTATCCGAACGCAAAGCTCGCTGATGACGGCAACAGCTTCGGTGCAGGTCAGGTAGTGATGACTCCGGAACTCGGCAAGGCCGAACTCTTGAGCCGTTACCGTCTGTGGATGGAAAAGGGCCTGGTGCAGAACTACGAAGACTTTGCCGAAAATCTCGTCGTGATGCTCGACCCGGATGACGCTTACGCCATGCAGTTCCTCATCCCGGCTCACCTGATTAAACAATTCTTCGTTGGCAAGTCCAAGATTCAGTTTGACTAAGGAGGTCGAAGATGGCAGATTTTGATGATGTCGGCGGCGTGTTCGAGCTTAAAGTGAACGGAGTCCTTTATAACCTTAAGGGACAACCCACCATTGAACTCGGCGGCCCTAACCGCGAACCAGTCCTTGGCCCTGATGGCCGTTTGCATGGCTACAAGGTCACCGGTAACAATCCCGGAAAGATTTCCGGAACCATTACCGATACAAGTGACCTTGACCTTGTGGAACTCCAGCAGATCAAGGACGCTACCGTAACAGTGAAAAAGCCGAACGGCAAGACCGTCGTGCTTGACCACGCCTGCTTCAGCGTCGTCGCCTCCGAAAGTGGCGAAGAAGGTGAAGTGAGCTTCGAATTCCAGGGCCCTCCGGCCAAGGAACAGAAGTCGTAAAGGTTCCTGACGCCTTGTTGGGTAGCAATATTCGGCAAGGTTTTACCGCAGCGGGTTAATGCGGTAATCTCCGCGCGTCGTGGGTGCTGCAGGGCGATACTCTTGAGGTCGCCTTGCGGATTGGGTTCGAATCCCAGGCGCGGCTTAATTTCACAATCCATAAAAGGAGTAAAAATATGGACTACAAATTGATTGTTCCCATTCAGAAGGTGAACGGGGAAAAGATTGAAACCGTTTCCGTCAAGGAATCTTTCACTGGGCGTGACATCAAGGATATTGGCAACGCCGGCGGTGAAGGCTCCGCCATGATTGCTTTGGTGGTTAAGGCTACGGGCCTTGGCGAAAATTCGGTCTTGAACATGGATGCCCGTGACGTCCGTGCGATTGGAGCCATGGCAAAGCCTTTTTTAGCCGATGGCGAGGCTTAGGCTTCGACGACGGTTTCGCTGTCCTTGCGGGCGTTTTCCATTGGCCGTACGACCAGATAATGAACCTGGATGCGGAAGGCTTTGACTTCAGCGTAAAACAGGCCCTGAAGTACCTCAAATGGAAAAATCCGAAGGTCCCGAAAAAGTGATTTTTATTGTCATAAGCTGATCAACAGTCCAGGAGATTCGTCTCCTGGACTTCTACGTTCCAAGTTGGAATATGTTTTAATAAGATTAACCCAAAAAGTTAAACTAGATGTTAAAATTTGACAGTGGAATAATGTATATTATTGATATGACGCAAGAAGAAATCAAAGAATATAATGAACGTTCAAAGAAGGAATTTGAATCTTTTCATATTTCTTTATTTGAATCAAAAGAGGATAAATGGGGTCTTTTCGTTCCGTTGTTTTTGTTTTTTGCCGGAATGTCTGTTCCGTTCTTTACTGACAGGGCTCTTTATATGTGGTTCGCCTTGGTTCCGTTTTATTTTTATCATTTGACTATAGTGAATATTGATTTCTTTTCTGAAGAAATGAAAAAAAATTGTTTGGGAGCGATGGCTGTAACTTTTGGGGTGTCTTTGTTTTTGACAATTTGTTGGGCTTCGTTTATAGATGACTCGTATGGGCCGTTGAATTCGATTGCTTTGATGGGTGTTTTTAATTTAGTACCTGCTTTTGTTTCTTATTGGTTAGGAATCCTGTTTAAAAGCATCCATTTGTAAAAAAAAGATGGTTCAAAAAACTATTATTTTATTTAGCCATGCTCTATATTTAGGGTATGGCTTCTGTAATTAACACTGTTTTAGGTTTTAGTTTCAAGAATGGTGTTCTTGGGACTGTTGTTGGAAATTTAAAAGACATAAAAACTGCTGCCGTATCTGTTTCTGCAGGTTTGTCGGATATCAACAAAAAATTGAAAAACATGGCTTCTGTTCAAAGTATTGCCGCTTTGGGTATTGTCATGAAGAATACGGCTGGAAGCATTAAAAGCGCAGCTCTTGGAATAAGCAAATCCTATGATAAGGTTGTCGGTTTTGCTGAACGTGGCGACAAAATTGCAAAAACATCGAGATTGCTTGGGCTTGGTGTAAAAGAATACCAGGCATTTGCTTCTGCGGCTCAGCATTCCGGAATGTCTGTTGAAGAAATGGATGTCGCCTTAAAAAAGTTGAGCGTGAATCTTGGTAAGGCCCGTTCTGGAGATAAGCAATCCCTAAAAATGTTCAACTCGATTCTTCCGAAAGGTACAAAACTTTCTGATTATAAAAGCACATCGTCTGTTATTGAAGCTATATCGGATAGCTATCTTAAACTTGAAAGTGCAGAGCAAAAGGCGTTTGTTGCTCAGGGGCTTTTCGGGGAAAGCGGAACAAAAATGTCTGAACTCTTTAAAGATGGGTCTGCTGGAATAAAGCGGATACTTAAAGATTTTGCTGACAATGGCGGTGGATTTGACGAAAAAGGTGCTGAAAATGCAGAATTGTTTGCTGATGAACTGCAAAAAACGAAAGAATCAATTAACGCTATAAGCGTTTCCGTGATGCAGGATTTGTTCCCGACTTTTATAGAAATGTTCAAGGAAATAAGATCTTTCGCTAAAACGGATGGTCCTGAAATAAAATCCGTTTTGAAGGATTACGGAAATTACATAGCTGCTTTCGTACATAATTCATTGCCTAAAATAGCAGGATGGTTGCGTGATTTTTTGGATATTGTGAAAAGTATAGGCCCCAAATGGATTGCGATTTCTTCTGTCGTAATAACCGTTGCGCCTATTATTGTAAATATGCTTGGCATTTTTTCTGCTTTGTATAAATTCATTTCAACTATTCTAGGAATAGTTTTCAAAATTGTTCCGTTGATTGTTAAGGCGAAAGATGTCGTGTGGGCTATCGTATCAGGCTTTAAATTGGCTTCTGCTGTGGTTGGTGGCGCTTTTTACGCTACTGTTGGTGGAGTGCTTATCCTTTTTATTGAGATTGTTTCGATTGTCAAACAGTTCTACGACAATTGGGATATGTGGTGCAGCTTTGTGAATCACGAATTAACTGATGCTGTCACCGATTGGGTAAACATGTTTGTCGAAGATGTCAAGTGGCTTTGGAACGGTTTCAAGTCCATTTTCATTGATCCGTTTGTAGTTTTCTTCACGTCGCTTCCGGACATGATGTCTGATTTGTGGCAAGGCTTCAAAGATGGAATTTCACAAATTGGCTCCTTCATTTACAATACGTTCTTTGGTTCTATTGCGAGTGCTATCAATGGAGCGAAAGATTTGCTTAAGAGCTTGCCTCTTGTTGGTGGTTTGTTTGCTGATAGCGGCGCCGGTGCAAATGTTGGCGCCCAGTCTCAGATTGCTACTGCCGTGCAGCAGTCTTATTCAACGACTACCAATCGTTTCGCGGTCGATTTCCAGAATATGCCTCAGGGCGTACGCGTGACGCCGCCTGACCAGGGAGACTTTGACTGGTCGCGTTCCTATACTCTTGCGGGGGCTGTGTAATGGATACGTTCCGATATGAATACGCTGATTCCCTGGAGAAGGTTAAAATCAACACGGCCGCTGGCGAGATTGAGTGCGTCGGTGCTTCGTACAATGGCGTGCCGTTCTTTGTCGAGGAAGTGAGTTCCAACGGTGGCCGCAACATCGTTACTTCGGCGCTTCCGTTTACCGATAAGCATGTCAACGAGGATACGGGAAAGATTCTGAGGCAGTTCCCAATCAAGTTCTACCTGGTCGGTTCCGATGTGTCCTCTAAGCTTGCGGACCTGGAAGAGGCCTTCAACAAAGAGGGCGCTTATGAACTTGTGCATCCGTTCTATGGCAGGTTCAAGGTACGCTGCGGTCCGTATTCCGTCAATTTCTCGATGGCTGTGCAGGAATACGTTACCGGCGAGGTGACTTTTACCCCGGAAGAGGACCCGAAAAAGTCCGTCCGTTCCGTCGTCGATTTGAAGGGCCAAAGCGCGATGAAGGCGCTGGAGTCCGTAAACAATGTCGCGGGCCAGTTCAAGCAGAATTTCAACATCCTGCAAAAGGCTAAATCCATCGTCGATAGCGTTTCTTCGACTGTAAGTAAGATGATGGACGCTGTTGAAACGGCTCGCCAATCCATGCGCGATGTTTCCGCTTTTATAAGCGAAATCTCCCGCATCCGTTCGAATATCGGATTGCTGTTGCAGACGCCTGCCGACTTTGCCGCGCGTTTCCAGGATTTATTCTTGATGACCAAGGAAACGTTCGGTGTTTCCGGTGGATTTACCGATTACGTCAATGAATCGCTTACGCTTATGGATTCCATAGAATTTAGCGATGGATCGATGGTGGCGGATTCCTTGTCGAACATGGTCAATAGAATGGCATTGATGTCTGCTGCGTCGATGGCGGTAAAGAGCATTGTCAATTGTGAATTTTCGAATTCCGAAGAACTCGACGAACTTTGCGTCCGTTTTTCAGATGCTTTCTCCAGTGCCCGCGAGAAAGTGACTTCGATTGACGACTACATGACTCTTGCAGATCTTGAAGCGACTGCGCTCAAATATTTACGCGATGAAGTGGCGAAGTTGCCTGTAATTGTCGATTTGCAGCTTCGTTCGAGCCGTGATGCCATTACCGTGTGTTACGACTGTTACGGAAACCTGGACAAACTTAACGAAATAATTGAACGTAACGGCCTTTTTGACCCGATGGTGATTAGCCGCGAATCGTTGAAGGTGCTTTCCAAATGATTGAAGTCTTTGCGAACGGTCGGAAGTTTTCCTATTGGACAAGTGCGCGCATCTCGCGTTCGCTGGACCATATTGCAGCAGGATTTTCATTGAACATTGTTGCCAAGGACCCGCTTGGCAATTTGGTGAAACTTTTCCCTGGTGACAGTGTAGAAATTGCCGTCGATGGCGTTACCGTTGTAAAGGGCTACGTCGAAAAGTTTTCCACGTCTTTTTCTCCTGGTTCGCATTCTTTCTCTGTTTCGGGCAGCGAAATTAGTTGCGATATTGCCGATTGCTGCGTCGAAAACCCGATGGAATGGCAGAACAGGAACCTGGAACAGATTATTTCCGATATCTGCGGCCGTTTCGGGTTGTTCTTCCAGAACGTGATGGGCGTTGATGTCGGCAAGGTCCTTGTGAAGTTTTCCGTGGATCCCG
The DNA here is from genome assembly GCA_045617325.1 of Fibrobacter sp. GTDB lineage: Bacteria > Fibrobacterota > Fibrobacteria > Fibrobacterales > Fibrobacteraceae > Fibrobacter. The sequence goes on from JAZLIJ010000174.1 coordinate 16,824, forward strand.
GGGTAAAGGCACTTGAAACAATGTCGAAACTTTGCAAGGAACGCGGCGTTATTCCGTGCTCGAATGGCCTTGGGCAAATATACCTGCTGGACCCTGCAAAGTGCCCCAGGGGGCCTGAATTGAAGCAGGGAGTGAACCTGACTAGCGCTTCTGTGGATTTCTCCATTAACGACCGTTATTCCGCGTATTACGTTTACGGGTCGGGCAAGGCCAAAAGCAAAGTGAAGTCCGTCAAGAACGATTCCGATGTAGGCCGCTACAGGCCTCTTTTGGTCGTAGATTCGAACGCTACGCAAAAGGAAAGCGTCGAAGCCCGCGCCGATTGGGAATACTCCATCCGTAAAGCGAAATCGATGGGCTTTAGGTGTTCTGTACGTGGTTGGTCGCACGAAGGCGGCATTTGGAAGCCGGGTGTAATGTGCTCGTTCTGCGCCCCGGATTTGTGCGTCGATGAGCCTTTGGACTTGCTTGTTTCCGCGGTTGATTTTGAATGGGGTGACGGTGGCGAGGTGACAAACATTACGCTTGTTTCTCCGGATGTTTATTTGCCGCAACCTTCTACTAAAAAGAGCAAGGCCAAGAAGGTTTCCAGCAGCCCGTGGGATGCTATCAAGAAGGCGGTTCGAGGATGAATATCGAAAATCTTTTGGAACCTGTGTTCTCCAGGATTCGCCTGATGATTGGGCGGTGCGTTGTTCTTGCTACCAAGTACAACTCTTCGGATTTGGAAGCGGACATTGAGCTTGTCGCCGGCGAAAAGCGCCGTGATGTTGAATTTGTGCAGCAGTATGGATTCAGCTCAAGACCGAAGGGCGATGTTTCCGGGATAGCGCTTTTTGTTGGCGGCTCCCGAGACAATGGAGTTGTCGTCGCGACTCATGGCGATGGTTCCGATATGTCAGCCGCCAAAGACTTGAAGCCAGGCGAGGTGATGGTTCATGCGCCGTTCGGTCAAACGATACTGTTGAAAGAAGATGGAAACATCGAATTGAAGTGCGAAGGCCCCTTGAATAAAGTTATTTGCCATAATGATTTTGAGTGTAAGGGAAATGTTCGTTCTGAAAAAGAAGTTTCCGCTCTTTATAATGGGACTACTGCGGTTAATCTTTCCATGCATCCGCATCCATCGGCTGTTGGACCTACGGGAACGCCTACTCCGAATCCAGTAACGCCTTAAAAAAAAGATGGTCACAAAAACTATGAAAATTTTCGCTCATGTTGTACATTTACAATGTGAGCGATTTACTTTTAAAAAGACTTGAAAACGGTGCTTTCGATTTGGATTTCGATGACGAATCCTGTGACTTGCGGACTGCCGAAAGTCTTGAAAATGCCGTTGTTCTTTCTTTGGGAACGTTTGCCCGCGAACGTGGCTTGGATAATGTGAAATCTAATTTGAATCCGAGCATTGGCGGTTGGTGGGCCGATTCTTTGTCCGATGTTGGCATGGGATCCAATGTGTACGAATCGATACCTGGTAAAAACGTCGATGCCGCAGTAAAATCTGTTGAAAAAGAAGCCAAGGAAGCTCTCCAGTGGATGATCGACGATGGTGTCGCGGGTTCCGTTTCGTGCTCTGCTAAAGTGAATGGCGAAATTGTCGTTATTGCCGTGAAAATTGTCAAGCCTGACGGAGGCGAGGTTAATTACGCCTACGAAATGAATTGGGAGGCTACCCGTGGAATTTAAAAGTTTGCCCGAAATGATTCGGTTCATGGAACAGCAACTGGTCACGAATTTTTACAACGGCCGTTCAGCCGTTATCCGTAAAGGTGTTTTGAAAGTTCTCGCTTCTGTTTTGGGCGCGGCCCTTTATATGCTTCATCTTGTCGCAAAAAGAATGTGGAAAAACCGCTTTGTGCATTCTTGCGATATTGACGCTTTGGACGGTTTCGGCGCCGAATATGCCATTCCGCATAAACCGCCTGTTTATGCGACCGGTTACGTCTCGGTTGAATTGTCTAGCGGTACGGCGTCGCTCCCTTCCGGAACGTTGCTTTTGGACGAAGTGACGAAAAAGGAGTATAAGACCGTCAATGATGTTGCTTTGTCCGTCGGCTCGAATAATGTCCGCGTGATGGCTTCAGAACCAGGTGCCGAAAGCAATGTGTCTTCTGGAACAGAACTTGTCTTTATCGATTCCGTTCCGTCCAATGTCGGATATTCTGCCGAAGTCGTTGGCGACGGAATTGTGGGTGGAAAGTCGGTCGATGTTGTCATTGGTGGAAATACTGAACAGTGGGGCGAAAGCGCTGAGGATTACCGAGCAAGGCTTTTGAACCGCATTCAGAATCCGCCTCACGGTGGTTCTGCAAACGATTACAAGCTGTGGGCGGAACGGTTCAATTTCGTGTCGAAGGCGTTTGTTTTTGCGAATTATCCGAACTCTAATTCTGTCGTTGTCGCTTGTGCTAATTTTGTAGAAGGCGAGACGCCCGTCGTTGATAACGCACATATAAATGAAGTTAATGCGTATGTCAATGCGGATGATCGTAGGCCGGTGACTGCTGATATTCGCGTCATGTCTGTGACGCCTGTGAAATACGTTATAAATGCGACGTGTTCGCCGTTTAACGATGATGTCAAGCGTTCTGTCACAAACTCGTTGAAAACCTTGCTGCAAAATGCAGGACCAAAAACGTCCATCGACTTTAATCAAGTTGAGGTATACGTCTTGTCCAACTCAAGCGCAAAATCGTTCTCTATAAACTCTGTTCAGAAGTACAGCGGTAGTGTCCCTGTTTCAGTACAGTCTTTCGATTTTGTTCTAAGCGTCCCTCAATCCAAAGAAAGTTTAGAAACTCCAGTTGCCGAAGTTGTAGACTTTAGCCAGGGAATGTCTAGCATAAACTTGATTTCCGGTGAATGATGATTGTAACTGATTTGAAATTAGTGGCGTTTTATGGATGCGAAGCGACGTTACATGGAGTCGGTTTTTCATCCGATTGCGTCGTTGAATTTGGTAATGGCCAATCGGTAACTCTTATAGACGCTGATGATGCGAAGATTGTTTTTTTACCTCCTTCCGAAGGAATTTACAATGCGATTGTAAAAAACAATTGCGGTGAAGAGTCCAATGTGTTTTCGATAGTTGTGTTGAATCGTAGTCTGGTTCCTGTCAACAGGTTGCCTAAAAGAAATGCCGAAGATTTCGCACTGATGCTCAAGGGGCTGTTGCCTCGTGGGTTTGCCTGGAACTTCAAGTGGAGTAAAGTCAATTCCGAAAAGACGAATTGGCAAAAGCTGCTGGAGTCGATTGCATTCGGTATAGAAAACGTATGGGACGTGCTTGAATCTTTGGCGGTAAACGCTTCGCCGGTTGTGACTGATTCTATTGACGAATGGAATGCGGAACTTGGAATTCCTGTCAAGGGAATTGTCGATTATTCCGAAACATGGAATGTTGATGAAATATACCGCGTAGCAATAAAGCGTGGCGGTTGCACCGTTCCTTATCTTAAGGGTATTGCCGCACTATTCGGAAAGAGTGTCGAAATTTTTGAATATTGGAAAAATCCTGAAAAATTCGCTGATGAACATTTTGACGACGACCCTAATTTTTATTTGATGGTCGAAATAGAAGCCAACGAAAACGACGAACGTGTATGCACATGCGAAGATACCTGTGAGGATTTTCTGCGAAGATGGTGGAATGTGCCTGTCGAGGATTTTTTTGAAATGGTAAAACCAGCGCACGTAAAAGTACTGTATTCGTACGTGGGTTACGACATGCAGACTTTCGCGTGGGCGACCGTAAACACGGAGGAAACATGAAAATCAACGTAATGGCCGGAATGATGGAGTCCATGGCGGAGCACGCCGTCGATATAGTCCATAGCGCTGTCGCCAAGGTTGGCGGCACTGACGTGCAGCTTACAGGGATATCCGCAGACGCCGATGGCGCCGTCGTTAAATTTTCCGGGATAGTCGAGACTGCCGGGACGATGACGGAACTGCACGTCTACGATGAAGACGACAGGGAGCTTTTCGGCGGTGACGTGAACATGGCCGTCTCTGCCGGACAGACGGTTTCATTTTCTGTTTCGTTCGGGAACCTCGAACAGAGCCAAATCCAGTACACGCAGCAGGATGTCATCGACGGGCAGGTCAACGTCAACACGGTGAACTGGGCGCTTGTCGCGCAGTTCCACGCCACGTTCTTCAACACCATCGAAATCGAGGCGTCCGGGATAAGCCTCAAGATATGGGACTACGACGACCACACTACGGCGCACTTCGATAAGAACTTCGCGTCGATGGAAAAGGTCGTCGTCCCGGTGACTGACGCCA
>JAZLIJ010000175.1:0-2450 GCA_045617325.1 Fibrobacter sp.
CCGGAGTTCGGCATGAACCGGCCTCAGCCCGGACGGATATGCGTTTCCGGATGTGATTTCGCGCTTTTCACCTTCTTTACGCCGAGAAGCGCGGTTTCGTCGCATGACAAGCCGGGTTTCAGACGCCGGACGCGTGGCGACGAAACAGGCTTATCCCGAAAAATTGGGATAAATTATCCGCACTTTTTTATAACATGCGATATTTCAAATAGTTACGATATGCCAAAAGACGCGGTGTTTTCGCCAGACTTTTTTTTAGAGATAAAAAAAATTGGAGTGTTTTTCGGAAGTTTTTGCCAAACTTTGGCAGGGGAAAGAAAACAAACCTAAAACACTCCAATGGCTACAACTCTACTACAAGACACTCTCGAAGTCACGGCAAATGAATTTGTAGAATCTGTTTTTGAATTCAAAGGCGTTTGCGAAAGGAAGTCCGTTCGACGGACCTTCCTTGGACTCCTTAAATCCGGATCCACACTTTTGAACAACATCGCGCACACGTTTCATCCGGATGAATGGAAGGCCCGGAAGGAAGATCAAGAGTGTCTTTCGCGGTGGCTTGAACGATATTCACTCTTGAAACGGGTCCAGACATGGATGCTGAAATCTGGAAAAGCATTTGTCCGCAAAGACACAGGCATTGCAGTGGACTTATCCGACATCAGCAAGCCATGGGGTGGAGATGGAATGGAGGGGATGGGCTTGGGAAGGGACGGAAGTACGCATGAATTGAAAATGGGGCATTTGTTTGGCGCCGCCGCCGTCGTGCCAAATGGAACGACCGAGGCGCGGCCTGTTTTTGTAAAGCTCCAAAAGGGCAGGCGCGGAGAATTTAACCTCTTTAAAGAGATTATTTCCACGGTGAGAACTGCCATGGACGGACTGGGCGTCTTCATTATGGATCGAGGATGCGATTCGGCTGAATTTCTCTGGTGGTTGTTGGAAGAGCGTGTTACCGGCATTGTTCGGATGCGGGAAATGAAGAGAGATCTATTCGGCACGGGACGAAAAATCAACGAGGACTTTACCAAGGTGAAAGGTAAGAAAATACAACTTGCAAGACTGTCCGGCCACACCATTTCCGCACAAGTAAAATGGCAAATCGGATACATTCAGCAACCCGTGCCGCCGCGAAAAATGGAAAGAATCCAAACGAAGCAAGTTCTCATTGTAGAGAGTTCGTTCGAGGGAAAGAGCATCTATTTGTTCATGACACTTTCACCAGAAGAACTAAAAGACAGCCAAGAGCTTGACCGCAGGGCGAAACAGGCCGCACAGTTGTACTTAAATCGATGGGAAATTGAACTTTCCTTTCTACACGTCAAGCAGAATTATGGCTTGGAGACCGCACGCGTACGGACATTCCAGCGGCTCGAAAACCTCTTTGCCCTGTGCTATCTGTGTCATTTATTCATGAATTTCCATCTGTCAACGGTGCGAGAATACAGGCAAATCAAGAAAATCGTCCGGGATAACGTAGCCAACATCGGCGTGCGAGCAACGAATTTCTTGCAACTGATTCGCGATCTCCTCAAGGTTTCAAAGTTGCGTTTTATTTCTGGACGACCACGCATCCGGCGACCCAGGAATGATGGCCTAATCCAACTAGAATTGCCGTTTTTCATCACGTAGCGTGACAAAATTTGGTCGCGTTCAAAAAAAAATCGGGATAAATTATCCGCATATTTTTATAACCCGTGATATTGCAAATAGTTACAACACGCTATAACGGGGCGTGTCTTTGTTAGACTTTTTTTGGGAGATAAAAAAAATTGGAGCGCTTTAGGAATATTTGCCAAACTTTGGCAGACGAGAAACCCCCTGAAAGTCGCTCCAATGACCACAACTCTGCTAAAAGACACGTTGGAAAGCACGGTAAATGAATTTGTGGAATCCGTTTTTGAATTCAAAGGCGTTTGCGAGAGGAATTCCGTTAGGCAGATGTTCTTTGGTATTCTGAAATCCGGATCTACACTTTTGAATAACATCGCACACGCATTTCATCCGGACGAATGGAAGGCCCGGAAGGAAGATCGGGAAAGTATTTCGCGGTGGCTTGAACGATATACGCTCCCGGACCGGGTCCTGGCGTGGATGCTAAAATCCGGAAAAGAGTTCGTTCATAAAGATACGGGCGTTGCGGTGGATTTGTCCGATATCAGCAAACCATGGGGTGGAAACGGCATGGAAGGAATGAGCATGGGTAGGGATGGAAGTACGCATGAACTGAAAATGGGCCATTTGTTTGGAGCCGCCGCCATTGTGCCGACTGGAACGAGCGAAGCACGGCCTGTTTTTGTGAAACTCCCAAAGGGTGGACGCGGGGAATTTAGTCTTTTTAAAAAGATCATTTCCACGGTGAGAACGGCTGTGAACGGACCGGGCGTCTTCATCATGGACCGGGGATGCGATTCGGCGGAACTCCTCCGGCGGCTGCTTAAAAACAATAT
>JAZLIJ010000176.1:0-6311 GCA_045617325.1 Fibrobacter sp.
ATTTTTAGAGGTGCCCTATTCCCTATTCTCGACCTACGCATTTGTGTTCATTGCACAATCCCTCGAGTCAAGCTCGGGGTCTTGTGCCAAAAGCACGCAAGGTTATGAAGCAGCAAAATGCTGGCATTTTGATATTTCATAACCGCAGCTGCGAACGCAGTAGGCGTTCAATGCTAGCCTCGATCATCCCCGTCATCCCCGTCATCCCCGTCAAGCGAGGACAGGCGCGAGGACAGGTGTCCGTGCAACAATGCGCAAGCGAATCAAGCAATCGTAAACTCGTTTACGATTATTTGTGAGCGAAGCCATGGACGCTGAAAGCGTCCACCACGGCCGCGACTCTCGCCTTTCGCATTTGTGTTCATTGTTCATTGTTCATTGTTAATTGTTAATTGTTAATTGTCAACCGCCCCTATTTCCGTAATTCGTTGTCATTCAACGACTTACGCAAACAAAATTCCGATATTTTTGTATTTTTACAGTCGAGGATATCATGAGAAAATTTTCGGTTCGCTATCTATTTTTTACAAGCAGCATTTGCATTTTCGGAATTACCGCTTCTTTTGCGCAAGTCAAATTTACGTTAGCAGATGCCCAAAAAGCCTACGTCGCTGGAGACTGGAAGCAAGCCGCAGTGGCATACGAACAGGTCTGCCCAACGCAACCTGCCAAAACCCGTACAGAGTGCATGCTCTGGAACGTTCTTGCACTCTCACAAACAGGCAACACCAAGGATTTTAACAAAGCTTCAAAACGACTTGATAGCTTAATTCAAAAAACAGATTCACAAAACCCCGTCTACACCGACCTCATGATGACGAAATCCCAATTTCAGCTGTACCTTGGCAACTATAACCGCGCCGGGGAAATTCTGAATCTCGCCATCAACGCTTCGCACCCGCACCAGGTTGCCGTACTGAAAAAAGTCTGCTCCGCTGTCCAGCCCCGCGCCAAAAGCGAATCGCTAGACCAAGCCTGTTCAAACCTAGGAAACCCAACTAAAGCGGCAGACAAGAAAACAGCCTCAGCAACAAAAACGGCCGCAGCAACAGAGGCGTCCGCCACAGCCACTCAGAAGTCACAAACAAAAGAAGCTACTGTAGTCCCAAGTGTCAAGCCAACCTCCGCAAAGGAATCCTGGATCCTCCAACTTGGAGCTTTCAGCGTCAAGGCCAACGCTGATTTACTCGTGAACAACTTAACGCAGCTCAGCATCGCAAGCACCATCGAAAGCAGGCAAATCGCAGATAAAGTTCTGTACGTTGTACAGACAGGAGATTTCGGCTCTAAAGAAAAAGCCATGGAATTCGGAAATCAGAAGCTTCTTCCCATCAACATTGAATTTCAACCGGTGCAAAAAAAATAGTTCATTTCCCATTTTTACGGTCACAGACAGCCAAACGGTCATCCTCAAAACTTAGGGGAACAATAAATGGTAGATACCCCTTCAAGGTTCTATTTCAGCACAACGTTGTTGATAAACCACTCAGTTTCATTTCTCTACGTTTTTCGAAGAAACTACAACATAAGCGATTAAATTTACAGTCAAATCAACGAAACGCATTTTAAAATAGCGATAAAGTAGACTTGGCTTATTCAGTTCTATTTTATAAAAAAATTTTTTCATAAAATTCACCTCATTTTTGCAAACACACCTACAAAATTTTAAAAACTATTCTATATTTGGTCGTACCCCAAGCCGGGGTGGTGAAATTGGTAGACGCGCTGGACTCAAAATCCAGTACTCGCGAGAGTGTGAGGGTTCGATTCCCTCCCCCGGCATTAAATCCAGGATGATGGTGGAATAATGAAAGCATTGAGCAAATTGCTGTCTACAGTTGTTTTGGCAAGCTCTATAGCATTTGCCCAAACAGATGATTTTTCTTCTGACGAAATCGCTACTCCCAATACAGAATCTACTGAAGCAAGTGCTGAGGCTTCTAGCGCATCAAGCACTGTTGAAGCTGCTCCGGCAGCATCTTCAGTCGGTACAGCGCAAGCCGCCGGCAACGAATGGGACAAGTTCAATTACGAAGATATGGGCCTTACCCAATGGGAATACCAGCAGGCTAAGGAACAGGGTGTTACTCGCGAAAAGCTGACAAAGCTCGTTGAATTGGGCATCCGTCCAAGTGAATACCTCCAGAAGCCGTGGAACAAGCTCGGCGTGTCTGAAGAAGTATGGCTTTCCCAACGCGCAGAAGGTATGGAGGATGCGGATATCGATCGTTCCTACCGCTATCACCATGGTGATCAGAAGAGCGCTTATATATCCCTTCTTCTTCCTTCTTATTATCAGTGGAAAACGAAATCTACGACTAAGGCTACATTCATGGATGTGCTTGAAATCGGCGGTATCGCAGTCACGGTCGTCCTGAAGGTTCAAGACAAGTCCGAATGGTGGTACGGTTTGCTTCTTGTTGCAGGCGCTCACATTTGGTCTTTTGCCGATGCATTCCTCGGCACCCAGTGGGATAGCAATCCTGATGCCAACCGTTTCAGTTTTGGCGTTATTCCTAACCCAGAAAAAGGTGTAACCGGTTTCTTCCAGGCCAGTTTCTAAGCAGCATCATGCAGCTAGAATTACTTAAAAGCAAAATTCATCGCGCAACAGTAACCGACGCGAATCTCAACTATGAAGGCTCCATCACCATCGCTCGCGACTTGATGGATGCTGCAAACATCCTCCCTTTCGAAAAAGTGGGCGTTCTGGATGTCAATAATGGTTCTAGACTTGACACGTACGTCATCGAAGGCAAGGCTGGTTCAGGCGTTATTTGTCTAAACGGGGCTGCAGCTCGATTGGTACAGCCTGGCGACTTGGTGATTATCGTTACCTACGCAACAATGAGCGCAGAAGAGGCCAAGAACTGGAAACCAACCGTTATCAGGGTCAACAGCAAGAACGAAATCATCGAAAAGATTTAGTTTTTGAACATCCTCAATTCAAAGGGGCGCTTTTTTAGGCGCCTTTTGTTATATTCATTATATGGTCTTTAAAAATTTCATATTGACGTTGCTCGTTACTGCAAGTGTTCTGCTTGCGGCACCAAACGACACCGATAAAACCGCTCCGACAAAGGACACGGTCTATGTGGAATTGAACGACGGCATTCCCTGGGACAAGAGCCATTTCAATCCAGAACGACTGCTGCGTCACGACAGCTTCGACCCGGCACTTTCTGTAGCCTACACCTATTCGCTGAGTTTCATTTCAACCCCTAGAGGTAGTCTCGGACAAACCTCGTACCTGGCGCACCTTGCCTATGAATTTTCTCCAAGTTTTCACATGTACGCCGATGTAGGCCTCTGGATGCCACTATTTTCGACATTTTCAAATTCCCGCTTCGCCCGCGAAGACATAAAGCAAGGCAACGTGGACTTTGTGCTTCCGGCGATAGCATTCGTCTATCAGCCATCCGAAAAATTCCGCATTAGCCTATCCATCGTCAACGAAGATGACGCAAGAAAGGCTTACGGACCGTTCTACTACCGACACAGCTACTGGAGAAATACTAACTTTTGGCCGTGATTCGTTTTTTTACATTGCTCATGCTCTGTCTTGGTCTTTGCGCCTGCAAAGAGGAACAAAAGCCAAAGCCCAAGGTGCAAAGAATTGTTCGCCACTATACTGGCGATGTCGAGGTGTTGAACAGTTGCGGAATGAACGGTGCAGCCTCTAAAATGAAGGATTTTTTGAGGAAAAACGGATTCGATGTGGTGAGCTACGGCAACTACAGGTTACAGAATTTCGCAGAGACAATCGTCGTTTTACACAATCCCGAATGGGAAGGCGCCAGGGCGCTCGCCGAAGCGCTGCAGACAGATAACGTGCTCGTCGTTAAAAGTAAAAGGGCCGTCATGGATGCGGTCGTCTACATAGGCAAAGATTTTCAACAAATAATAGAACCCGATCAGGGAGAATAATAAATGACAATCAATACGCAAGAACTTCCAGAAGCAATCTGCCTTAGCGCAAGCATTCTCTTCGAACTCCGCGCACAAGACGTTCAGCTCATCGACCTTCGCGGCATCAAGGACGTGACGGACTTTTTCCTCGTCGCAACCTGCGAAAGCGAAGCACAGATGCAGGCGATTCTGAATGAATTGCACAAGGAATTCAAGGCGAACAAGCTGACTTCTGTCGGTGTGGAATACAAAGAAGGTGTACGCTGGGCTGTCTTTGACGCAGGTCTTGACCTGATGGTCCACCTGTTCGAAGAAGAAAAGCGCGCCGAAATTTCCCTGGACCGCCTCTATGCCGATGGCAAGATTACAGACCTCGACGAAGCAGACTTTATCAAGACTAACGCAAACAAGAAGAGCGACGACAATGAACTCGTTTGAGCAAGAAATCGCAGAAGCCCTTGCGGCTACCGGCAGCTTCGAGAAGGAAGCCGCATTGAAACTTATCTCCGTGCCGCCTGATACCACGCACGGGAACTTCACCATTCCCTGCTTCTCCTTGGCAAAAGTAATGCGCAAGGCCCCGAAGATGATAGCCGAAGACCTGGCCGCCCAGGTGAAGCTCCCGGCCGGACTTTCCAAGGTGGAAGCCGTCAATGGTTACCTGAACTTCTTCATCGACCGCGGTTTCCTCGCCAAGTCCACCTTGGACGAAATTGCAGCGAAGGGCCTCAACTACGGTCACGCCGAACCGAACGGAAAGGTCGTGTGCATCGACTTCAGTTCCCCGAACATCGGCAAGGAACTGGCGTTCCACCACCTGCGTTCCACGATGATTGGCAACTCCCTCAGCCGCATCTACAAGGCTGCCGGTTACAAGGTCGAACGCATCAACCACTTGGGCGACTGGGGTACCGCATTCGGCAAACTCATCGTGATGTACCTTCGCGAAAAGCGTCCGACAGACCAGGCTACGCTCGATAGCCTCACTGTTAAGGAATTGAACATCCTCTACGCCGCATTCTCCAAGGTAAGCAAGGAAGAACCGGGCCTCGAAGACGAAGCGCGCGCCGCATTCACTAAGCTTGAACAGGGCGATGAATTCTACCGCACCTTGTGGACAGCCTTCCGTGCAGCGACACTCAAGGAACTCATGCGCATCTACGACATGATGGGTGTCGGCTTTGACCACTACACCGGCGAATCCTTCTTCGAAGACAAGATTCCCGCTATTTTGGACGAACTCCGCGAAAAGAACTTGATGGTGAAGAGCCAGGACCTGGACGTGGTGATGCTCGACGAATTCGACCTGAACCCCTGCCTTATCCGCAAGAGCGATGGTTCTACGTTGTACGCCACCCGCGACCTCGCCGCCGCCAACTACCGCATGAAGGAATACAATTTCGACAAGTGCCTTTACGTGGTGGACCTCGGCCAGGCGCTCCATTTCAAACAAGTTTTCCATGTGCTCAAGAAGATGGGCCGCGAATGGTACAAGAACATGTACCACATTCCATTCGGCGTCATTTTGCAGATGGTGGACGGCAAGTGGGAAAAGGGCAAGACCCGAACCGGTACCGCAAGCCTTTTGCGCGACGTGATTGAAGCCGCCCAGAAGAAGATTCTCGAATTCATCGACCAGAAGAATCCGGATTTGGAAAACAAGGAACTCATCGCACGCCAGATCGGCATTAGCGCCCTCACCTTCAACGACTTGAAGAACAGCCGCTTGAAGGACGTCCGCTTCGACTGGGATGCCGTGATGAGTTTCGAAGGCGACACTGGCCCGTACGTGCAGAACGCACACGTGCGCCTTTGCAGCATCATGAAGAAGGCCGGCTACACAGTACCCGCAGCAGACGCGGACTACAGCCAGCTCACCGACGATGCCGCCTACAGCCTCATCAACCTTCTTGCAAAGAAGGGAGACAAGATTCTCGCTGCAGTGAAGGACGATGAACCGAGCGTCTTGGCCCAGTATGCACTGGAAATCGCCGAAGCCGCCCACAAGTTCATCCACGAAGACCGCGTGCTCGGAAGCGCCGAAGAAAAGTCCCGCCTGTTCCTCGTGCAATCGACCCAGATTGTGCTCGAGAACGTGCTCGACCTCCTCGGCCTCTTCCCGATTAGGCAGATGTAGCAAGCCGAGAGTCGCGGGCAAGCTCGCTTGCCCATGACCGAGGCGCAGCGAATCGCATGCGAAGCATGCAAATGTAAGGAGGCGAGTGAAGCGCGAACGCTTGCGTTCGCATTTCCGAGCCGACGAGCATCGCACGCGAAGCGTGCAAATGTAAGAGGTGCGCGGCTCTGCCGCTAGAGGTATGAGGTCGCTGCGCTCTGAGGTATGAGGGCGGCGCTCCGCGCCTACAAACAGTAGACAGTAGGAAGTGGTTAGTAAGCAATTA
>JAZLIJ010000177.1:0-10813 GCA_045617325.1 Fibrobacter sp.
ATTAGCCTCTCCCCTCCCCATCGTTGCGCGAGCGCCAACTTAACGGCTCAACCATAACCATGCAAGCATGGTTGCGTCATTCGCCTCGTCAAGTTGTGGCCGACGCTTTATTCTCACAACAACAGCCATTCTTCGTTTTAATTAAATAATCATCTTGCTTATGGCCATTTTATTGCGTTTTATCCATTCGTCTTTGTTTTTGCAATTTGTTTTGCCACGGACTTTATCCAGTGAGCCATTTTTTAATGAAAAAGGGTTTCGGATGTTAAAAGAAAGGAAATTATCAAATGATTGAAATTCCTAGTCGAATGAAGGAAATAACGCTTTATTCTTTTTAATCTTCTGTATATACAAACTAATAAAAAGCGTTTGACGATGAAAAATACGGTTTTTAAAGTCGCGCGTGGCGATAATTCGTTTTTCTTTTTATTTTTAAAGGCGTGATAAAGGAGCTGTTTTTATGAAGCTTAGAACAATTGCCTTGGTTTCGGTTGCTCTTGCGGCATCTCTGCTTGTTGCTTGCGGTGACGACAGCAGCGCCAATTCCGTAGAAAATGAAGCTACGGCATCTAAAAGCAGTGCAAGTGAAATTGAAAGCTCATCCGCCGATTCTGATTCTGCAAATTCCAGCAGCGGTGTTGCTGACACGAGCAGCGCGGAAGTTCCAACATCCTCGTCTTCAAACGACGTTGCCGCTCTTACGTCTTCAGCGATATTGAGTTCCTCGGAAACAAGTTCTTCCTCGGCAACTTCGTCGAACGCATCCTCAGCGACATCTTCTGTGACAGTCTCATCCTCGGCAACATTATCTTCCGCGGCGACTTCATCTGCCGCAGAAGCAACTGGAGACACTACAAAAATTTCCTACACGCTCAAGCCTTTCGAAGGGCCTCTCGCGAATCCGCACAAAGGCTTTACTGTCCCGACGGAAGGCATCTATGTTTTCGACCCTGCTGTTGAATACGGGCCTTACGGTTCATGGGGCAACAAGGCGTGGGACTTAGTTACATACGGTTCCGGTTATCAGCAGTGGAACAAGTTGAATCCGAAAAAAGGTGTTTACGATTGGTCCGAGTTGGATGAATTGCTGGAAGCCTTTGAAGAACATGGCATGGGTTACGCCTTGCGCGTTTTCCCGTATACACCATCCTTTATCAGAAGCAACGATACACCGACGGAAGAATACGACTGGACTCCGAATTTTGTTTACGAGATGGGCGCGAAAAAGATAACTGCTATTTCGGATGATGGTTATCGCGCGCAGGTTCCCGTCTGGGATGATTCCGTTTATTTGTGGGCGGCAAAGGAATTTGCTACGGCGCTTGCTGCAAAATACGATGGCGACCCTCGCATCGAATACATCGATATCCGCAGTTTTGGAGAATGGGGCGAATGGCACGTTTCTCACTTGGAGGGTAGCGAAATGCCGTCGCTGGAAATTCAAAAGGATATGGTGAAGCATTATGCTTCTCTTTTCCACAAGACTCAGCTTGTGCTCACGTCCGATGGTTATGGTGACATTTACACATACGCGCTTAGCCTCGGTGTGACTAAGCGTGACGATGGTCTCATAGGCATTCCCGGTACAGCGGATTCCTTGGTGCGAGCCTACAAGGCGAACTTGCCGACGATTGCGGAAAACATGGGCGGTTACAAGACCATGCTGGAATACAACGACATCATTCCCGGTGGTTACTTGAAGTGGACTCCCGAGCGCTGGGTCGATGCCATTACCACGGGCCACCTGACGTATTACGTGCTGGACCAGGACAGTGATTGCGGATACTATTTCTACAAGGATAATAAGGCTCTTGCCGATTCCATGACGCATGTGATTGGGTACAACTTCAAGATTCTTGAAGCATCGCTCTCAACGGTTACTGGCGCCAAGGAGACGCAGAATACGCTGAACATTACTGTGAAAAATACGGGGGTAGCCCCTTGCTTCTTTGATGTGTACATGGTTGCGGAATTTGTTGATGCCTCCGGTTCGACTCTTGCGCAGTTTGGCAATACCGTCAAGATTCCGAAGGCGACATTCCACGATGGCGATACGAAGAAATTCTCGTTTGTCAACACCGTTGCTGGGCGCGAGACGAATATCGCTGCACTCCCCGGTGTGAATGTGGCTCTTTCCCTCTACGAAAGCGAAGAATCCTTCAATGCGGGCAAGAATCCGACCGTCCGCTTCGATAACGATGGATATCTGAAAAACAAGAAGCTATTGCTGAAACCATAATTTTTGCAGGTGAGAAAGCTATGACTTTTAGAATTTTTTTTCGAGCATTTTCTTTCATCGCAACGATTGCGCTAGCAGCATCTTTTGCCAGTGCGGGCGAGTCTTACGGCTATTTCGCGAAGTCCACACTGTTAACGAAGTCCACGCAATCTGCGAATGTCAATAAAATCGCGAAGTCCGCTAAAACGGCAGGCCTCAACGAATCCCTGCATTTCCCGATGCACAGCGTGATGAAGTTCCCGCAGGCGCTTTATGTGGCGTGTTTTCTCGACAGCGCAAAAATCAGCATTGACACCAAAGTCCGCGTCGTAAAAGCGGAACTGATGCAAAATACCTGGTCGCCCATGATGAAAGAGATGCGCGATACAGCCATGGTTTCGTATGCTGAACTTCTCCAGTGGTCCTTGGTGCAGAGCGACAATAACGCAAGCGACTTGCTGTTCAAGTTCTGCGGCACGCCCGAAAAAATCACCCGCTACATCGCGAAACTCGGCTTCAAGAATATTCAAATTGCCGTCACCGAAGCCGAAATGCACACGGACCTTGCCAAGAGCGACTTGAACTGGTGCACTCCCAAGGAAATGGCGAACCTCTTCGAATGGTTCTACAAAAACAAAGACAAAACCGCGAACCTCAAGTTCATTTGGAAAACAATGGCCGAAGTAGAAACGGGGAAGGATCGCATTCCTGCAGCCGCCCCCGCTCTCGCTACAGTTGTACACAAGACTGGCACCGGATTCCCTCCTAAAGACAAACTCCCTCCCATGAACGACGCTGGAATCGTAATTCTTCCAAACGGACAGGTGCAATTTATCGCAGTCTTTGTGCTCGAACCGACGTCCCCGAATCAACTTGCCGAAATAGCTAAGAAAATCATTCGATAAAATCGATTCTAATTTACATGTGTATTGTTGATAATCAAAAATGCAGCGTATGGATTCTATTGCTTTCGGCTTCAAATAACCGGTGAAGTTCGGCTGCGCGGGTATTCGCATAAGAGAGTCGCTGAACCAAGCGTTGCACCATGACTAGATTCCCCCAAAACAGCTAGAAATGCTGAAGCAAAGTGATAGGGATTTTAAAGCAAAATGCGCGAACAAGTCGCGCATAATAAAAACATTCGAAGAATGCTGCCCGCATCGATGTCAAGCCCAGCCAAAGCCGGGAACGCTAAATTTTAGTTCACTTTACGCATGACGCCGATAACGCGGCCAGCGATGGAGAAATCCTTCTTATCAGAAACGATAATCGGACTGTACTTCGGATTCGCCGGACGAAGCTCGATATGATCGTTGCTCGGATGGTAATACTTGACAGTTGCTTCATTATCAATCTGGGCAACGACAATTTCACCGCGTTCCGCAGATTTCTGCTGACGGGCGAAAATCAAGTCTCCATCAAAAATACCAGCATTAATCATGGAGTCACCTTTGACGCGCAATGCAAAGACATCACTACGGCAGGCGAGGAAGTCACGATCAATCGTAACTGTGCCTTCCAGGTTCTGTACCGCAAGAATCGGCGTACCGGCGGCAACACGACCGATGATAGGAATCTCAATCGTATTGCTCGATGCGTATTCTTTTGTATCAGAGTTGCCGCTGTCAACAATCTCGATGCCACGACTGAGGCGCGGAGAGCGGTTGATGTAGCCTTTCTTAATCAAGGCTGCCAAAATGGAGCGAACGCCGTTCGTCGAAGAAATTTCGAAGTGGGTTCCGATTTCGCGTACCGTGGGCGGCATGCGATTTTCCTTCGAATATTTTTTGATATACTCGTAGATTTCTTCCTGACGAGCAGTCATTTCCTTGCGTTTTGCGTTGTTGTTTTCCATTGCGGGCCTCTTTTGAGAGAAATTTCAAGATTTTACACTATAAATATAATGCACACTTGGGCAAATGTCAATATTTTCAGTGCACAAAAAAGCTAATTTTTATTTTTTTTACATTTATAGTGCGTAAACCTTAAATTTCCTTCTCAAGAATCTTTTCGATTTCGGCGATATAAAGCGTATGCATCGCATCGACTTTATAGAACTTGTTTACAAGCGTCTTGTCGATGAAGCTGTTCTTGTCGAACGGTTGCGCAAAAAGCTTCTTGCAAATGAGGACTCTTTCGGCGTCATCGAAAATCGGAGCCGCATTTCGCGTCGAGACTTTCATGCCGGTTTTAGCGATTTTATCCTCGTCGCGACCGGAGACTTTTCCAAAGTAGGCGAGTTCGTTGCGATAGGCCGGCGCAAAGAAGTTCAGGGTGAATTTGCCCGATGCGTCGATGAATTCCTTCGTATAGCGTGTTTCGCGGATGACCACAAAGACGACGGACTTGTTCCACATCGTGCCAATACCGCCCCAGCTTGCAGTCATGGCATTCACTTTGAGGCCGTTCTTTGCTGCGATAAGCATCCAGTCCTTGCCGATAATTTCAAGCGGATTGACGACAAAATCCTCAAAAGGTGTTTCGTGAAAATCTTCCATAGCCGGCAATTTTGCTTTAGCGTTTTTTGTCGCTTTTGCTTCTTTTGCGACTTTCGCCGGTTTCGCTGTTTTTGTTGCCTTCGGAGCTACAGTCTTTGTGGCCTTAACACTTTTTGCGGAATCTTTTTTTGCCATGATAAATCCTTTTTTTGAATTATATGCAAAATATAATTCATTTACCGCAAGATGGATTTTAAATTTTTTCAACAATAGTGTCACAGATTTCGGTGAGCATGCGTTCGTGTGTGCAGACTTCCGGCGAGATCCCGTAAATGGAGCCGGTGGTGTAGAACGATGTGCAGGCGCATTCGTGGGCACAGCAGCGGTGCTTGAGTACGCAACCTTCGCATTCTTTTTTATCGGAATCTAAAAATTCGTGAATTTCGCTACAAGCTTTTTCATCAAAACCTGTAAAGACATTCCCTTGCACATACGGTGCGTTCTCTTTCGAAGTGATAAACCGCGTGCATGGGAAAATATTCCCGTTGGTTGAAACGCCCATGGCTCCGTTGTAAACGTGGCAGGAATACTGCCTAAAGCGCAAATTTTGCAGGCGCAGCTTGATTTTGTCCTGAATGGTTCCGAGGAAGAATTTTTCGCCTTTTTTACGACATTCGAGCCAGTACAAAGCCATTTTCTGGTACTCGAGAGCAAGCTTTTCAAAGTCTTCTTCCGTCCATTTGCCGTCAAAATCAACGCTTGTCGTCATGCAGCGGAACCCTTGCTCGTGAATCCACTTGACAGCCTCGAAAAGGTGCGCCACATGCGCGCGAGTCACCGTGCAGAGTGCCGCGGAATTCATCTTCGAAATGCGGGGGAGGAACTTGTGCATCGATTCAAAACTGCCGGAATCATTCACCGTGCGTCGCGAAATATCGTGCTGGTAGGCAGGCCCATCCACGGAAATGTAAATGCGGAATTTTTCCTTTTCGCAGTAATTCAGCATTTCTTCATCAAGCAACGTGCCGTTCGTATTGATGGCGAATGTCAAAGTAAAGTCGCTTGGAACCAGCCCTTTGTCAATCAATTTCGATAAAAAGGACTTTGCATAATCTACACCTTTGAAAATCGCTTCCTTTCGAAGGAGCGGTTCGCCACCGAAAAAAGTGATGTTCAGGTATTTCTGCTTGAAAAACAACGTACGCTCGAAGCACAACTTGATGGCTGCTTCCATGGTCGCATCGTCCATCACGGTTGCGCGATCGCTCTGCGTATCTTTGTAATAGCAGTATGAACAGCGCAAATTACACTGTTCCGTAAGGCAAAGCACTAAATTCATACATCAACATCTGTTCTTTCAAATGTTGTTACCATGCTAAAAACCATACAATTTCCTGTTCCATCGGGACACATGTGAATATAGGAGTTGGTGTCTTGCTGCCAAGGACTAGTACTTGTTTCTGGCTGTAGAAATTGGATGTCGCTACTTGAGCTGGCCGATTCACTTGAGGAACTTGCCGGAATTGCGGAGGAGCTTGCAGCTTCACTCGAAGAACTTTGTGCCGCTTCGGTAATGGAACTGAGAACTTCTTCGCTGAATGAAGATGAACTCTTGGGAATATCAACAATCATCTGGTTCGAAGAGAGTGGGGCTTGTGACTCCATCGAAGAACTTGTTTCCGGGGCAATAACTCCTGCCAATGGAGGGTAAAAATCAGAGGAAGAAAGAGCTGGTGGGGTGATTTTTGATGAACTTGAGCTGTTTTCTTCGAGGGAACTGCTTTCCTCAGAAACATTCTGTTGCTCGTTGTCCTTGAAATCTGATGTCTTTATATCGTTTTTTTCTGCCTGACTAGAAGACAAATTTTTCTCGGAATTAGAACTCTCAGGATCTTCCGGCATAACAATGTTTCCACCCGAAGCAACCTTACCTTCGCAAGATGCCAAAGTAATTGCCGCAACCCCCATTAACGCTGCAAGCCCTGTTTTTGTAGCGGAACTCCACCTGGAATTATTTGAAACTTTCTTCTTTTCGATTTTCATGATAAAACCTTAAACGAGAATGTCAGTAGATTCAAAAGTAGTCAGCATACTGAAACCGCAGCTTTGTCCTTCTGGGCAGATGTACAAATTGCTCCATGGCTCGGAGCTACTTGATGCACCGGAAGATTCGCTCGAAGAACTTGCTGGTTCAACAGACGAACTCGCAGGAGCCGTCGCGGAACTCGCAGGCACAACCGTTTCACTCGAAGAAGTTCCCTGAATAACAGAAGAACTTGCCGGTTCGATGGACGAGCTTACAGGTTCAATCGAGGAACTTGCTGGTTCGCTGAAGGAACTTGCCGGAATTACAGAAGAGCTTGTTGCTTCGCTTGAAGAACTTTGTGTAGGAGTGACTATGGAACTGAGAATTTCATCGACATTGTACGAAGATGAACTCTTGGGAATGTCTACAATAACCTGATTCGATGAGGATAATTTGCCACTATCGGAACTTTGCGCAGGTTCCACCGTTTTGGAATCATCCTGGGTGCTTCCTGAAGAGGGGGATTCCTCGGTTGCACTACTTGAATCGTCGCAGGATGCTAAAAAAGAAGAAGCGGCAATACCCATTAAAACAGCCAACCCTCTTTTAGCGGAAACGTTCCAACTTGTATTTTCTGGTATTTTTTTCTTTTCGATTTTCATAACACTCCTAAACAACACTTAAAAATAGGTTTTATTCAATTGGAATCCTTGGAAAAAAATTTTTCTGCAAAAAAAGGTGATGTCATCAGCACAATTAAGGGAGTTGTAAAAGCGTTCAACACGTAAACCTTTTTAAACGTATATTCCGGTATAAAGAAACTTATTTTATATGTGTTGATTGGTTCTTGGAGTTTTCATGATAAAAAGATTCATTTTATCATTCTGTTTTGCAGCAGTCTTTTCATTAGCGCAATCGTACGATCTTCCCATCATGTTTGTGGACACCAAAGCTCAATGCCTTGATTACAAAAATACCGAAAAAATTCCTGCGACAATGCTCCCTGCAACCATGCGAGTGCTTGACGGAGCTGTAAACAACGTGGCCGACAGCGCCAATGGCAAACTTTACGACATAGGTATCAAGATAAGGGGGCATGAATCCGCTCGGTTTCCAAAACCGGGTTACAGCGTAGAAATCCGCGATGCAAAGGGCAAGGGGCTAGATGCAAGCCTGTTCGGGCTCCCACCTTCTGACGACTGGATTTTTCACGGTCCTTATGTAGACAAAAGCCTGATGCGAAATTCGCTTGCCCATTGGCTCTTTAGGCAAAGTGGCCGTTACAGCCCCCGTACCCGGCATTTTGACTTGTACATCAACGGAGCGTATCGCGGAGTGTACGTTCTTATTGAAAAAATCAAGCGCGGCAAGTACCGAGTCGACGTAGACAAGCTCAAGGAAACTGATGTGAGTGGCGACGACGTTACCGGCAGTTACATCTGGTCAATCGACAAGGTGAAATCGGCTCCCGGCGGCAAGGCTATCAATGATGATGGTTTCACGACATCCGATGGGCTGGAAGTTTTTTTGCGTTACCCCAAAAAGAAAAAAATTCAACCGGAACAAGAAGAATATCTCAAAAACTACCTGAACAATCTTGAATCTTTGGCCAAAAACGATAGCAATGGTTTTGAATACGAGAAATATGTGGATGTCGCTTCTGCCGTTGACTATGTTCTTCACGAAGAAATGATGGACAACATTGACGCTTACACAAGCGCATTCTTTTTTTACAAGCAGAAAGAAAGCAATGGTGGCAAGGTGAATTTCGGCCCTCCGTGGGATTTCAATCTTGCCCTGAACAACGTCTTCGAACCTAAAAATTCGGAGATGAATAGCGTTGGATTTGGAGGAAAAAGCGGTTGGAGAATTGAAGAAATTGCGAAAATGAACCAGTCTATACTGATGACGAACTTCGGTTCTCCGCTTACGCCCACCTGGTTTATCCAAATGTGGAAGAATGCCGATTACCAGAGCGAACTGAAAAAGCGTTGGGCGGAACTCCGCAGTGGCGTTTGGCACACCAATACTTTGGATGCCTATCTTGATTCCATGAAGACGTATTTGAAAAATGCTGCCGACAGGAACTTCAAGCGCTGGCCGAATTTGGGCAAGATAAGCGGAGAATGCGACGAAGACCCGGAACCGATGAAAAACTGCGAACGCATTAGCAGCTGTAACGCTTTGGTCGTCATGTCCATTGGTGGCAACAATGCCGATACTTGGGATGGTGAAGTGGAATATCTCCGTAAAAAGATGAAAGAGAGAATCGCCTGGATGGATGAACAGCTAGGATTTACTGAACCAGCCGCTCCCATCGTGACGGAACCCGTCATTCACGACCCTGATTGGCAGAAAGATGAAAAACTTGAGATTGCCATCAATGATTTCGGCAGACTTACGCCGATGAATTTCATTGTCGTGAACGGAAACCGCATTGATGTGCAGACCGATATTGGCGGAGATTTTGCCTTGGTTGATTTGAACGGAGTCGTCTTGTACAAGACTCGCATCAAGACGGGACTTACAACTTTGATGCTCCCTTCAAAAGCCAAAAGCAGGCGCTGGATTGCAACTCTTAACGGCAAGATGCTTTCAAAGTAGGTTACAAGTAGTAAGAGTGAATACAAAAAAAAGCTCCGAGTACCAAGGTACCCGAAGCTAAAATGAATTTTTGCACTTAAACGCGCGAAATTGCCTTAATTTACAAATTCATTCAACGCGTTCCTACTGTCTACTTAAAAATTTTCTTCATCTTGTCGAGGAAACTTTCTTCCTGGGCTGTTTCCTTGTCCTTGCGGATTTCAGCAAGCCTCTGGTAAAGTTCCTTTTCTTCTTTGGAAAGATCCTTCGGAATATCGACGCCGATTTCGACGAAGAGGCTTCCGCGGTCGCCGCGCTTGTTCAACGGGTAAAGCCCCTGTTCGCGCAAACGCAGAATGCTTCCAGCCTGAGTGCCAGCCGCAATCTTGATTTGCACGTCTTCACCGTCCAATGTCGGAATGCGCTGTGTACCGCCAAGGACCAGCTTGTGAACTGGCACCTTGATTTCGCAATGCAGGTCATCGCCTTCGCGAGAGAAGAATTCGTCCTTCTTTTCGCCAATTACGGCAAGCAAGTCGCCGCAAGCACCGCCACGCGGACCGCAGTTGCCTTCGCCACGGAGATTCAAATACTGGCCTTCGCTGACGCCTGCCGGAATCTTGATGGAAATTTCCTCGGATTCCTGCACACGACCTTCGCCACGGCAGTTGGAGCAAGGATTCTGGATGACTTCACCGGTGCCACCGCAAGTAGGGCAGGCGCTCTCGGAAACCATCTGGAAAAAGCCGCCGCTCACGCGACGCACACGACCTGTACCATGGCAAGTCGAGCAGTCGCTTACTCCGGTGCCACCCTTGCCGTTACATTCCGTACACGGAGTATAACGTTTCAAGCGAACCTTCTTGGTGCACCCTTCGAAGATTTCCTTGTAGCTGAGAGCCACCTTGATTTGCAAGTCGTTGCCACGCGGAGGGCCAGCCTTGCGACCGCCGCCACGACGGCCGCCGCCGCCAAATCCAAATCCGCCACCGAAAATATCGCCAAACTGGCTGAAAATATCTTCAAAGCTGAATCCGCCACCGCCGAATCCACCGCCACCAAAGCCGCCACCAGGAGCATTGAAGCCGAACTGATCGTAGTTCTTGCGCTTTTCGGGGTTGCTCAAGACGTCGTAAGCCTCGGCAGCTTCCTTGAACTTTTCTTCGGCTTCTTTGTTGCCGGGGTTCTTGTCGGGATGGTACTTGATGGCCAGCTTTTTGTAAGCGTGCTTGATCTCGTCAGCACTTGCGTCCTTGCCGACGCCCAAAACTTCGTAATAATCTCTTTTTTCAGCCATATAGCTCGCTCCTTTGGAGCTTTGAGGCTTGAGGGCGCACCTTACGGTGCTTTGAGGTCGGGCTGCGCCCTTTGAGCTTAATAAAGGCGCTTCGCGCGAATCACAGATTTGAGAAAACCTCTTACCTCAAACCTGTAGCCTCGTACCTGTTTATAGCAAAAAGGTGTTCCTGCTCAAAAAAAACAGGGAAACACCATTTGCAAGGCCGACTCTCTGCTCATACCTCAAAGCGTAGTGGCCTCAAAGCGAGC
>JAZLIJ010000178.1:0-5245 GCA_045617325.1 Fibrobacter sp.
GTAAACTTGTCCGTCTCGGGCATCTGTCAGTTCAGGGCCTTCGTCTGCTTTTTTTTCTTTTTTCGAAGGTCCTGGAGCGGGGCCGGGGTCAATTTCGTAGATTTTTCCGCTGAACTTGAAATACCTGATGTCCTTGTTTTCGGGGGCAATATCGAACCAGTGGTCGCTATAGCACGTGCATGTCGATTCCACACGGTCGGGGCCATATTCGATTTCCAAGGTGTCGCCTGAACGTTTTGTCAGGAGATCCGCCTCGACATAGCAGAGGTCCATCACTTTCAAGACGAATACCTGGTAATTTCCGTTGCCGTCGTTAAGGATATATGCTTCGGGCGTTTCTTCCTGAGTGGCTTCTGCAAGTGTTGTGATTTTTGCGGCGGGTCTTGCCAAAATCGGTTCATCGCCCAAACCTGCGAGGCAAGAGCCTAGCTTAAAGCCGTTCTTTGTATCTGCGGCATATGCTTTTGAAAACTCGCTGCTTGAACTTGTGCTCTGTTGGCTGGACGATGCGGGTTCGTCGCTAGATGAAGATATGTCGGATTCTTCCGGTTTTGACGAACTCGTAATCTGTTCGCTGGACGACGAAGATTTTTCCTCCGAGTCGTTACTGCTTGAGGAACTATCGCCTTGCGCCATGGTGTTTTCAATTTCCGTGATTCCAGCCTCGCTCGTGGATTCGGAACAAGCCCAGAATAGGGTTGCTGATAATGCAATTAGGAGTTTTGCCTTGTTCATGTTCATTTTCCTTTCCTTGATTCTGGCGTTATCTTGTCTGTAAGAGGGAATATCTGCAAGTTCATTTGGTAGACCTGGTCTATTTTTTGACATTCGCTTGCCATGGATATAATTCTTTTGCGGAATGCTGCTGCCTCTTGGGTGATGCGTTCGTAAGTTAATTTGTCTATGCCCATGGTGATGCCGGAAAAATTGCGCTCTTCTACGGAATCTTTTGTAATGGATTGCAACGCGAGTTCCGACATATTCCTGTTCATCGTGCGGATGACAAGGGGAATGGTCTCCTTGGAACCTTTGACGACTTTTTCGGTCTGTTCGTAGGTTCCGTCGCTGTTTTTTTTGAGCAGGTTTGCCTTGACGAGAAACTGCAGGATGTCCTGGGTTTCGGCTGCCGTGACGCCGTGCCTTACTTTGGATGCAATTTCGCCATGCGTGGCGCCTGGCATGAGGGGCGCGAGTTCGCGAATGATGGGACAGTCGGGTGTTTCGTAGTAGCGGTATGCGTCCGCGTCGATGACGCGAATCTTGTTCATGTGCGCTTCGTGCTCAATTTCCTGGAGTGCAGCTTCTTTCTCGCTTTCGTTTTTCGCATTCCCGAATTTGACAAGCAAGGTGAAATAGGTGTAGTCGAACCCTTCGAGGCCCATGGCGCGGGCGGCCTTTGCGATTCCCGGTTTGCTGAGCGTTGTCTTCCCGTCGCTTACCAGTTTCAAGTATGCGGGCGACGCGAAACCTGCGAGGCTTGCAAATTTTCGCCAAGTGAAATACGAACTTCTCTTGCGCTCGGCATAGAAATCTCGCATATACTCACGGTAATCCTGATATTCGGTAATAGGCCTCATATTCTTAAAAATAAAACAAAAATGCCGAATACGTAATAAAAACGGCGTTTTTTTACAAATTTTTCATCTTAATTTAAAATATGATACAAATGTGTTTCATAAAAAGTCCGACAGCAATAAACGTGATTTTGTGAGGTTCCGTCATGCCGCCGCCAAATTAGGTATATTTCTGAGAGTGGATCTTCAGAGGCTATTTTGATGAAAAGTCCTTTTGATAAAACCCTATTTCTGCTATGTATGGTTGCTGTTCTGGCGGCATGTTCGGCGGAATCTAGTAGTGCAGATGCAAAGAGTGTCGAAGAAGGTGACGATTATGTGTTAAAGCATGTTCAAATGTATCGCATCCTTGGGCCACAGGGGGATACTTCTGTGTGGAACGCGTCTAATTGCCATGTCGGTGATTCGACTTTCTCGTGTACCCAAGTGACAAATGTGGATTGCTACATTTTTCATACGTCCTATATAGAGATTTATTATGATTCTAATAAAGTTGAAATTCCTTGTTTGCAAAAAGATACTTTATATGATACGACTGTTGCGGATTTGAATTTTGGGCCGAATGCGCAAATGGACTACATACCCTATGCCAAAATTTCAGAATTCAATCGCGATTCCGTAAAGAGTCTTTTCTCGGAATTGTCAGGGGAAACTTGCAAGTTGCTAGTTAGTTATTCGTCGAATTATTTTCTTGAAGCGGTAGGGCTTCCCGACAGTTTAACCTTGTTGAAAACAGATGAGTACAGGCTTGGAACATACCGCTCGGATTACAGCCAAATTATTGGCTTGCTTGCATACCGGGACTCCACGGGAACCGAGAAATGCGGGATTTCAAAAGCTGAAACGCGTATTACTTATGATCGGGGAGCCTGCTTCTATTATAGTTTGCCTAATGAACCCAAACAAATACAATATGTTCTATACAACAATACGTCAAAGTCTTTTCGCGATACGACTATTTCTTGGAAGTTGGTGTATCGCGACAAATATGGCCGTGGCGATACACTTGACATGACAACGAATTTTAAATGATTTGATAAAAAAGTCGTTTATGAAATGTCTGTCGCTTCCTGTTTCCGTAATCCTTTTGCTTGCAGGTCTAGCTTTTGCCCATGAAAGCAACCACCGGGGCAACCGCAGTATTTGCGGATTGTCTTCAGTCTGGTCCTATGACACCGATGAAGAAACTCAGAAAAAGATGGCTCAATCCCAAAAGCGAGAAGACAGTTTTGTCAAGTATGCAAAAAAGTTCTACCCAAGAACAAAGGCTAGGCTGAATGCAGTGCAAGACTCGTCGCAGAACGCACCAGTTTTTGGCTCTATCGTCAAGAAAAAGATTCTTGACAAGGACATCGAAGATGTTTTTCCAGAATATTCCGAGTCGTTTGCGAAATGGTGCAATGATAAAAAACAGGAATATAAAGCGAATGTCGCCAAGGCATCGTTAGAGACGCAGGAAACTTTTGAAGATTATAACGAAATTTCTACAGGATTCGGTTCACAATGTTTTCTGCTGCATATGGTGATTGACGTTAAACAGAAATATGATGTCGAAACGAAAAAATGGATTGCTCCATCACCTGAAGAAAAACGCAAGACATTTTTTAAGTTCCTTTATCGGGGAGCATCTGTGGAAATCGATTCTGCGAAATCAGATTCTGCCGTTGCATTATTTGAAAAGGATTTTTTCCTTCCAGGGCCTACAGGAAACCGCATTTTCTTTGATGACGGCTGGACTCCCGTGCTTACGAAGAAGGAATTATTGTCCGTCAGCGACTCATTTGGGGATTCTTTGGCGTTTGTCCCTTTTCAGGTTGGCGGCTCGCTTCCTATAAATAAAAATTTGAGCCTGAAAAAGAAAATTTTAACCCATTTGGAAAATGGTGAATTTGATTCTATTCCGCCGCTGATAGACGAAAGCATGCACTATGCCGATACGGTGCATTTTCTTTTGTATAGACAGCTGTATTCCGAAAAGGAGTATTACGGCCTTTCGTTCTTGACTCGCCGATTCGATATGATTCTGAATAGAGACCGTAGCCGTTATTACCGCCCTGAAACGGTGGTTATGCATCGCCCATTAAGTAAAATCGATAAATGGATTTACGAAAATCTTGACAAGCATATCGACCAGACCCGTCTGGATTCGGTGCTTATCATTGCCAACTACAGCCGCCGTGAAGACTATATTATTCGCGAACAATACGAAAGATTCAAGGAACGGCACTTGCCTGACCGTTCGGGTGTTGTCAGGTACGTAAGGGATAACGATGTGAAAGCAGTGGAATATGAAGTAAAGTTACCCAAGAACAAGAGGTGATAGGGGCAGGGAATAAGTTATTTTTATAATGGTCACCTCTAATAATTCATTTTGAAAAATTTTGCCATAACACATCGCAGAATTTCGTCATAAAAAAAAGTGACCCGCCGGCGAAGCCGGCGGTTCTTCATATACGGGCGTAGCCCTAGGATGCTAGCCGCGTGCAAGGGCACGCGCTACAATCTGCCACCTGCGGAGGTCCTTACTAAGCCGCCCGTAAACGGGCACTATTTATCGAACATCGACATTTGGTCCCCAAGTTTGTCTTCTTCCAATTGATTTTTGATATACGCCTGGATTTTCGCTGCATTTTTTCCAGCCATGTCAACATAGTAGCCTCGGCACCAGAATTCTCTATTCCTGTATTTGAATTTCAGTTCTGGAATCGTTTCATACAATTCCAAACTGCTCTTCCCCTTCAGGTACCCCATGAAACTTGATACCGATAATTTTGGCGGTATCGCCACGAGCATATGGACGTGATCGGGGCATACTTCGGCTTCAATTATTTCAACACCTTTCCATTCGCAAAGTTTGCGCAGTATCTTGCCGACAAGCTCTCGTTTCTGGCCATACAAAATTGCCCGCCTAAACTTGGGAGCGAACACGATATGATATTTGCAGTTCCAGGTGGTGTGTGCGGTTGATTTATTTCTATCGTTCATTTATTTTTCAGAGATGAGTAACATCGTGAGCGTTTCCAATATGACGGAAGCCCTGAACGACGCCATTGTTAAATTTCGGTAGAAATGGGGAAAAGAAAACAACGGTAAAATTCGCATATTCCTGCAACAGCCGTCCCATTTGTCCTTGCTACAGGTGATTGACTATGTGCTGTGGACTGTGTTCAGGGTATATGAGAAGAACGATTTCCGCTATTTTAACTTTATTAGGGAAAAAATAAAACTGGTGCATGACATTTTCGATGTTCAGGCGAACCAGTTTTATGGGACGTTCTATACGGACAAGAATCCGTTAGAGCAAAAAAAATGGAGTCCCATCAGCGGCTAGGTTTCCAAAGAAACGCACGGCGTGGAGCCGACATTCACCAACCAAGGACTCTATAGCAAATATACCTTTTTTATGCAAAAAGTCAATAAGGCCAAGAATGTCGGTCTTTATTTGATGGTTGTTTGATAGAAACAGGTTTGGGGGTGTTGGCAGTTCCAACTTGGAACAGCCATTTCCTCTTTACAATTCGCCCGAAATTCGCCGTAATCATTCGCATTGCCTCAAATTTTATATATTTACAATGTATGATTGTGAAAGGATGCACCAAGTTGCGTGAAATGGGCTTGAAAAAGGCTCGTTCAAATTCGTCACCCCAAGTCGGAGGCCAAGCGGTCTTAGG
>JAZLIJ010000179.1:0-4311 GCA_045617325.1 Fibrobacter sp.
TTCTCGGACTTCCACAAAAGCCTGCATTTCAAAACTCTGGGCTCGTTTGGCCATCTTGATCAGCTGTTCGTCATCCAGAATGCGGGCAATCAAAAGAACGGCGTCGGCACCGCACCGGTAGGCGATGTCGATTTCATCTTCGAACAGCAAGAAGTCCTTACGGAGCACGGCGCACTTCTTGGTACCATTGCCATTATCCACGGCCTTGGCCACCGTAATCAGGTCTGCCAAAGTTCCCTTGAAGTAGTTGGTTTCTGTAAGCACAGAAATTGCCTGTGCGCCGGCGGCGGCGTAAGTGCAGGCCAAATCCGCAGGAACCAAGTCCGGGGCAATATCCCCCTTGGAGGGCGAAGCTCGCTTGACTTCTAAAATCGGACCCGGGCGGCCGAGGAATTCGCAACGGCCAACGGTACGCTTTTCGGGAATGTCAAAGCCAAAGGTGAGACCAAGGCGTTCAATGTCTGCACGTCTGCGGTCAACAATCTTCTTTAAAATATCTTCGCTCATTTATAGGTTCCAGGTTCGAGGCTCCAGGTTCGAGGCTTGTGGTTCGAAGCACTGGGCGCGGGGCTTGAAATTTTACCTGCAAAATTTAGAAAAAAAGATAAATGAAAAATTGCGTTGGGAAATCGGCTTGCGTTGTTTTGTTGAAATAGTTATTTTACCGATTATCCGTGCTTGTCGTGCAGAAAAAATAAAGAGGTTTGTTAATGGAAGTTATTGACAACAAAATAATTTACTCCATTGTCAAGAATAACCTAAGCGATTTTGTTGAATTTGCTGCGAGCATTGTCCGCTTGTAAGGGCTGGGTTAGCACTTGTCTGTTGTGCTTATCTATAAAAAAGCGTATATTTCTATTTACGGACAACCTCCATTTCGCCCTAGGAGTTTTATATGCGTAAAAGGATTTCACTGATGCTTCCGCTGCTTTGTGCACCACTGGCTTTTTGGGCCTGCGGCGACGGCGAATCCAATTCCGGGACCTCTGCAAATGGTTCCGTTTCTGAGTCCGATTTGGTTGTTGCGACTTTCGATGATTTGCCTGTTTGCAGCGGCAAGCGCGAGGGCGCTACCGCCTACGTGAAGGATGAAAAGACCGCCTACATCTGCGAAGACGGCAAATGGATTTCCGATGACGAAACGGACGGTGACGATTCCTCGTCGAGTGTCAAGCCGGGCAGTTCCTCTTCTTCTGTCAACCCAGGCTCTTCCAGTAGCAAGAAGGACGACCCGATGTCCAGTAGCAGTGTAGTTAGCTCTAGTAGCGAAAAGTCTTCTAGCTCTGTAAATTCTTCGTCATCGATTGAATCCAGTTCTTCTTCAAGTGTCACCCTGAGCGAAGTCGAAGGGTCTAGTTCCTCCAGTGTCATTCCGGGCTCCGACCCGGAATCCAGCAGCAGCGACGGTAATGACGATGGCAAGTCCTCGTCCTCTAGCACGGCTAAGTCCAGCAGCAGCGTAGAATCCAGTTCCAGTGTCATTCCGGGCTCCGACCCAGAATCCAGTAGCAGCGACGGTAATGACGATGGCAAGTCCTCGTCCTCCAGCACGGCTAAGTCCAGCAGCAGCGAAGGGGGGGGGCGGTGCCAGTTCCTCCAGCGTCATTGCGAGTAGTTCTTCTGAAGAACTGGTCAGTTCCAGCAGTTTCAATAAATCCTCCAGCAGCAGTCGTGGCTTTTTTGATATGACGAAGGATGAATTCTTGAATCCGAAGGTTTCGTATGGCGAGATGACTGACAAACGCGACTATAGAAAGTACAAGACTGTAAAGATCGGAACTCAGGTGTGGATGGCCGAGAACCTGAACTACGATTATAACACGGGAACGGCCAAGAGCTATTGTTTCGGCGACAAAGAAGTTAACTGCGCAGTGACAGGTCGCCTTTACACCTGGGCTGCGGCCATTGACTCCGTTGCCTTGGCAAACGATGCGGACAATCCTCAGACTTGCGGTTATTTTGCTGAGACGACCTGTACGCTGCCGACAGTTGTTCAAGGCGTGTGCCCCGAAGGCTGGCACCTGCCGACATACGAAGAATGGCAGACCTTGTTCACAGCGGTGGGTGACTCTAGTAAGGCGGGTACGGCACTCAAGTCGCAGACCGGCTGGAAATCGCAGACGGGCGATGCTGCCGATAGGGATGCCTACGGCTTCTCCGCGCTCCCTGCAGGCTACAGACACTACCGTGACGGTTTCGGCAGAGCCGGCGACTACGCCTACTTCTGGTCTACTCGCGAGACCAATATCGGCGGCGCCTACTACATGGTTTTGTACTACGACTACGAGTATGCCGCCCTGAAAGGCACCTATAAGGACTACGGCTTCTCCGTTCGTTGTCTCCAGAACTGACTCCCTATACAACCGAACCTGGCCTCGCAATCCAATGGGAACGCCGTTTACCCATGAAATTGTGACTAAATCGCCGCCTTCGTGGTGGTCTTAGTCACAATTGATGAAATTCAATTGTGCACAAACTAATTTTTTTGTGACTAAAGGGAGTGTTTGACGTTTTTTTAGTCACTTTTAACCGATTTTTGCCGATTTTAGCCAATTTTTCGCTTAAAATGACTCGTCCTGCGCACCAATCACTAACCTCCAATCACTAACCACCAACGCCTGCATACTAACTGCTAAAATGTCATCTTTTGACACCCGAATATTTCTAGATTACGATTCGTGCGAAATCCGCGCAATTTAACCTCGAATGCCTTGCAGTTTTCGCCTGTTTGCAAGGAAAGGAACGAAAATGAATACGAAAAAACACGACGGTGTCTTCAAGACAGCCTTCAGGAACCCAAAGCACGCCGCGTCGCTCTTGAAAACTTTGCTGACCGATATTGGGCACTTTGTTTTTTCCTGTCCATTAGTGTATATTTGGAGGTGGAGGCGTCTTATGGCTACGATCACAATGGACATCCCTGAAGACATCTTGAATTTTATGGTGTGTAATAACAAGTGCGATGAACTCCGTCGTAATGCTTTGTTGCTGTACCCCTTTATCAAAAACGAGACAATCTCGCATGGCCGTGCCGCAGAAATTTTGGGCATTTCCAAGTGGGAACTGATTGAATTGTACGGAAACGAGGGAATCCCTTATATTGACCAAAGCTGGGAAGAAGTTGAACAAGATGCGGCCAATGTGAAGGCGTTGCTTTCCAAGAGGTAGGAATGATTGTCGTTTCTGATGCCACTCCAATAATTTCTTTTCTTAAAATCAACCGACTTGACATTCTTGAAACTCTTTTTGGTGAGGTTCTCCTTCCCGATGCGGTATATGAAGAATTAACTTCAAACTTGAATTTTCAAGTAGAGGCCGACAAAGTCAGGTCTTGCGATTTTTTCAAGAGAGTTTCGATTGCCAATAGCGATACGGTCAACATGTTGATGCGCATGACAGGATTGGACCTTGGCGAAAGCGAAGCTATTGTCTATTCCGATGAAAACAAGTGCGATCTTTTAATTGTCGATGAGGTTCGGGCTCGGCATGTGGCTACAACCATGAAATTACGAATATCCGGTACAATAGGCATTTTGACCGTTGCTAATGAAAAAGGCTTATTGTGTAAAGCAGATGCAATTGAATGCGCTAGAATTCTTCGATTGTCCAAAAGGCATATCAGCGAGGCTCTCTTGAATTCATTTGTTGGAAATTTAAAGTAGGACTCGGAATACAAGGAGGCAATCATGGACCGTCCAGAAATCATGGCAGAACGCAAGCGCAAAGGCTTCGTGTCCGTCGCTGATGTACTCCGTTCTGAAGGCGAAGCCGCAGGACTTGTGAAGGGCCGTTCCGAAGGCGAAGCCGTTGGACTGGTTAAAGGAAAGTTGGTTGCTCTTGTGCAATCCGCCAAGAATTTCCTTGCCATGGGACTCTCGCTGGAGCAGGTTTCCCAAGGCACCGGCCTTTCCGTCGAAGAAATCCGGAAGCATTGCTTGTAAACAGGCTTCAGGGAAACTTCGCATGGCTAATGTGGTTGCGTTTCAGCTTATCTCAGTGACATGACACAGTCGGAGAATTCCTGAGGATCGTCCTTGTCAAAGTAGTTGGACGCTCTGATGTATTCGTTGCCTTCTTCGTCTCCAGCGAGTCTTTCTACGAAATGGCCTGTGCCATTGTCGTTGCAAACCTGCTTGAGCGCATTGCCCCAGTAGCCGTGATAGTCCAGTGAACAAGTCTTTTCTTCATTGCTGACAGTCATCTTGATGTCGCCGCTTTCGTTCTTGTTATCGGCCTGTTCAATGTTAATGCTGTAAAGGTGGCTATTGTAGTTGAAACTGAGTGCCTCGCGGGTTCTTGTTGTGGGGACGA
>JAZLIJ010000180.1:0-7293 GCA_045617325.1 Fibrobacter sp.
GATTGTCTATCTGTTGAGATAACATCTTCTTCCTGCTCATCAATGAAATCAACATTTAGAAAACCTGTTAGGTATGAATACCCATGGCTTGATTCACCCACTCCAAAAAATTCAGGAGCATTAACCAAACGACCGTGAGCAAATAATGTTACGCCCCGCATTCCAGGAGCCAAAGGCTTTTCTGTAGCAAGGATTTTTCCTGCAATACAGTTCTCTTCAAAATAACTTACATCCGGCAACAAATTGCCTGGAATATCCCAAGTAATCTGTGGATTTAAATTTGAATATTTAAGATTGTTATCTACCTTAATTTCTTTGGCACCATTTAACGAGATAAAAACTTGAAATGAGTCATCCAAGAAATTAAATAGTTTTGACAAACTTACCGCAAGCCCATTTATGTCAAACGCTGTTTTTCTTTTTAAATCCGATAACGTAACTGTCGTTCCGTTTTTTTCAGAAGACTCAATTTCTTCAAAGCTTGGTTCATAGTTTGAAGTTTCGGAATTTAAAATTTCACTCCAGCTCATTGAAAAAACTACTTCATGCCCATTTTGCACAGTATCTACGCAAATCGTATTACCTATACCAAAAAAAGCAAGTTTCCCAAGTCCTTTCCTTCCCGTAACTTTCCGTTGTTTTACGGAAGTCTGACTACGTTCATTTTTTCTTCTTTTTCTACCAATCTTCAAAAACTTTTCATTGAGCTCTTCAAAAGACATCCCACAACCGTCGTCAGTCACAGAAATAGACTTTTTGTCACCATCATCCATCAAATTGATATGCACATTTGCCGCATCAGCATCGTAGGCGTTCGCAACTAACTCTGCAATTGCATTAGGCAACACGGAATACATCTTGACCCCAAGATGCTCAATTGTTTGCGGATCAAAACTCATGACAAGTTTCTTGCTATCCATTTTCAAGCTCCAAAATGACCTGTCCTAATTTCTGCGCATATTTGGGTGGTACAGCATTACCTATTAATTTTGCAGCAGTTCCCAAACTATCTGTTTTAAAGACATAACTAGCAGGAAATGATTGCAATGCAGCGCCCTCACGAACTGATAACCCCCGATCTTGCTCAGGATGTCCGAAGCGACCGTTAGAGATGCTTAGAAATTTTGTTGTGATAGTTGGCGATGGTTTATTCCAAGAAATTCTGCCATACACATCACAAAACGACTTGTCTTTTCCCTCATAGCACTTTAGCTGTAAATGAGGATCTTCACTCCACGCCAACCTACTACCACCATCATGCGGAGTATGAGCAAGTCTTTCCAAATTCAATGGTGACAAATTTATTGCAGAGTGATTCCGCCTTTTGTCACCATCTCTATGCCCTGCAGTAATGGGAGCAAAGCGTTGTACATTGCCTATCGCATCCCTTACAGTTTTTTCATTGGCAACATGCTCCGGCAAATGGACTTCCCGGTCCAGTCTTGTTGCAATCAAAGAAAAACGACGACGACTTTGAGGAATGCCGTAATCTTTCATATTAATCACAGCATACTTGCAGGTTCTAGAATTTGGGGCCCCATAATTGTGGTCTTCCAAGAACTTCAGAAACTGCGGAAGAATTGTATCTTTATTCGTTATTATGCCAGGAACATTTTCAACTAGAACATATCCAGGGTTATAATATTCGATAAATTCCTGAAACTGCAGCAACAAATCTTTAGATGCCTTAGACTTTTCCTTTGATGAACGAATAATGCTGTAGTACTGACATGGACTGCAACCCACAAGAATCAATTCATCATCATCTCGCTGAACATTGAAATTCTTTTCAAAATAATCTCGCTCAAGCGTATTGATATCAGCACGAACAAAAACAGAGTCGCGATTGTTATACTCATAAGTAGCCTTGGCATCCAGATCAAAATCCACCCCAGCGATAACATTAATCCCAGCTTGACGAAGGCCGTAGGTCATTCCACCTCCGCCACAGAAAAAGTCGATTGCGTGCATTACAAACTCTTTAAGCTACAGGTTCATTTTTTATTCTGTTGTAGAGATAACTCAGCAAACATAATATACAATTTGACTAGAATTGGGTCAATAATTTTGCATTAAGCATCCCTATTTTCTTTCTTCTTACATGTAAACCTGCCTGTAACGATGTTGTCCGCCATAGGGGACAAACGATGTTACAGGCTTTTTCTTTTTGGCTTTCTGCTTTCGCGTTAGGGATGGCAGCCGCGGAGCGGTTCGGACTCGCGCGGCGCTTGCATTGCGCTGTTGCCGGGAGCGCGAGGCTGAACGGAAAAATCGCGGCCCTGCGGTTTTATGTCGCCGTTCAAGCCGGCCGCGATTTTATACCGCAACAGCCCGACCCCGGCGGCGGTCATTTCTGCGGTTCTGTGGAGCCGGGGAACGCCCAAGGGATGCTGGATTCCCGCCTTCGCGGGAATGACAAGCAGGGGCGTGGAAACGACTTGCAGGGACACGGGAATGACAAGGAGAAGGGTCGCGGGAATGCGC
This sequence comes from Fibrobacter sp., assembly GCA_045617325.1. Taxonomy (GTDB): domain Bacteria; phylum Fibrobacterota; class Fibrobacteria; order Fibrobacterales; family Fibrobacteraceae; genus Fibrobacter. The sequence continues at coordinate 2,485 of JAZLIJ010000180.1, forward strand.
GGTCCTCTTGACGGATTTGGCGAAAGATCTCTAGATTGCTGCGCATGTTAGATCATGCGATGCTTTATTTTATCCCGAGAAAGGGTGATTCCGGCTCAAAGCCCGGAATGACATGTAGTGGGGAGTTCCTCAAAATCCAGCCCGGCACAGGCGACAATCTCTTGCCCGAAGATATCGTCGCGGGATTCACTGACTACGTTATCTGGAACCGCTTCAAACCCACGTGCCTAGATATCGATGGCGAACTCCCCATGGAATGCATCGACAGCGGGATGGTGATGCTGAAAGAGGATGAAGCTGACGTTTTAAATCGAGTCCTCGAGTTTGCTTATGGTTCCCCGGTTCCTGATTCCATCTTTTTACAAAAATAGCCGGACAAAATCCCCGATTAATTCGTCATATAGAACAGGGGCTATTCAAACATTTTCTTGAAGCAGGCGCGGGATTCGTACTCGTTGGTTTGCTCTGCTGCGTATATGATGCCGTCGCTATTTTCGAATTTCACGGGCTCGGGGTAATACCAGCTGCATGCTTCCCTGGTTATATCAAATTTTTTGTAGTTGCTAGTGCAGGATTTCCCGTTAGAAGTGATTTTGTATGTAAGTGATTTACTGAAATTGTTCCAATGGGGATTTAAGATTTCTATGAGGAAGGTGCGATCCTTCCGGATGAATTCCATTGAAGTTTTTGTTTGGCTGATTACTGTGCATTCGTCCAGAAGTGATTCCGTCATATATGCACTTGAGATGAAAAAGGTGAAGTCGGCCCCGTCGCCCCAATCAGATAATCCGTCCTGTGCGCTGAATAACAAAGTAAAAATACAGGTCGTTACGTATAGAAAATCACAAATGTTGCTGTAGCTCCGTCACCTTGGAGCTAAAAGATTCTGCCGAACTTATTTCGGGGACGGGGTCCACGCACATCGTGTCAACGGCTGATTGCAAAATGCAAAAAAATTAGTGCAGCCTCTTGCCGTTGAGGAAATTTGTATTTATATTTAATAGTGAACAAAAGAGCAATGTGTTGAACTTTTGTTTTCTGCGGCGACAGCCGCGAGTCATGATGCACAATTTAAACCGTCGCTTTTTAGCATGTAGCGATTGAGGAAAAATGAATTACCCAATGAAAAGTTACGACGAACTGGACATCACCGACAATTTCATATTTGTCAAGGTGTTCAGCAACGCGGAAATCGCGAAGGACTTCCTGCAGGATGTTCTGAAGATCCGCATCGAGAAGATTTCGGTCGTTGCCGAAGCGACTGCGCAGGAGGACCCGCTCCACAAGGGAGTCCGCTTTGACGTGCTCGCCAAGGAGGAAGTTTCCGCCGCGTCGGGCAATACGAAGGTAGGGCGCTACTTTGACATAGAGATGCAGATGGTGGACACGAAGGAACTGCCCAAGCGCGCCCGATATTACCAGTCGATGTGCGACCTGGACGCCCTCGCGAGGGGTTCCGTCTACGACGAACTCCAGGAGCAGTACATCCTGTTCATCTGCCCGAAGGACGTCTTCGGCGAAGGCAAGGCTATCTACAAGTTCCAGAACCGCGAGGAGTCCGACCCGGACATCGTGATGGGTGACCTCTGCTACAAGAATTTTTATATATTCAGCAAGTACGGCGATGTGGAGGACGATGCCACGCGCGAATACATGCGGTACTTCGCCACGAAAAAATGCGAATCCGAAAAGATGAGGCGTATCCACAATCTCGTCGAAGACTGCCGCAAGGATCCTGCAACAAGGAAGGCTTACATGACGTTCGAACAGGAAATGAAAATTCTGTACAGGAAGAGCCTTGAACAAGGCCGCGCCGAGGGTGCCGATTCCAAAAACAGGGAACTCGCCAAGGCTTTCCGCGATGCCGGCTTCCCTATAGAGGTCATTGCTGAAAAAACTGAGCTTGCCATCGAAGAAATCAAGGCGCTGTAAAATCCTCACCCAGCCCTATTGACATACAAAAAATTCACAATAAAAAAAAGCACGTCCTCGAAAGAACGCGTGCTTGGGTCGTACGACCAGTCAGACATTACATTCGCCAACAATTCATTTTTACCACCACATAATCAACCTCCATTGTTATCGTCTTACACCATCTAATGTACTTCTTGTTTTGCAGATAGCTCAATAAATTTAAAATACAATCGTCCAAATCGGAATATTTGGAACCTTGGCTTAAAAATTCAAAATCCAATACAAAAAAATTTCTAGTATAGCTAAAAACAGGAGACCTCAAATGCGTGAAAATCTTGGAGCGAAACCTTATCTGTACCCGCAGCCGACACTTGTCATCGCGACCTACAACGACGATGGCAGCACAAATGCGATGGTCGCCGCGTGGGGCAGCATCAGCGATATGAACCAGATTGCCATCTACGTGGCCAACAGCCACAAGACGATGGACAACATCAAGGCGCGCAAGGCGTTCACCGTGAGCATGGCGACCGCCCAGAACATCAAGGCTATCGACTACCTTGGCATCACAAGCGGCAAGAAGGTTGCAGACAAGTTTGCAAAGTCGGGCCTCACCGCCGTCAAGAGCGAAAACGTAGACGCCCCGCTGATTGCGGAACTCCCGCTCACGCTTGAATGCAAGATGGTCAGTTGCAACGAAGATTCCGAACTGCTCCTCGGCGAAATCGTGAACGTCGTCGCCGACGATTCCGTGCTCGATGAAAACGACAAAGTGGACGTGAAAAAACTAAACCCCATCTGCTACGACACCTCGAATCACGGGTACTTCGCCATCGGCGAGCGCATCGGAAGCGCCTTCAGCGACGGGAAAGAAATCCAGTAACATGAAAATCCAAATTCTCATTGACAACATCGCGGACGGTACAGACTGCGCAAGCAATATGAACTGCGCGGGCGGAGTCAATTGCGATTTAAACCGCGTGAGCGGTGCGCAAAAGTTGTGTCCGGAATGGGGGTTTTCGGCTCTCATTGAATTCAACGGAAAGAACATCCTCTTGGATACCGGCGCCTCTGCTAAGTTCGCAAAGAACGCTGCCACGTTGGGCGTAGACCTCTCGAAAGTGGACGCGGGCGTTTTAAGCCATGCACATTACGACCACGCCAACGGCATGCGCGCCTTTTTCGAAGTGAACGACCACGCCCCATTTTACCTGCGCAAGGCGGCCCTCGAAAACTGCTACCACACGCACAAGATTTTCGGCATCTTCACGTACCAGGAATACATCGGCATCCGTCGCGGCACCTTGAAGCGATTCGCCGACCGCATCCGCTTCGCCGATAGCGACACGGAAATCCTGCCCGGCGTGAGCATCGTGGGCCACAAGGATTGCGTGCTGGATGCCGCAGGCCGTGCCGCCATTGGGCTCCGTGCCCACTTCGCCGTCAAGGAAAACGGCAAGTACCGCACCGACAGTTTCGACCATGAACAAAGCCTCGTCTTCGATACGCCCAAGGGCCTGTTCGTCATGAACAGTTGCAGCCACGGCGGCGCGGACAACATCGTAAAAGAAATCGAGGCGACATTCCCCGGCAAAAAAATCTACGCGATTCTCGGCGGATTCCATTTGTTCAGAACGCCGGATTCCCAGGTGCGAGCCTTCGCAGAACGCCTGCGCGAACTTGACGTGCAAAAAATCTACACCGGCCACTGCACCGGTGACCGCGCCTACGAAATTCTACATGAAGTTCTCGGCGACCGCGCCGAACAACTGCACACCGGCATGGTGATTGAGGTATTTTGATGTAAAAATTGAACTACGGCATCTTCGTTTTTTGCAAAAATACGTGATAAAAAAAGAAAAATGTGCGCTGCATTTTCATCACTGATGATGAACTTTCCGCCAACCAGTCTCAAGATGACGTAATCCTTGTTCGCCGCGGTGAAATCCGCATTTACAAAGATACGATTTTCGACACCACGTACAGCGATTCTGTCCACATGACAAGTTTTGTTTATCAAACAGCCGAAACGCTCCATCATACCATTACCGATGTTTCCGGACGATTCAACTGCGAAATTCAGAAAGATTCCTTTGTATGCGTCGTGACAAACGTTACGTATCATTGTCTGGTTCAGTAATCCCAGGCGATGGAACTGCTTAAGTCCCCGCCGCTTTCGGAATTTGTGCCCTATACCGAGGTGCCTGAATTCTCCGTAGAGGCTGTCCGGGAGGCCTTTGACACGCTGGATGTCACGAATATTGGCGGCACAGCTCAAGCGTTGCGCGCTGAAGGTCCAGCGATGGCGCGTCCGTCTTCTGCGATGGGCTTCGGTGCCATCATTTCCGGATTCGATGGAAATCACGACAGTTTTCAAGGGATTGTAGAGCGAGTGCGCGACAAATGCTGCGCATGTAGTGTATCTTCAAATGTTTTCAGCTAATCAATGGCGCCGTCATGTGGCAGAAACCTTTTTTTGTGCAAAAAGGAGAAGAACAGGGCTTTTTTTGGTTTTTCGATACGGAAATAAACTGCCCGCAAAGGAATATTCACCGATACCCGAAACAAGCCTGTTGATAAAAAGTTATCAATGTGGATACATGTTGGTCCGATGCCGTAATTAAGCCGTTTTTAGCGGAAAACAGAAAAAAATATGCAAAAATCCGCAAAAACACCCTTGCAAATCTCCGTGAGAATTCTATAATTGGCGCCGTTCCCGAGAGGATAGGGCAGAAACGAAGAAACGGAAAGCCTGCCGGACGGGACGGAAACTCAGCGAAGCTTCCGGGAAGATTGAAGGAATCGGAGATGTGCTTTGTGACGGCCCAAGAAAGTTTCTTGGAAGTCAAATTTACGGAAAACAGGACCAAGACTTTAGAAAATCAATGAAGAGTT
>JAZLIJ010000181.1:0-14421 GCA_045617325.1 Fibrobacter sp.
GTCATGATTACGATGGTGAACAAGATTGAAGTTGCCTAGTTTTTCAGGTGGGGGAGGTCTCCCCCTGGGTCGCACTGCGTTGCTCCCCACCCACTCTAGCGGGGGCTCAGACGCCGCCCCCGCAACGCCCCTGCTTGTCGCTGCAAGAAATGCAAAATTCCGAGAATCAAACGGACCTGCGGTCCCATTCAAAAACGTCATGGCGCGCCCGCTCTTCAAAAACGTCATTGCGAGCCCGCAGGGCGAAGCAATCTAATGCAAAAAGAGATCGTTTCGTCGCTTCGCTCCCTGCCTGCCGGCAGGCAGGTTCGCAGTGGTGTGGGTGCAGTGGTATGTATGGATGCTTGCGTTTCGCAATTCTTGTCTTGTGTTCTTTATCGGGTTGATGACGTAATTTGTCAGAATAATTTGCAAATTTTCTTTATTTGTGATATAGAATTTGTAGTAAATTGATAGGATGTGTAAAATTTTACATTGTATACCCCTTGACAAAATGTTTTTTTTTTTTTTGCATATTTGGCGCGGTTTTGCATTGGGTGTACTGTACAATTTTCTAGATTGTGCGGAAAAGTAAAAAAGGAGTTGCCACATGGGTGGAATTTGTAGAGTTGGGTGGAAACTGTTTGCTGTTGCGATGGCTGCCGTGATGAGTGCTGGAATGTGGGGATGCAGCGATTTTATTGGAGGCAGTGATGATGTAAATTATTATTTGGCGGAGAAAAGGAGTGGTGCCAAAGTTGTTGGCTTTATAGATGACTCGCTGGTGATGGTTTTGGATAGACGGTATTGGGCGGAAGATAGAACGACTTGGAATGGTGTTTATTCGGAAAAAACGGGGTATCAAGATGCTCGACTATGCATCTATAATTACCGAGTACAAGAGGATGGACCGAGAGCGTGTGACTCAATATCTGGTGACTTTTCTTATAGTGGACAGCTTACAGATTCCATAATATGGTATGGAATGTTTGGCTCGCGAAATTCTCTGCATTTGTGGAAATTCGGCGGGGATGTTCGTTATTATAGCTTTAATAACGCTCTTGAAGTTGTTACTGAAGGGTGTAGCGCCAGTTTTGATGCGGCAAAAGCGCATCAGTGGTTTGACGGTAAGTTTATTGTAATCGGTAAGCAGTCGCTGACTGCGGGTAATGACAGTTGCCAGTACGCGGTACTGGATACGGTTGGAAGGACGCTTGTTTACAAGCGGTTGGAAGAAAATTTGAAGTGGATTGAAAAGTGCGACGATGTTCGGGCTTGGGGCGAGGACGTGTATTGTGTAATCCTTGATAATGAAAATGGAAATAGTGTTATCTTAAAAAATAAAATAGACACAATTCCGTCGCCTAAAAAGTTTTATATAGGTGGATTTTGGGGAAATATGATTAAAATGAATGGTAATATTTGTGCCATAAAGAAAAATGAAATAATTTGTTCTGATGTGACGTGGCGTGGTGATGGTGTGAAATTTTATCAAGGAAACGTGATTGTTGTGGAGTATTAATAAAATAGGATAAACTATGAAAAAACTTCTTCTTTTAGTGATGGCTTTCGCCATCGGTGGTTGGGCTATTTCCAGGTATCGAAACCGTCTAGCAAATCATCCAATCTCATAATTCATAACTCATACTTCATACTTCATCCTAGATTCTCTCTTTAAACCTCCAGAATGACCGTTTTCGGCCCCGTCATCCCGTGCGCCGACACGGGATCTCGCTTGCGCATCGCAAATGCGTCTTGCCTCTGCGCCCCACCGCGCCGCAGGCACCAAACTTTTTTTTCTAGTGGTTAGTATGCAGTGGTTGACGCCTTTGGCGTCCGCTGTTTCGACTCGGATATAGAAATGAGCGAACTCATTTCTGCATCACTCGTCTCGCAAGCTCTTGGTAAGCAGGAATTGCTGCTGGAGATGCGCAGGGCTTGAGTTTTGAGCATTTTTCGTTTTACTCACAAGAACGTCATCCCGTGCACATCCCCTTAGGGGGACGTCATCCCGGCCTCCGAGCCGGGATCTCACCGATGCATCCCTCAAGCATCTTGTTTCGGAATAAACCGCGCGAAGCGCCAAACTATTACCTACAGCTTACAGCCTACTGTCTACTTCCTACTTCCTACTAAAAAAGTCATCCCAAAGGGAGCCACGCGACCGATATATAGAATTGAAAAAATTTTTGATAATTCCCTCTTCACTGTTAATTGTTCATGGCACAGTCGCTCCGCTCCCGTGCCAACAGCATGCAAGGTTATGAAGCAGCAAAATGCTTGCATTTTGATATTTCATAACCGCCGCTGTGAACGCCGTAGGCGTTCAATGCTTGGCCGCTTCACTCGCCTTACGCATTTGTGTTAATTGCACAGTCGCTACGCTCTTGTGCCAAATGCTAGGCTCGGCAATGCGAATGCAAGCATTCGCGCTGCTCTCGCCTTACGCATTTGTGTTAATTGTTAATTCATTCCGCATCTCGCATTCGCAAAAAGCTTCTCCAGTGGCAAAACTAAATCCTAGATCCTAGCCACTAAATCCTGCCATGCGCATTTCTAGCTGCTAAAATTGTTCATTGTTAATTGTTAATTCATTCTGCATCTCGCATTCGCAAAACGCATTTCCAGCTGCAAAACTAAACCCTAGATCCTAACCACTAAATCCTAACCTGCGCATATCCAGATGAATCAATTGTTCATTGTTCACTGTTAATTGTTAATTCATTCCGCATCTCGCATTCGCAAAAAGCTTCTCCAGCTGCAAAACTAAACCCTAGATCCTAACCACTAAATCCTAACCTGCGCATATCCAGATGAATCAATTGTTCATTGTTCACTGTTAATTGTTTATTCATTCTGCATCTCGCATTCGCAAAAAACATCTCCAGTGGCAAAACTAAATCCTAGATCCTAGCCACTAAATCTTGCCATGCGCATTTCTGGCTGCTAAAATTGTTCATTGTTCATTGTTCATTGTTCATTCATACCCCCCTAATTACTATCTTTACCCCGTAAAATTTAATGGAGATTCCTATGTCGAATTATTGTCCTGTTATTGGTCTTGAAATCCATTGCCAGCTCGCCACCAAGACGAAGATGTTCTGCGGTTGCGAAATCGAAGTGAATACGACTCCGAACAAGCACGTTTGCCCTGTTTGCCTCGGTATGCCGGGTGCCATGCCCGTGCCGAACAAGAAGGCTGTGGAATATGCCATCCGCCTCGGTCTCGCCTTGAACTGCGAAATTGACCTCAACGCCATGTGGACCCGTAAGAACTACTTCTACCCGGACCTTCCGAAGGGTTACCAGATTACCCAGACGGGCGGCCTTCCGGTGTACGACCATCCGATTTGCAAGAACGGCTGGCTCGAAATCGTGAAAGAAGACGGCACCAAGAAGCGCGTGGGCATCACCCGTATCCACATGGAAGAAGATGCCGGTAAGCTCATCCACGACATGAGCCCGACGGATTCCCACTTTGACGCGAACCGCTGCGGCACTCCGCTTTGCGAAATCGTTACCGAACCGGACATCCGCAGCCCGGAAGAAGCCGTGCTTGTGCTGAAGAAGATTAAGCAGACGCTCGAATATACGCAGGTTTCCAAGGCCAACATGGAAAACGGCAACATGCGCTGCGACGGAAACATTTCCCTCCGCGCCTCTGAAGATGCTCCGTTTGGCATCCGCGCCGAAATCAAGAACTTGAACAGCTTCACGAACTTGGAAAAGGCCCTGTACGCCGAAATGAATTTGCAGGCTGCGACCTTGGACGCCGGTCGGGAAGTGGAACAGTGCACCAAGCGCTATGACCCCAACGCCGACAAGACCATCGTGATTCGCAGTAAGGAAGATGCTCACGACTACAAGTACTTCCCAGAACCGGACATGGTCCGCCTCGTGACAGACCCTGCCTTTGTTGAAGAAATCCGCAATACGATGCCGGAACTCCCGGATGCACGCCGTGCCCGCTTCATGGCTGATTACAATGTTTCCGAATACGACGCCCAGGTGCTTACCGAAGACCGCGACGTGAGCGAATGGTATAACACAGCTGCAAAGGATTGCAAGAACGGAAAGATTCTTGCGAACTGGGTGATTACCGAACTCCTTGCAAAGGTGAAAGAACTCGAAGGCGGTCTCAATGCCTTGAAGATTAAGCCGGAACAGCTTTGTGCTCTCGTGAACATGATCGAAGACAAGACCATCAACGGTAAAATCGCAAAAACCGTGTTCGCCGAAATGTTCGAAACCGGTGCCGACCCTGCAAAGATTGTGAAGGACAAGGGCCTCGTCCAGGTGACGGACACGGGCGCCATCGCAGCGATTGTCCGCGAAGTCTGCGCCGCGAATGCCGCACAGTTTGCCGAGTTCAAGGCCGGCAAGGTTGCATTGAAGGGCTTCCTCGTGGGCATGACCATGCGCAAGTCCGGCGGCAAGGCGAACCCGGGCATGGTGAACGAAATTCTCGACAAGCTCGCCAAGGAATAGTCCTGGACTATAGAACGGGCATCGCCCTACAGACGAGAGACGAGAGACTGTGAAGAATTCGGATTTGGCAAAACGTCCTTGCGAGTCCGCCCACGCGGTGGGCCGGGGACGTCGTTGCATGGCTGTCCATGGCGGCTTTCTATTCGCGGTTCTTTTGTCTCTCTTTTTGGTAGTACCCTCTGCTGCGACGGAAGTGAAGAACAAATGCGATTCCCTGGGCATCAGCACGCTGAATATGTCGGATAAGGAAATCGCGGAAGTTTGCGGCTTGGACAGTCTGACGCTTGCGAAGGGGCCTACGCTTCAGGAGATGAACGAGGAGAATCCGAGCTACATCAAGCGCGACTACAACCATAAGCAGCAGGTGGTCGTCGGAAGTGTCGTGATGTTCTGCGTGGCACTAGCGATGGTGCTCATGAACAACTACAACCCAAAAAGGTAATGAGGTCAATTAACAGTTAAGAATTAACAATTAACAATGAAAAAAAATGACGCTTCGCGTTTTTTATGTGCGGCGCAGCCGCCTAAAATAAAATTGTTCATTATTCATTGTTCATTGTTCATTTTAAGAGGTACAACAAATGAACTACACAGACGAAGCAAAAGAAAATTTCAAGGCTCTTTCCAAGAATCCGTATCCTGGCCGCGGCATCGTGCTTGGCACAAGTCCGGATGGCAAGTCCTTTGTGCAGGTCTACTGGATCATGGGCCGCAGCGTGAACAGCCGCAACCGCGTGTTCGAGATGGAAGCAAAGACTGGCTTCATGAAGACGAAGGCCTTCGATGAATCCAAGCTCAGCGATCCGCATCTCATCATCTACTATCCGGCTCGCCATACTGCCGACGTGCAGATTATCACGAACGGCGACCAGACCGACACGATTTACGATGCCATCAAGCTCGGCGGTACCTTCGAAACCGCTCTCGCTACTCGTCAGTACGAAGACGACGCCCCGAACTTCACACCGCGTATTTCCGGCATCCACTACAAGAACGCTCAGCCGGCTTTGTACAAGCTCTCCATTCTCAAGAGCCGCAACAACTGCGAAGACGCCGGTTGCGAACGCGCTACTTTCGAATTCGAAAAGGCTTTGCCTGGCCTTGGCCATTTCATCAGCACCTACGTGACTGACGGAAGCCCGATTCCTTCCTTCGAAGGCGCTCCGAAGCTCATGCCGATTTTTGACACTGCCGAAGAGAACCTCAAGAAGTACTGGAACGCTCTTGACAAGGATAACAAGGTCTCCCTGATGGTGAAAGTCATCGACCGCAAGACCTTCAAGGCAAAGACCTTGATTGTGAATAAGAACAAGTAAGGCGTATCGCAGAAAAAAGAAAATCCCCAATTTTGGGGATTTTTTTTGCAAAATTTAGCGGAGGGTCGCTTGAAAATGTTCCTGAGCGACTTTTGATGCTTTCTGCTAGAATCCTATGCTGAATTCCGCCATGTAAACACGTTCTTCATCCTGGCCGGTATAGTAGCCGCGTTCTTCGCCCCATGTGGCAAGCTCAAAGGTGAAGAATTTGAGAACTTCGAGACTTACACCTGCACTGGGATAGCCACCGCGGAAACCAGCTGCAAGACGAAGTGCGACAAATCTAGCCTCGTTGATGTAATTGGACAAAGCTAACAGGTTCTGCTCCAGTTCAAAGCCGAAATTCAAGTGGGTGAAAAATTTGTAGTTCTTGTCCGTGTTGAACATGTCAACGAAGTCGCAGGCGATGTTGAACTTACGTCCGAAAAAAGCATGATTCTTGTTCATGAATCGTGGGCTGTAGTTGACACCGACGGAAAAATTCGGCGTAATATCGTCACCTGCAAGCGACTTGAAGTAAACATCGCGCAGTGACGCACCCAAGCGAACTTCACGAGTCAGCTGGTAAAGGACGCCCAAGTCTATACCGAATGAGAATGTCTTTGAATCAAAGAAGTCGTCTGTCGCATTGTCAAATCGGTCGCTGAGCGTATCCTTCAGTGTAGAATAGTTGGATACATCAACGGAAACAGCTTCCAGTTTGCTGCGCTTTGCGATTTTAAAACCGCCACCGACAGAAAGGCGGTCGTTGATGTTGTAAGAGCCACCGGCTTGTGCAACAGCGTCAACATAGAAGGTGTCTGCGGCAATATAGGGGAGGATAATGCCTTCGTCAAGGTATGGAGCGATGCTTCCGTCAATCCACAATGCTGCCCCGAATCCGTGGAAAGCCATTTCCGCATCCATCTTGACTCTCATTTCCAGCAACTTGTGGTCGTATGAGTTCAAAATACTGGCAAGGTCAGGACGACTGTCAAGTGTATCCAAAAGCACTTTTGTACGGCTTAGTCGGTTCTCGTTCGCGATTTCCGTTACTTTTTTATAGACTTTCTGTAGCTTTTTGACGTCGTTGTATGTAGAGAAAAATGAGGCGAACGGGCCTGCACCACCGATGTTGAGTCGTAAATCGCCAACCCAGTTTCTCGGATAATATCCCGTTTCCGGTCGAAGTTCGTAATTGCCAAGGCGATTGATTTGTGAAAGACCGGCGTAGTTGTAGTAAAGAGCTTCTTTGTCGTCAACTACGGCGATATGCGCACCACCCATGGATTCCGCACGAAGAGAGTGATGTGTCGGTGCTTTAGCAGCTGAGCTTACTCCCACCAAACCCGCGATAGCCATCAGGAAAAATTTACAATTCATTTTTACTTCCTCCCTTTAAACCATTTAAGGAAGTCTTGTTGAGTGTAGTTGACCCAGCAACCGCCAACCATCTCTTTTCTTTTTTCAAGATCGTATTTTATGTTGTTTACATCGGTATCTTGGCGTATAAGTTCCTTGTTCTTGATTTTTTCTTGGAGGTTCTTGCCGTGGAAACTCAAGTCGATGGCGAACCTCAATAGGTGGTTATCCTTTTCAGCCCGTTCCTTCGCGTCCGAGATTGCGAACTCCCATTCATCTGGGTCATCCGTGAATTTTTTGCCGTTCATGTCAATATCTACTTTGTTGTAGCTTTCGACATAATTTATGGATTTAACGGTTCCAATAGCCAATTCGCTGTTGATGTCTGTTTCCTGTACAATAGAATGCGAGTCGCGAAGATCTTCGTCAATTTCGCCATCGCCATCGTTATCGAATCCGTCTAGAATTTCTTCGTCAACGCATCCGTCGCCATCATCGTCAATCTTATTTGCAAAGCTGAAGAATACTCCTAGGCGGTTATCTTCAAGAGAGTCCGTTCTATCGCTGATATCCACGATGGTTGATGCTGCAAAAGACACTAGTTCCTTGTATTGGTCTTTTTCGAAGTATTGCATTGTCGAATCAGGGAGATAGGATTGAATGACTTCGGCGGCGGAACTGGGGTCTTCTAGCATGGCTATTGCAGCCATGTCAAGAGTTGCTACGACGGGCCTGAAATTTTCCTTGAGAGAGTCTACGCTGAAATCATTCAGCTCGAGAGACATTCCGTTTGGGTTGACATTGAAAAGATTTTCAACCTGGGCCGATGCCTCTCTTAGTTGAAGCGCTGCACGCGTAATTTGCAAGATGGAATATCCTGCCGCGTATTGTTGTGTTTTGACTTTATTGTCCGACTTGTTTTCTTTTTCGAGATTTTTGAGATTATCTAGATAATACAAAACAGAATCGATGTTAGCCTTCAAATCTTCGGCTTTTTTCGCATCAAGCGTTTTGATTTCTGATGCCATCTTTATGAGCTGGAACGTATTCATGTTTTGTTCTGCGTTCATGACAGCCTTGGCCATTCCAAACCAAGCCTCGGAATTAGTGGAATCCGCCTTGATTGCTTTTGCAAAGAGTTTTTTGGCTTCTGAAAATTCTCCATCTTGAATTTTCAGATAACCTTCGTAGGTAAGTCCTTTGGAATCGTCGTCGTCAATACTGACATCGCCGGTCGGATTGAATAGATTGCATCCGGCAAATCCCAAAGATAAACCTAAAAGGGGTATGCCTAACCATTTTGCTCGTCTTGAAATTTCTTTCATTTTTCTCTCGAGTTTTTTATTGGATAATTTTCTAACAAGAAAAATAATATTAAAAATAATGGAAACGAATTTTCTATTTTATGAAACAGTATTTTTTTTCAAAAATCACATTTTTAATTCAATGGAATCGTACCGCGAATATTTTCCGACGAAGGCGTACCGGATTGCTGAAATGCGCCTTTCCTCTGTTTTACGTAGAGAAAGGGATCGCTTGGACAAGCTGGCCGAGTCCCTGAATCGTGAATTTGCGATAGGTCCTGATAATTTGCGCGAACAGCTTGGCAAAATTTTACAATTTACTCGTGAGTACCATGATGCTTATGATTTGTATTTGAAAGCTGTGTTGACTCAACAGCCAAAGCTGATTCAGTGCAGGCCTGCCTGTGGCAACTGTTGCCACCATTACCCGATGTCGGTCGAGCCGTTCGAGCTGCTTTATATGTACTCGGAATTGCGTAAGCGTCCGGATCTGCTCAATATCATGGAAGCATGCCAAATGCGCTCTTCGCTGTTTGAAAAGTTGTTTGAACAGCGTAAGGAATCTACTGCTTCTGAAGATGAAGCGGAAGACTTGGCCTTGCACGATTATTTTGCCTCGTGGCGTTCCTGCCCGTTTTCGGATGCCGTGGGCGATTGCACAGTCTATTCTGTGAGAACGGTTTCCTGCCGCATGTACTTCAGCGAAACGGATCCGAAATTCTGCACGCCCGAATCCTTGCAGACCGAAAAAAATGAAAGTTACATCGTGTACATGCCCGATGCGATTGAAGATGCTGTCTACGGCATTTCGGAACATTATTCCGCGCTGGACTTGCCGGAAAGTTTTTTTGGCGGCTTGCTTGCCGTGAACGGATTTGAAGGAATTCTTGGCTGATGGGCGAGGCGTTTGACGGTCAGATGGATTTATTTGGTCAGATGGACTTGTTTGACCATGTATGCGTCCCGAACGTTGTGCCGCAAAAGCGTGTTCCCTCGGATTGCTCCGCGAATGGCTTGGTGAATTTTAAGTACAGTCCCTTAATGAAAAAGAGCATCCGCTGTCGTGGCGGAGCCATGTTTGGGCACCCGGAAGTGATTTTGCCTGCGTATATGAAGTCGGCGGAGTTTGCTGATGCTAGGGAAATCGCCGCTATTTGGGCGGAACATGCCATACGTCGCAAGACGAAGAAAAATGCTGCCGTTATCAAGGATTTGGTTTCGCGCTTTTGGCAGGTGGTTGACCAAATTCTCGTCGATAAGGGGGAGAAACCGCTTGCGACGAGGGGACGCCTGCCGCCGATTCGCCCCAAGGGAAGATATCATAATCTTCTGGACATTCTTGCGGCAATTAATGAAACTTATTTTGAAGGAACTCTCACATGCCGCATCACGTGGAGCAATCGTGTCGGTGGCTTGAGTTTCCATTCCTTGCGCACGGATCCGTTGACGGGCGAGGAGTTTCATCTGATTAGCATCAGCAGGGGCTACGATGCCGCTAACTGCCCGAAGTATGCCGTAGCTGGAGTCGTTTACCATGAGTGCTTGCATATAGCGATTCCTGTCGAAGAAAAAAACGGCCGCAGGGTTGTCCACGGTCGAGTGTTCAGGCAGCGGGAGCGTCGCTATATTTATTATGATGAATGGATTAAGTGGCACAAGGAGGTGCTGCCGCTGAATATCCGCAGCATGCGCTGCCACAGGGAACTTTAGAGTTCCGCCGCAATCGCTGTCGCGTGGTGCCGCCGCGGAATGCGATGCGGCTGTTCGCCGATGAGGAACCGCTATTGCCGATGAGGGATGCCGCGGTCTCCCATGCGTCATCTAATCGCCAAAATCCGGATAACCGTCTTTCAGCGATTCGTCGTAGTTTGCGCGTTCTCCTCCGATGAACTTCGGACGCACGCGTGCAAATGCGACGCTTGCCTCGCCGATGCGGTTCTGCTTTAGGCGCAGAGGTACAGCGACTTCCTTCAGATGCATGCCGATGAGTGTGCCGCCAATATCCATGCCGGCATCCGCCTTGATGTGCTCCAGTGCGACTGGATGTTTGAACGCCTTGTAGCAGGCGGTTGCGAAGGAGCCTCCCGCCTTTGGCTGCGGAACGACATTTACGATTTCTGCTTGCGGAAATGCCTCATGCTCCACGATGAGCGCCCTGTTCAGGTGCTCGCAGCATTGCGCCGCAATGTGGACTCCTTTTGCCGCAAAGACTTCGTGGAGCCCGTCGAAAATGGCTTTGCCGACTTCCGGGACGGAATGGGTGCCGACGGTGTTGCCGATGGTTTCGCTCGTGCTGCAACCGATTACGACGACTTGCCCCTTGTGCAGGTGAGCCGCTTCAATCAACTCTTTTGCAGCCTCTGCTGCTTCGCTCTTGATTTTAACAAGAATGTTCTTGTCTTCGACTTCGTAAGTAATTCCAGCCATTTGATTTACCTGACCTCTGCTAAATCAAAATTAAAATTTTTCCTTCGTAGAAAATGCTCCGCTTAATGCGGAGCATTTCCAAAGTTTATCGCTCGATTGTTCAATTACAGAAGGTTCACGATGGCTGTGAAGAGGGAATCGGACAATGCGTTCGTCTCCAAGCCTTCGATGACGCTGAACTGGTTGAACATGATCTTTCCGTTGCCGAACGGGCAAAGCTGCAGGTCGACGCCCGGCACGATTTCGCCGTCCTTCATGGTGACGGAACGCGCGAATACGGTTGCACCAGGAAGTTCGCTGAGCGAGATGCCTGGCATTGCAGAGGAGGAAAGGTGGTTGAGTACGCCGTCTCCGCCGAATACGCTCATGAGAGGCGAGGTCTTTGGCAGGTAATGGAGGCTGAACTCGTTCGAACCCGTAGTCCACTGCGCTTCAATCTTCTTTTCGAACGAATGGCTCTGGTTCAGAAGGTCGATATCTTCTGTGGTCATATCGGAGAGGAGAAGCGTCTTGCCGCCATTCTTGGTGACGTCGATTATCTTGTCCAAAATCTCGTCCGGCCAGGAGCTGAGGTTTGCGGTGAAGATAATCTGTTCCGGACCGCCGAGCGCAGCGAGTGCGTCGCTGGAGTCGTCGTAGTAGTCGAGGAAGCAGACTTTCTTCATCGCTTTCTTCACATCAGCCTGTTCAATTACCACAAGGTCTTCTGTGCTGGAATGGATTTCCTTGCCGTTGTCCTTGAGTGTGAGCTGGATTTTGTAGGAGCCTGTTGCGCGAGGAGCCTTGATGGTGGTGATTCCCATTTGGGTGAGCACCTTCTTGCTTCCTGCATCTTCAGGGATGATTTTCTGAACGTTTAGGGCTTTGTCGTTTTCGTCCAGGAGAGCGACTTCGACTTCAGGATCTTCTATACGACTGTTATTAAGAAGCGTGAGTTGGAAGCTGACTTCACTTTGCGGAGCGACAACATGTTCCAGTTCGCTGATCAGAACTCGGCTTGGAGCTGTAATCTCCTTTGCGAATTTCTGAAGCCCCTTGGACTTGCGGTTTTCATCGTTCAATCCGCAGAAACTGGTATTGTAGTCTGCCCATTGATCCAGGAAGAATCCGGCAATCTGAGGGTTGCTCTGGAAAGCGGTAATTTGATCAATCTTGCTCTTGATGGCAATCTTGTAAAGATCTTCGTTAAAGGATTCGAATGACGGCCAAATGGAAAGCTTCTTGTCGTCAAGGAAGGACTCCACGTTTTTGAATACCGTCTTGATGGCCTTCTGGTTCTTGATGCTGCGTGGACCGCCGATGGTAGTCGCCTTCTTGGGGAAGAGTGTATTGTTCTTCAAGGTGACAATGACTTTGTTGCCGACATCGCTCAAGATGTTTTCTTCTTCATCCTGGAAGTGGCTATCGCCAAGGCCTGCATCCGGGACCGTCAGTTCCTCGTCTTCCTTGTCGAGCATGTGGGCAAGGTAGTGGCTGTATGCTGCACTCGGGTTCATGCGCGGGTTCACGCGAATTGTCGTGTATTGCGAAATCTTGTCAATGGAAACTGGGATGATTTTGCCCGTGTCCTTGTGGAAGTTTGCCTCGTTGTCGAGATAAATACTGTTGAAGTTGCTAATCGCAGGACGGCAAGTGTCGATGGGGCTGATTGCATTCAGAAGCTTATTACCGTTCTGAAGCATGAACGTTCCGTTTTCGGAACCAAGAATCCAGAGTGCGATACACGGATGGTTGTGCTGCTCCTTGACGATGTCATTGATGAGCTTTTTCGTAATTTCAAGACCTTGCGGAGTGGAACGCATCGTGTGAATCGGAAATTCCTGAAATACGAGGAGGCCAATCTTGTCGCAGTAGTCGAGTGCCTGCTCGCTGAGAGGTGCGCCGCAGGAGCGAATGACGTTGAAGCCTGCGGCTCTGACTGCGTTCAAATCCTTTTCAAGAGCGGGGTTGTTGTCTGTCCAAAGACCGCCTTCGCTCCACTGCTGGTTGTAGGTGACGCCTTGCAGCTTGAGGATGGAGTCGTTCAAGTAGTAATCGCCCTTGAGGCAGTCAAACTTGCGGAAGCCGAAGGTGCGCATGACGGGGAAGGTGTATTCCGGAGCCTTGCCTTTGGCGCTTTTGATTTCGAGCTGGAATTCAATAGCGAAAAGATTCGGGTGTTCCGGACTCCAAACGCATTTGTCGCGTTTCCAGTCCTTGATGCCGAACATGAACTTCTGCGAGGCGTTTTCCTTTTCAAGCTTGATGTCCTTGAACATTTCATAGACGTCGCCATTCGGATTGCGCATGAGAATGCGAAGTCTGGACTGGTAGCCACGCGGATTGTTAAAAGCGACATCCACAGAAATACGTTCCTGGTCCATGTCGGGTTCCAGGTGAACATCGGAAATGAATGCTGTATTGCCGAGAATCAAGTCTACATGACCAAAAATACCTCCGTAAGGGTACTGGTTCCACGGAAGACCGACTGGCATTTCGCCTGGATGCACATAGCGATCGTTTGCGCCTTCGCGGCTTTCACGTCCGAGGTCTATGCGGCTGTTGGTTGCTCCCATGTTTGCGACACGCACGCAAAGAACGTTTTCTTCGCCAAGCTTGATTGCCTTTTGCGTTTCGACCATAAATGAAGCGCACGCACCAAAATGGTCGTCCAGAAGTTTACCATTGAGCCAAATGGTAGCGTGTGTCGCTACGCGTTCGAAGCGCAGAAAAATGCGTTTTGTTGTCTGCTTTTCGTCATCAATGGTGAATCTTTTGAAATAGAATGCGCAATCCTGTGCCATGAGAAGCTTGTCGAAAGCTCTTTCCCAGATGTGTGGGACGCTGACCGTCTGCGTATTTTCGGGGTAGGTTGCGTACCATCTATTAGAAATACCGGAATCTTCCGTGTCCCAAATCATCTGCCAATCGCCATCGAGGCTAATAATTTTGCTCATTAGGGGTTCCTTTATAAAATTCGGCTAAAAAATAGCAAAATAGTGGTTGGTGGTCGGTGGCTGGTGGTTGGGATGTGGGGGAAATAGGGAACAATGAACAATTAACAATGAACAATTAACAATGAACAATTAACAATGAACAATGAATAATGAGTAATGAATAATGAACGGTTTTTGCGGCTAGAGATGCGCAGGGCTTGGGAGTTGAGCGGTTTTGGGCTGACTCTAGCGCTGTCATCCTGGACCCTATCGCAATTGTCGTTCTGGAGCCCAACGGGCGATAGAATCCTAGATGAATTATGAGTTATGAAGTATGAATTATAAGAATTTTGCGGATGCGAGATGCTATCGCTGAAACGAGATGCGCAGGGTGAGTGAAGCGACTGTACAATGAACGATTTATGCATCTGGAAATACACTGTTCCTGTGGTTTGAACTGTTTTCTGCAATTCCCCTTCAATGTCATCCTGAACTTGATTCGGGATCTCGCAGCTGCATCCCTAACGCATCTCGTTTCAGAATAAACCCGCGCGAAGCGCCAAACTTTCTCCTGTTTACCAACCACAAATCACCAACTACTAGCCACTGCTTACTTCATTCGCAGATTTAACGCGACAATCTCAAAAACAC